>NZ_JASODY010000033.1:0-8012 GCF_030212265.1 Corynebacterium sp. UMB9976
GTGGCGGCGCACTGGGTGCGCCGCCACCCGGGCAATAAAACGTGCCCCCGAGACGATTCGAACGTCCGACCGCTGGTACCGGAAACCAGTGCTCTATCCCCTGAGCTACGGAGGCATCAGATCGGTAGTCTAGCACCCTGGGTGCAAGGGGAGGCAAAAACACCCCACCGGCCAGCGCGCCCCGCGCAGACGGATGGGGGCGACGAACCCGCATTACGTGCTGATAAAGTCTTTAGGCGTGACTCCAGCAGAACTTTCCGAATTCATTGCACGCATCGCCCGCGAGGTCCTCACCGAGCGTGGCCTGGACGCCTCCGTCGTCCCCGATAACCCGACGGTCGAGCGCCCGCGCAACCCAGAGCATGGCGACTATGCCACCAACGTCGCTATGCAGACCGCCAAGAAGGCGGGAACCAACCCCCGCGAGCTGGGCACGTGGCTCGCTGAGAAGCTGGCCGCCAGCCCGGAGATCGACGAGGCCAGCGTCGCCGGCCCTGGATTCATCAACATCCGCCTGGCCGCTGCCGCGCAGGGCAAGATTGTGGAGAACATTCTCGCCGCTGGCCAGGGCTTCGGCCGCGGAGATGCCTACAAGGGCACGAAGATCAACCTGGAATTCGTCTCTGCTAACCCCACCGGTCCGATTCACCTGGGTGGTACCCGTTGGGCCGCCGTCGGCGACTCTCTTGGCCGCCTGCTGGCCGCCCAGGGTGGCGAGGTGACCCGCGAGTACTACTTCAATGACCACGGCGGCCAGATCGACCGCTTCGCGAAGTCCCTGCTCGCCGCCGCGCGCAACGAGCCCACCCCGGAGGACGGCTACGGTGGCCAGTACATCCAGGACATCGCCGCCCAGGTCGCCGAAGCGAACCCGACCTGGGGCGAGCTCTCCGACGCGGATGCCCAGGAGCTCTTCCGCGCCCAGGGCGTGGAGCTGATGTTCGACCACATCAAGACCACGCTGAAGCAGTTCGGCACCGAGTTCGACGTCTTCTTCCACGAGAACTCCCTCTTCGAATCCGGCGCGGTGGACAAGGCCATCGAGGAGCTGAAGTCCAACGGCAACCTCTACGAAGCCGACGGTGCCTGGTGGCTGCGCTCCAGCGACTTCGGCGACGACAAGGACCGCGTCGTCATCAAGTCCGACGGCAACGCCGCCTACATCGCCGGCGACATCGCCTACATCGCGGACAAGATCAACCGCGGCCACGACCTGTGCATCTACATGCTGGGCGCGGACCATCACGGCTACATCGCCCGCCTGCAGGCCGCCGCAGCGGCACTGGGGTACGACCCGAAGCAGGTGGAGGTCATGATCGGCCAGATGGTCAACCTCGTCCGCGATGGGGAGGCCGTGCGCATGTCCAAGCGCGCCGGCACCATCATCACCCTCGACGACCTGGTCGAGGCCATCGGCGTGGACGCGGCCCGCTACGCGCTGATCCGCTCCTCGGTGGACTCCTCCCTGGACATCGACATGGACCTGTGGGCCTCCCAAAGCAACGAGAACCCGGTGTTCTACGTCCAGTACGCCCACGCCCGCCTGTGCTCCCTGCAGCGCAAGGCAGACGAACAGGGCGTGGACTTTGGCGGCGCCGATCTCTCGCTGCTGACCCACGACCGGGAGGGCACGCTGATCCGTTCCCTGGGCGAGTTCCCGAAGGTGATCCGCACGGCCGCTGAGCTGCGCGAACCGCACCGTATCGCTCACTACGCGGAGAAGCTGGCTGGGGACTTCCACCGCTTCTACGACGCCTGCCAGGTGCTGCCGAAGGCCGACGAGCCGACCGGTGCGGACGCAGCCCCGGTATTCCACGCCCGCCTGGCCCTGGCCGCCGCCACCCGCCAGGTACTGGAGAACGCACTGAGCCTGGTCGGCGTGTCCGCACCAGAAAGGATGTAAGGCTACACCCGCATGGATCCGGTCACAGCACAACAACCCACACCACTACGCCGGCGCACCGCCACCACCGAGGAATTCAACCTCATCCCGGCTCACGTCTTCCCACGCACCACGCGCCGGGCAGAGAACGGGGAGGTGGCGATCGGCGGCGTGAGCCTGCCCGAGCTCGCCGCCACACACGGCACCCCGAGCTTCGTCATGGACGAGGCCGACTTCCGCTCCCGCTGCCGGGAGATGGCTGAGGCCTTCGGCGGGGGAGAGCGGGTGCACTATGCCTCCAAGGCCTTCATCTCCACGGCCGTGTGCCGCTGGGTGGCCGAGGAGGGGCTGAGCCTGGATGTCGCGAGCCTCGGTGAGCTGCGTATCGCCCTGCATGCCGACTTCCCGGCCGAGCGCATCACGGTGCACGGCAACAACAAGAATGAAGAGTTCCTCCGTGCCGCCGTCGAGGCGGGCGTGGAGCTCATCGTCATCGACTCGCTCCAGGAGATCGCCGAACTCTCCCGCGTGGCCCGCGACCTGGGCACCACCCAGGACGTCCTGGTGCGCGTGACCCCGGGCGTGCATGTCGATACCCACGAGTTCATCGCGACCTCCCACGAGGATCAGAAGTTCGGCTTCTCCCTGGCCTCCGGGAAGGCCAAGCAGGCAGCGGAGGAGTGCCTCGCCGCCGAGGGCCTGGTTCTGCGCGGCCTGCACTGCCACGTCGGTTCCCAGGTGTTCGACGCCGACGGCTTCGTGCTCGCCGCCGAGCGCCTGCTGGGCCTGTGGAAGCAGCTGCTATCCCACGAAGCCACGGGGGCGGATTTCAACGTCCTCGACCTGGGCGGCGGCTATGGCATCGCGTATACCCCGGACCAGGAGGCGCTTGACGTGGCCCCCGTGGCACGCAACCTGCTCGCGAAGGTCGCCGAGGTGGCCGAGGAGGTCGGTGTTCCGACCCCGATCGTCAACGTCGAGCCGGGGCGCGCGATCGCTGGCCCGGCCATGGTGACCATTTACCGGGTCGGCACCGTCAAGGACGTCGAGACCAGCGACCACACTGTGCGCCGGTACATCTCCGTCGACGGCGGGATGAGCGACAACATCCGTCCGGCCCTCTACCAGGCGGAGTACGACGTCCGGGTGGTCAATCGCGAGGTCGCCGGCACGCTGGTCCCGACCCGCATCGTCGGCTCCCACTGCGAGTCCGGCGACATTCTGATCAACGATGTCCCGGTTCCCGACGACGTCGCGCCGGGCGACCTGTTGGCCATCGCGGCGACGGGGGCGTACTGCTACTCGATGTCCTCCCGCTACAACATGTTCCTGCGCCCGCCGGTGATTACCGTGGCGGATGGCCAGGACCGGGTGATGATTCGCCGGGAGCGCCTGGAGGATATTTTGGCCCTCGAGGGCTAGGGAAGGTCTGCCCCGGCAACGCTGGGGCACACCCGCAAAACATAAAACTAGACAGCTTGGTCTAGGTGGGTTAACCTCTGACCTAAGCGATACACAACTTGGCATTCTGCTGCTCGCTAGAATGGCTAACCGACGCCACCAAAGGCGAGCACAAAACCAACAACAACATTGGGAGAAAACTCATGACTGACGCATCGGCGCCCACCATCCGCCCGGGTAAAGGACTCGACGCCACTATTGGTGTTGCACTGCTGGGCATGGGCACAGTCGGTGCTGAGGTTTACCGACTGCTCAACGAGCGTGCCGACGAGTTCGCCGCCCGCATCGGCGGGCCGCTGGAGGTCCGCGGCGTCGCGGTCTCCGACCTGTCCCGCACGCGCGAGGGAGTCGACCCCGAGCTGCTGACGGACGACGCGCTCTCCCTGGTGCAGCGCGACGACATCGACCTCGTGATCGAGGTCATCGGTGGCATCGACTACCCACGCCAGGTCGTCAACGCGGCCCTGAAGGCCGGCAAGTCCGTGGTCACCGCGAACAAGGCCCTCATCGCCGCCCACTCCGGCGAGCTCTCCGAGGCCGCCGAGTCCACCGGCGCTGACCTCTTCTTCGAGGCAGCCGTCGCCGCGGCCATCCCGGTCGTCGGCCCGCTGCTGCGCTCCCTGGCTGGCGACAAGATCGAGTCCGTCATGGGCATCGTCAACGGCACCACCAACTTCATCCTCGACGCAATGTACGAGCGCGGCGCCAGCTACGACGAGATGCTCGCCGAGGCCACCGAACTGGGCTACGCCGAGGCTGACCCGACTGCGGACGTCGATGGTCACGACTCCGCCTCCAAGGCCGCGATCCTGGCATCCCTGGCCTTCCACTCCCGCGTCTCCAGCGAGGATGTCCACACTGAGGGAATCCGCAACATCACCACCCAGGACATCGAGGCCGCCCGCGCCGCAGGCTGCACCATCAAGCTGCTCGCCCTGTGCGACCGGGTCACCCAGGCCGACGGCACCCCAGGTGTCTCCGCCCGCGTCTACCCGGCGCTCGTCCCGCTGTCCCACCCGCTGGCCAGCGTCTCCGAGTCCTATAACGCCATCTTCGTCGAGGCCGAGTCCGCCGGTCGCCTGATGTTCTACGGCAACGGCGCCGGCGGTGGCCCGACCGCCTCCGCCGTCCTCGGCGACGTCGTCGCCGTGGCCCGCAACATCATCCACGGTGGCCGCGGTCCGCGCGAGTCCACCTACGCCGCCCTTCCGATCGCTGATTTTGGAGACGTCGTGACCCGGTACCACGTTGACATGCTGGTGGAGGATCGTGTGGGCGTGCTCGCCGAGATCTCCAACGCCTTCTCTAAGCACAACGTCTCCCTGAAGACGGTGCGCCAGGAGAACAAGGACGACCTGGGCGCCCGCCTCGTCGTCGTGACCCACAGCGCCACCGAGAAGGACCTGGAGGAGACGGTCGCCACGCTCAACGAGCTCGACGCCGTCCGCGAGGTCCACTCCGTCATCCGTATGGAAGGTAAGTAACAGCAATGGCGACTGAGATCCCCGTCGGCCGCAAGGTTCGGGTCAAGGTTCCGGGTTCTTCCGCGAACCTGGGCCCCGGATTCGACTCGCTGGGTCTGGCCTTGAGCATCTACGACCACGTCGAGGTCGAGGTTATCGACTCCGGCCTCGAGGTGGAGGTCACCGGCGAGGGGCAGGGCGAGGTGCCGCTGGACGAGCGACACCTGGTCGTCCGCGCCATCCGCGCCGGGCTGAAGAAGGCGGACGTCATTGCTCGTGGCCTGCGGGTGCGCTGCAATAACTCCATCCCACAGTCCCGCGGCCTGGGTTCCTCTGCCGCCGCCGCGGTCTCGGGCGTGGTGGCGGCCAATGCGCTGGCCGGGGACGTCCTAGACACGGACACGATCATCCAGCTTGCCTCGACCTTCGAGGGCCACCCGGATAACGTCGCGGCCTCCGTCCTCGGCAGCGCTGTCGTGTCCTGGACGAACATCCCGGTCGACGGCACCGAGCCGACGTACCATGCCGCCCCGGTCACGGTGCACCCGGCTATCCGCGCCACCGCGCTGATTCCGAATTCTCACGCCTCCACCGAGGCTGTGCGTCGCGTGTTGCCGAGCGATATTCCGCACCTGGACGCCCGCTTCAACGTGTCCCGCACCGGCGTGCTGCTTGTTGCTCTGTCCAAGGACCCGAGCCTGCTGTGGGAGGGTACCCGGGACCGGATGCACCAGCCATTCCGCGCCGAGGTGCTGCCGATTTCCTCCGAGTGGGTCAACCGCCTGCGCAACCAGGGCTATCCGGCGTTCCTCTCCGGGGCGGGTCCGACCGTGCTGGTGCTGTCCACCGAGCCGGTGGAGGAAGCACTTCTGCAGGAGACCCGCGATCGTGGCATCCGGGTCGAAGAGCTGACGGTGGCCGGGCCGGTGACCGTCGAGGACGCCTAAGCGGCTGACCGCGAACTAGCGGAAGCGGGTCAGCCCGCCGCGCAGGCTGGCTAGCCCCGTGACGCCGCGTCGCTCCAGCGTGTCCACCGCGTGGGCGGAACGAGCCCCGCGCGCGCAGACCACGACCGCCCCGTTTTCCACCTCCGGCGGGGTGTAGCCGCCCAAGATCTCGGCCAGCGGCACATTGATCGCCCCGGGCAGGTGGAATTCCGCAAACTCCCTGGGCTCCCGCACGTCGATGACCGTGCTCCCGGGCGGAATCTCGGTGACCTCCACCGGGCCATGCGGGGGAGTGCCCGTGCGTACCTGCTCGGTGACCTCCGGGTTGGCTGCCACCGGGATCTCCTCCCAGCTTGCGGTCAGGCTGTCGTAGTAGGCGAGCCGGCCGACCAGCGGGCGGCCCACGCCCGTGATGAGCTTGATGGCCTCCAGGGCCATCGCCGAGCCCACGATGCCCACCAGCGGTCCCAAGACACCCGCCTGTGAGCACGAGGGCACCGCGCCCGGCGCGGGCGGGGTGGGGAAGAGGTCCTCGTAGATCGGCCCGTGGCCTGCCCAGAACACCGATAGCTGCGCCTGATAGCCCAGGATCGAGGCCCAGACGTGCGGGATCCCCAGCCGGGCGGCCGCGTGACTGGCCACGTGCCGGGTGTCGAAGTTATCCGTCCCGTCGAGGACGAGGTCCGCGCCCTCCAGGACCCTCAGCGCGTTCTCCCATGTCAGTCGCTCGACGACTGGCTCGAGGTGAACATCGGGGTTGAGCTCTGTCAGCCGTGCGCGGGCGGAGTGGGCCTTGGACTCGCCGTTAGCGGCAGCCGCAGAGCTGTGGATCACTTGGCGGTGCAGGTTGGATAGCTCCACGGTGTCGTCGTCGATGAGCGTGATGTGGCCGATGCCCGCCGCGGCGAGGTACAGCAGCGCGGGGGAGCCCAGCCCACCGGCTCCGATCACCGCGACCCGCGAGGTAGCCAGCTTCTCCTGGGCCTCCGGGCCCATGAGGGTGACCTGGCGGCTATAGCGTTCGCTGGCGCTCGGCGAGCCCGCAGGGTCGATGGAGTGCGAGGACAATCTTCATGCTCCTTGGGGTTAACGTGCGGCCGAATGTCGCGAGGATTCGTACCCCGCAGGCGACCTCCCACTGTAGCCCTAAAATGGGATCCGGTAGCCCAGGGCAGCCCGGCAGAAAACGGTGTTTCTTGTGGTCTCTGCGGGCGCCGCCGAACAGCAGATGAGGAGCACAGATGAGCGGTACAACCCCACACGACAACACGGCCCCGCGCAACAATCCGGCCCCGCGCCAGAACGCGAAGATCGTCGTCGTCTCCGACCGCATCGCCGGCGGGGAGCGGGAGAACACCATTGGGCAGGACGCCGCGGCGATGCTGCAGGAAGCCGGGTTCACCGTCACCGACCTCATCGTCGTGCCCGAGGGTGCCGAGCCCATCCGGCGCGAGCTCGAACAGGGAATCGCTGATGGGGTGGCTCTGTTGCTGACCTGCGGCGGAACGGGGCTGGGGCCGCGGAACCTCACCCCGGAGGAAACCCTCAAGGTCATTTCTACCCGGCTGGAGACCGTAGAAACCCAGGTGCTCGTGGAGGGGCTGAAGAACACGCCCAAGGCTTCGATGTCGCGTGGCGTGATCGGTCTGAGCTCTCGGGAGCCGGGCGGCACACTCGTGGTCAATGCCTCCTCGTCCTCGGGCGGCATGCGGGACTGCCTGAAGGTCATCCTGGCTGTCTGGCCCAGCATTTCGGGCTGGATCCGATAGTGCCCGGGGACGGGCTAGTATGGAGCGCATGCGTATCCACTATTTCGCCGCCGCCCGCGCCGCCACCGGGGTCAGCGAGGAACCCGCTGAGGCCTTCGACACCCTCGGCGAGCTGCTCGATGATGCGGCAGCGCGGCACACCGGACGCACGGACTCTGGCCTGAGCCTCGCCGACATCCTGGAACGCTGCACCTTCCTCGTGGACGGCCAGCGGGCCGAGCGCGCGACCGGGCTCGCCGGGGCGCAGCGCGTGGACGTCCTGCCACCTTTCGCCGGGGGATAGGGTCTTTTTCGGCGGCTCGCTTTCGGCCGCGCCCGGCGGCGCGGATGAGCTCAGCTCGGTCTCAGACCAGTAGGACGTCACCCAAGTCCGGTGTCGCCCAACTCAGCTTGGTCACCCAGTTCGACGTCACCTAGGGCGTGTCTCCTAATTGTGGGCCTGTGCTCGAGCATGATTGAGGTGTGTCACAACGGTCTAGATTTACGCAGT
>NZ_JASODY010000034.1:0-7970 GCF_030212265.1 Corynebacterium sp. UMB9976
TCAGAACCGTTGATCTGCTTGGTTCATCACGCTATTGAGTTCTCAAACAACATATGCACACAACACTCCACAACCACACCACTGTGGTGCTTCACGTTGAGGCGGATTCCGAGCTTATCACCCCCATGAACCAGAAGCAAACCGGAGAAAAACTCACGATCACTCACTGTTCACCAAAGCTTGGTGATAAAGAAACAAGACCGAAAGGGGAACCCAACCACCCGGCATCAGCGCCGTCGGCCTTGCAGATCAATAATCTACACACACCCCACAACAAACACAAAACCCCAGGTCAGAACTAATTCTGACCCAGGGTTTCGATGTACATGCCCCGTGTTAGGCGGTGTCCGTCTGCGCTACTAGCGCTCCACCCGGCGAATGTCCGCGCCGAGGCTGCGCAGCGTGCCAACGAAGTCCTCGTAGCCACGATCGATGTGATAGACGTCGTGAACCTCGGTCTCACCATCGGCAATCAGGCCTGCGAGCACCAGCCCGACCCCGGCACGGATATCCGAGGACCACACCGGTGCAGAGGACAACTGACGTCCTCCTCTAATGACCACATGGTGACCATCGACGCTGGCGTCCGCACCAAGACGGACGAGCTCGTCGACGAAGCGGAAACGGGATTCGAAGATGTTCTCCGTGATCACGCTCATTCCCTCCGATGCCACGCACAACGCGATCGCCATCGGCTGCAGATCAGTCGGGAAGCCGGGGAATGGCAGAGTCTGATAGTCCACCGCAGTGGGCTTGGATTCCTGCACCACGCGGAAACCCGTCGGGTAGGTCTCAACCCGCGCGCCGGCGAGCTTGAGCTTCTCCAGCGGAAGGTGCAGGTGCTGCGGGTCGATGCCGCCGACGGTGACGTCCCCCTGGGTGATCGCCGCGGCATACGCCCACGTGCCGGCGACGATGCGGTCACCGACCACCTCATGCTCGACCGGGTGCAGCTTCTCCACGCCGGTGACGGTGATGACATTCGATCCCCCGCCCTCAACCTTCGCGCCCATCTCGTTGAGCATGTCGCACAGGTCGACGATCTCCGGTTCGCGAGCCGCGTTATCGAGGACGGTGACGCCATCGGCCAGAACCGCCGCGGTCAGGATGTTCTCCGTTGCTCCCACCGAAGGGAAGTCAAGCTTGATCTCCGCACCATGCAGGCCGTCGGTTTCCGCGACCACGCAACCGTGCTCAATCCGGGTGGTTGCGCCGAGCGTCTCCAGCCCTGTCTGGTGCATATCGAGGGGGCGGGAGCCAATGGCGTCGCCTCCTGGGAGGGCGACCCGTGCACGGTGACAGCGCGCGGTTAGCGGCCCAAGAACGGCGACGGATGCGCGGAACTGACGGACGGCGTCGAAGTCGGCGTCGTGATTGATCTCCGCCGGGACGTCGATGACGACGGTGCCGCCGTCCAGCTCAACGTCGCAGCCAAGGCCGCGAAGGACGTCCGCCATGTAAGGAACGTCCGAGATCTGCGGGCAGTTCTTTAGGACGGTCCGGCCCTCGGCGAGCATGGCGGCGCTCATGAGCTTAAGCACGCTGTTTTTCGCGCCGCTGACTTTCACTGCGCCCTGCAGCCGGGCGCCTCCATTCACCACAAAACTGTCGTTCACAACAGCCAAGGATACGCGTTAAAACCTTCCACAGCTGCCGACCGACGCCCCGTGGGGTGATGTGTGGAAATACGGCGGGGCGATGAATGCCCCGCGTAACCACTGGGTTTAAGGCAGTGCGCCGATGCGGCGGGCAGCATTGACCGCCTCGTATCGGGTGTGAGCACCAAGCTTGCGCATGACGGAGCGCAGGTAGCTCTTCACGGTTTCCGCGCCGATGCCCATCTCCTCCGCGGCCTCGACGTTCGTGTGGCCGAGGGCGACGCAGGACAAAACGTCCAGCTCACGGGCGGACAGCTTGGTGGTCTGCTTGACGCGGACCGGGGAGACCATCTGGGTGCACAGCGCCTCCAAGTCGCGGCGGAGGGTCTCGTCCTCCACGCGGCTGGCGAGCATGCGAAGCTTGGAGTGGGTCGCGCGGACCTGCTCCCATTCGGCACTGTTCAACGAGCCGGAGGGCTTCGGTGCATCCTCAGCGGCCTTGCCTTCCGAGGTGGATTGGGAAGGTTCGCCGGAGGCGCGCTCGCGCATCGCCTCGTTGATAGCGAGCTCCTGCTCGAGGCAGCGGGCGGTCATGGTCACTTCTTCAAGGACCTTATCCCCCAGGCGAGCTCGGGAGTGGATGCCGGCGTAGAGAACGCCCCGCAGCGAACGGCTCACGATCACTGGCACGGCAACGAGCGAGTGCAGCCCTTCATCGCAGATGAGGGAGTCGTACTCGTGGCTGATGGCCTTGGCTCGGGTGTAGTCGGAGACACCGACCGGACGCCGGGTGGCCATGACGCGTCCACCGACGCCCGCTGCGCTGATTACCTCGAGGTTTTCCAACGCAGGGGTACGAAGCCCGATCCAGTTGACGATCTGGAGCTTCTTCGCACTCTTGACTTCCCCGTACATGGTGACGGGGATTGCCGTTTGCGCCTTGAGGTAGTCCAGAGCCTTCTGGACTGCCTGATCGTCATCGCTAAGACGCCGCTTTTCCACGGATCACTCCCTTGTGTGCGGGAAGGCCACCGCGCAGGGCGCGGCACTTCCCCAGCGACCAACCAGGAGCACCGGTTTAGCGCGGCCGATGCTCCTGGCACTGTTACCCAACGGCCCGGCCGGCGCGGGGTGCCAAAACGAGCCGAAGTTTTTCCACCAAACACTCCCCCTTTTAGGGGCTAGCAGGTAGTCAAGCAAAGTATAGATCACCCGCTAACTACCCCCAAAATCCCCCCACTAAAGCAAAAACCGCCCGTGCACCAAGCCCTCAATCAGGAAATACACAGGCGGTTAGCAGAATCCACACGATGGACCCCGCTCGCTCGATCCTTCACGCTAGCGGCGAGACAATCCCTCCGCTTCGATGCGCGCCAGCCCCTTGTCGATGGTGTTATCCGCATCGCCCAGAATCTTGCGCGCGATCATGCCACCGACCATCGGGACCGGAACACTCACATCCACCGATACTTCGATAACAACGTCGCTAGACTGCGGATCCTTGCGCTGCGGTGTGTAGGTGAAGTGCATGCGCATCTCCCCCAGGCCCTGCGGGAGGGGCATGGCGGTTTCAGCCACGCAGGTCTCCCCCGTCAGCGGCTCAACGGTGGTGGTCTGCTGGAGACGCATCGGCTGCTTCGACTGTTCCTCCGCACCCGACTCGCCCGCAGCAGCCTCGGCGGCCTCGGTGGCCGCGGCGGCACCTTCGGCTGCAGCTCCGGCAGGCGTGATCTCTACCTGAACGTGAGCAGTGACCTGCCCCTCGGGAGTCCGAGCAATATCCGAGTCGACAATCTCGACCGTCGAGCCATCCGTGGGCTGGTCGACGCGCAGCAGGTACTCCTCGCTGCTCAGCACTCCGTACGCCTCTGCTGGCGAGAGCGCAATCGTCCTCTTGAAGGTCTTCTTCTTAGCCATGTTTCCTAGTGTGCCCCGTCGCTTTCTAAAAACCTAAGCCCACTCACCCCGTAACCGCCGGACGCGCGGCGATCCTTAGCGGTGTTGCCACTCCGGCTTGCGCTTTTCCACGAAGGCGGCCATACCTTCCTTCTGATCCTCCGTGGCAAACAGGGACCAGAAGGCATCGCGTTCGCTGAGCAGTCCCTGGCGCAGGGTGGTCTCGTAGGCGGCATCAACCATGTCGGTCGCGGCGGTGGTAGCAACCTTGGACATGCCCGCAACCTTGGCGGCGACCTCCTGGACCGCCTCGTCGAAGCCCTCGACGGGCAGCACGCGGGACACGAGCCCAGAGCTCTCCGCCTCCTGTGCATCCATCATGCGGCCTGTGAGGATCAGGTCCATCGCCTTAGCCTTGCCCACCGCGCGGGTTAGGCGCTGGGTGCCACCCATGCCCGGGATGATGCCCAGGGTGATTTCCGGCTGGCCGAACTTGGCCTTCTCACTCGCCAGCAGGATGTCGCCGATCATCGCAACCTCGCAGCCGCCGCCGAGCGCGAAGCCGTTGACAGCTGTGATGATTGGGGTCGAGACCTGCGCGACGCGCTCCCACTCCAAGAACATCTTCTTCTGACGGATCTCTGGGTAGGTCTCGGACTGCATCTGCTTGATGTCAGCGCCCGCGGCGAAGGCCTTATCGCTGCCAGTGATGACAATCGCGCCGATATTCGGGTCCTGATCGAAGCCCTCAACAGCGTCCACGACGGCGTGCATGAGTTCGCTGTTGAGTGCGTTGAGAGCCTCCGGGCGATTGAGTCGGATCGTGGCGACGCGGTTATTGGTGCTGGCGAGGATGACGTTCTCGCTCATCGTGACCTCTCTTCTTCTGGGGTATGCGCGTGAAATTGTTTCGCTGTTTTCTTCCGCTGCCCATTGTGCCCATTTTTGTTAGGGACGTCACCAGCTTGGCCAATTCCCGTCTTCACCATTGCCTCACAACCCCAAGGGCGGGTATCATAACGGGTAGACAGATCAGTCTATTTTACTTCAGGCTGATTCGCAACAAGGAAAGGTAAACCAGAAAATGGCAAAGATTTACGAGAACATCACCGAGCTCATCGGCAATACCCCGCTGGTCAAGCTCAACAAGCTCACCGAGGGTTACAAGGCTGATGTAGTACTGAAGATCGAGTCCGCCAACCCAGGCAACTCCGTGAAGGACCGTATTGGTCTGGCTATCGTTCAGGCTGCCGAGGACGCCGGCGAGCTCAAGCCGGGCGGCACCATTATCGAGGCAACTTCCGGTAACACCGGTATCGCACTGGCCATGGTCGGCGCGGCTCGCGGTTACAAGGTTGTACTCACGATGCCAGAGACGATGTCTAACGAGCGTCGCATCATGCTGCGCGCTCTTGGCGCCGAGCTGGTGCTCACCCCAGGTTCCGCCGGCATGCAGGGCGCTGTCGATAAGGCTAATGAGCTGGTCGAGTCCACCGAGAACTCCATCCTGGCTAGCCAGTTCAAGAACCCGGCCAACCCGAAGAAGCACTACGAGACCACGGGCCCGGAGATCTTCGAGGACACCGACGGCAAGGTGGATATCTTCGTCGCCGGCATCGGCACCGGTGGCACCATCTCCGGCGCCGCGAAGTACCTGAAGGAGAAGAAGGAGAGCATCGAGATCGTCGGCGTCGAGCCGGCAGATTCCCCGCTGCTGACCGAGGGCCGCTTCGGCCCGCACAAGATCCAGGGCCTGGGCACCAACTTCTTCCCGGAAACCCTCGATAAGGACGTCCTCGATCGCGTGATCGACGCCCCACTCGAGGAGTCGGTGAAGACCGCACGCGAGCTCGCGGTCTCCGAGGGCATCCTGGGCGGCATCTCCGGCGGCGCAGCCGTCTGGGGCGCACTGCAGGAGGCTCAGAAGCCGGAGAACGAGGGTAAGACCATCGTCGCGATCCTGCCGGACTTCGGTGAGCGCTACGTCTCCACCCTGCTCTTCGAGGACCTGCGCGACTAACAGAGGCAATCATCCGGGCTCATTCGAACCCCGGATCCAGCCCGCTCAACCTCTGCACGCCACCGCCGTTGGCATCCGGAATTAAAGTTTCGGGAATACGCCACGGCGGTGGCGTGCTGCATATGATGAGTATGCTTCCCTCCAACTGATGAAATGGCCCGCTGGGACACCCAACCCGGCAGCACAGGGAGCAAAAAAATCGATGTGAAGAAAGAGGATCGCGCGTGAGCATTTTTGCCACGATCCGGGAGGATCTGAAGAACGCCCGCCTGCACGACCCCGCCGCACGAGGCGATCTGGAAAATGCCATCGTGTACTCCGGGCTCCACGCCATTTGGGCGCACCGCGTGTCCCACAAGATGTGGAAGCGCGGCTGGAAGGGGCCAGCGCGAATCCTGGCGCAGTTCACCCGCTTCCTGACGGGCATCGAAATTCACCCTGGTGCGACGATTGGTCGGCGCTTCTTCATCGACCACGGCATGGGCATCGTCATCGGCGAGACGACGGAGATTGGCGACGACGTCATGCTCTACCACGGGGTGACCCTCGGCGGACAGGTACTAACTCAGACGAAGCGCCACCCAACGATCGGAAACGGTGTCACTGTGGGCGCGGGCGCGAAGGTGCTGGGCCCGATCACGATTGGCGATAACTCCGCCATTGGTGCCAACGCCGTCGTGACGAAGGACGCGCCCGCTGACTCGATCCTCACCGGTATCCCGGCGAAGGTGCGCCCGCGCCAGAAGGACCAGCGCACCCCGCTGGTGGACGCGGTGCACTGGGTCGCGGAAATGCAGAAGAGGAGCCCCGCCGAGGGATCGGGCGACGCGGGAAAAAATACCGCGAATGCCCCCAAGGGCGCGGCCGGTGGCGACGGCTCGAAGGCTGCCCCGTCGAGCACCGATAACGACGTCGACGGCGCCGTCTAGGACCTACTCGACGACGAGGTCGCCGTAATCGTCCTGGTTCTTCTCGACGAACCCCGCCACGGCCGAGCAGGTCGGGCGGACCTTCAGCCCCTCCTTGCGGGTGGCATCCAGTGCCGCTGCGAGGAGGGGCTTTGATAGTCCCTGGCCCCGGAATGCGGGGTCCACGACGGTGTGGTTGAAGTCGCGGACGCCGTCGGTGTCCTCGAATGCGGCAAAACCTGCCTGCGCACCGTCCACCTCGATGACGAAGCGGGCGACTTCCTTGCGGACCTGTCGCTGGGAATCTGATGCGGTCATGGCACTCCCCTTTCGCTGGGTTGGGTTAGCCCACCACGGAGGGCGGGCCTTGAACCTGCGATTTTACGCGGGTATGGCTGCCATCTCAGGCGGGTTAAGTGACAAAAAGTGTGTCTGATTTTCAGCCTATTTGCTGGTCAGGCCGCATAAAACGGGCTTATATAAGGTTCCAGACCTTATTCAGGCCCGTTTCTTGCTCAATCCACCGGAATGGCTCCTGCATGTGGTAACAGGGGCCTGGTTGTCTTTCTGGGTGACTCCAAACAGACCCCGATGCCCTATATGCGCTGGGCACATGAAGAAAAACGGCACCACAACCAAAGGGACAACCAGGTGGCGATGCAAAAACCCTGACTGCGGATGCTCAACAACACGACACCGCCCCGATCAGACCCACACCCGGGATTTCAAAGCGTTTCACACCTACGTCACCGGCACTGCTTCTTTAACCAAGGTGGCCGACACCTTGAATGTCTCCCGGCGCACACTCGACCGCCGGTTCACCTCATTGTGGCTTATCGATGTCCCTAACACCCCCGATCCCAACCGGGTCTACGACCAAATCTTCATCGACGGCACCTACACCGACGCTGGTTGCTTACTTGTGGCAGCCAGCCACGACCACGTCATCGCATGGCACTGGACACAACGCGAAACCGCCCACGCCTACACCCAACTACTCAAAAACATCGCCCCACCACTATGCGTTGTCCTCGACGGTGGCCAAGGCGCCTACTCAGCAATCAAAACCTGCTGGCCAACCACCCGCATCCAACGCTGCCTTGTCCATGCCCAACGCGTGGTCCGTCGCTACACCACCAGCCGTCCACGCACCGACGCAGGCAAAGCTATCTACGCCCTGGCGTTGAAACTGACCCGTATCACCACACTCGACCAGGCACGGGAGTGGACGCTGCGCCTGCATGACTTCGGACAGGTATTCAAAGCATTCCTCAACGAAAAAACACCCCTCCCCAAAGAACGCCGCACCCTCAACAACCAGTGGGAATGGACCCACCTGCGAGTTCGCAAGGCATACAACTCCCTACTGCACCTCTCACGGAAAGGATGGCTGTTTACCTACCTGCAGCCACCACCAGAAGCACTCGAACCACAGCGCTGGGCATCAACAACAAACAGCCTGGAAGGCGGCGTCAACGCCCAACTCAAACGCATCGCCGACGCCCACCGCGGCAGATCCGGGGAACGCCAACGCAAAATGCTCGAGTG
>NZ_JASODY010000035.1:0-5142 GCF_030212265.1 Corynebacterium sp. UMB9976
GCCCCACCGTGATCGGTGGGGCGCTGCCAGAGTGCTACAGAAGACTAGAAACTAGTCAGCCTGCTGCATCTTGCCGTCCTTGTCCTTGAACGGGAAGCCGAGGCGGCGCAGCAGCGCGCGGCCCTCTTCGTCGTTCGTGGCAGTGGTGACGACGGTGATGTTCATACCGCGCGGACGGTCCATCTTGTCCACGTCGATCTCGTAGAACATGGTCTGCTCGGAGAGGCCGAAGGTGTAGTTACCGTGGCCGTCGAACTGGCGGTCGGAGAGGCCGCGGAAGTCACGAATACGCGGCAGGGCGATCGTGAGCAGGCGGTCCAGGAACTCCCACATGCGGTCGCCACGCAGGGTGACGCGGGCGCCGATCGGCATGCCCTCGCGCAGCTTGAAGTTAGCGATTGCCTTCTTCGCGGTGCGGACCTGCGGCTTCTGGCCGGTGATTGCGGTCAGGTCAGCGATTGCGCCGTTGATCATCTTGGAGTCACGTGCAGCGTCGCCGACGCCCATGTTGACGACAACCTTGGTCACGCCAGGGATCTGCATGACGTTGTCGAAGTTGAACTCGGCCTGCAGCTTTTCCCGGATTTCCTCACGGTACTGAGCCTTCAGACGAGGAGTGTAGTTGTCGCTCATCCTTAGATGTCCTTCCCGTTGCGCTTGGATACGCGGATCTTCTTGCCGTCTTCGAAGCGGTAACCAATGCGGGTCGGGTTGCCGTCGGAGTCGATGACCATCACGTTGGAGACGTGGATCGGTGCCTCCTGGGTCACGATGCCGCCGGACTCTGCGCCACGCTCAGGGGCGGAGTTGGCTACGTGCTTCTTGATGCGGTTGACGCCCTCGACAAGAACCTTGTCGCGCTTCGGGTAGGCCTCGATGACCTTGCCCTTAGCACCCTTGTCCGGGCCGGAGATAACAATGACGGTATCGCCCTTGCGGATCTTCATTTACAGCACCTCCGGAGCAAGCGAAACGATCTTCATGAACTTCTTCTCGCGAAGCTCACGAGCGACTGGGCCGAAGATACGGGTACCACGTGGGTCGTTATCGTTGGCCTTGATGATGACGGCTGCGTTCTCGTCGAAAGAGATGTAGGAACCGTCTGGGCGGCGGGTTGGCTTCTTGGTGCGGACGATGACTGCACGCACGATTTCGTTTTCCTTGACGGTGCCGCCTGGGGCTGCTTCCTTGACGGTTGCAACCACGACATCGCCAATGCCAGCGCTGCGCTTGACGGAGCCGCCGAGCACGCGGATGACCAGGATTTCCCGGGCACCCGAGTTGTCAGCTACTCGCACGCGCGATTCTTGCTGAAGCACTTTAGAGTCTCCTAGAACCTAGTAGTTGGTGTGCGCGGGATTTCCGACCCTCACGCACGCGGTCCTTGCCTCGGTTGTTGCGCGCACGACAAAGCGTGCCCGCGCGAGGCAACCTGCACATTATGGCACAGGCTGGCTGGCCTCCCAAATCTTGGGAAGCGAGATGCTATGAGCCGCCTAATTCCGGCGCTACGAACTGTGATTTACAGCACCTTAAGGTGCTATTTTCGGCGATATTTTCAAGCGCATGCTGGAGCTTTACCGACGAACTGCACGGAGCGCCGAAAAGACCTAAAAATAGAGATGCTTTTTTATCATCTTTCGCTTATACTTTGCTGCGTACGCGCTGGACGTGGTCGAAAATTTTTCGCCCGGGTTCGTGGCAGCACCGGGGAGCCGGTGGTGCATGAGGATTCAGCGCCGGATCGTTCTCACACTTCATTGACACAATCGGTCCTCGACATCAGGGGCCGGGAAGGATTCTTCGTGAAGAAGACCATCATCGCACTCGCAGCTGCTTCCTCCGTCGCTCTGTCCCACGGCGTCGCCGTCGCTGAGGAGGGTCCGGCGCCGACCCCGATCACCGCTCAGGCCGAGCAGGAAGCCACCGGCTCCAACACCAACAACGAGCAGGGCACCACCGGCTCCTCCAGCAACAACAACCAGGACGGCGACGATGATGGCCGCTCTGCTTTTGCTAAGTTCTTCGGCTGGGATAAGCCGGGCGAGAAGCCGACCGACGGCTTCAAGAAGTTCAAGGATATTGCTGCCGGCGTTGCCGCTATCGTCGCTTTCCTGGGCTCCATCTCCGCTCTGATCGCGAACATCGAGAAGATCGCCAAGCAGTTCATGAAGTAATACTGCCGCTCTGCCCGGCTAAGCGCCCGGCCTGAGCCCCAGCGGGGCCCGAGGATCACCCTCGGGCCCCGCTTTTTCTTGTCTTTCCCACTGGACTCCCACTCCCCGCTATCTCCGCTTCCCTCCCCGCTTTGCCGTGGCGCGCAGCAGCCCTGCCGCACCCGCGGTAGCGCTGCCTGCCCCCTAGAGCGCGGAGACCGAGCTCGGCTTGCGCAGCGTCTCCCTACCGAAGCACCACGCCACTACCGCAAGCCCCGCGACCACCCCACAGGCCAGGAAGCCCGCGCGGAAGCCAGCCCACTGAATCAGCAGCCCCACGATGATGGGCCCCAGGATCGAGCCGGTGTCCTGCGCCATCTGGAAGTTCGCGAGCACCCTGCCACCCGAGCGCTCCGCACCGATCACATCCGCCAGCACCGCCTGCTGCGCCGGGTTGAACAGCCCGGCACCGGCACCGGCCAGCACGCTGAGTAGCAACAGCGACCACACCCGGTCCGAGAAGCCCAGCGCCGCCGTGAACGCACCGTTGGCCAGCAGCCCAACCAGGATCAGCGGCTTGCGTCCCACTCGGTCAGCCGCGCGCCCGCTGAACTGCTGCACCACGGCATTGCCCGCGGCGAAGGTGGCCATCGCCAGCCCCGCGTAGGCGGCGCCCGACTCGAAGATGGCCGCGGCCAGCAGTGGCAGGGTCGCCACGCGCACCCCGAAGTTCAGCCAGCCATTGGCGAATCCACCAACCAGGGCGCTGCGGTACGCGGAGTCCGCGAAGGCCTCGCGGAAGCGCATCGGGGTAGTCGGCGGCCCGCCCTCGGTTTGCTGTACTCCGACAGAGGCGGGCATGCGCCGCCACACCACAACTGCCGCGAGGAATACCGCCGCGCCATAGATCGCGAAGGGAGCGCGCATGCCCAGCACCGACAGCATCGCTCCCAGCACCGGGCCCAACACATTACCCAGCAGAAAGGCCGTGGCATACAGGCTGGAGCAGCGCCCGCGGATCTCCGGTGGGGAGAGCCGCACAATCAGCCCCATCGCGGAAACCGTGAACATCGTGGAACCAATGCCAGCGACCGCGCGCAGCAGCAGGATGTGCCAGTACTCCCCCACGAACGCGACCAGCCCGGTCGTGAACGCGACGATGAGCAGGCCCGAAAGGTAGACGCGCCGCGAGCCCAGGCGATCCACCAGCCGCCCAGAGACCGGAGCGAAGGCCAGGCGAGAGAAGGCGAAGATACTGACCACCGCGCCAGCCGCGGCCACCCCCACGTTGAAGGACTGCGCGAACTGCGGCAACACCGGCGCGATCAGTCCATAGCCCAGGGCGATGATGAAGGCCGCGGCGACCAGCACCCAGATAGATTGCGGTACCGCTGGTTTCTCGGCTACCGCCGAGCTAGGCTTCTCGGCACCCGCCAAGTTGGGCTTTTCGCCAGCTCCCGCATCGGGCTTCTGTCCAGCCACCGAACTCGACTCCCCGGCAGTCCCCAGCGCTTGCGCGCCGCCGGCCTCCCCGCCGGACTCCCGTCGTGCTCCTGCCCCCTGCGTTAACTCATCACCATCACGTGCCATATCAACTAACGCTAGCCCACCGCGTTGTGCAGCCAGGCGTCGGCTTAAGCCTCCGCGTACCCCTGCCTGGCCTGCGGCCGCCGCCCGTGGACGAAGAAGTAGAACACCCCAGCCACCGCGACCAGGCCCGCGAGCAGCAGGTACATCGCCGAATACCCCGTCGCGCTGATCAGGGAGCCCAGGAAGATCGGCCCCAGGGCCACGCCCACATCAACCAGCAACATCAAGGTTGAGATGCCGGTGCCCAGCCGCGAGGCATCCACCAACCGCACCGCGATCGCCTGCGAAGCGGGCATCAGCGTCCCATAACCCAGACCGCTCAGCACACCAGCAACGATGACCAGCGCGTCATTACCCGCCAGCGCCAGCACCACCAACGCCAGGATGAACATGGCCACGCCGAAGTACACCACCGCGTTATCGCCGCGCTCGTCCTGGATACGGCCCAGGAAGAAGCGGGAGATGAACATCGCGGCGGCATAAGCCAGGAAGAACACCGAGGCGCCCGTCTGCGTGCCCCGCTCCTCCGAGTAGCTCATCAGGAACGTGATCACGCCCGAGTAGCTCACGCCCACGATCAGCATGAACACACCGATCGGCACGACCCGACCGTCCGCGATGTCCGAGGCGTGGAAGCTCGGACGTTCCGCGCCGCGGGCCTCTTCTGCTGCGGCGCGCTCCCCCGCCGTCATTCCCAGTAGGACGCCGAGAACCAGGCTGACCACCGCAACCACGATCGTCGTCGTGAACAACGCGCGGTAGCTGAACTGACCGACCAGGAACAGCCCGAATGCCGGGCCCAGCGCCGTGGAGAGCGTATTACCCAATGCGAAGAAGCCGGTGCCCTCCGCGCGGCGTGCCGGCGGGATCACCCGCTGGGCGGTGGTCATCACCGCCGTGGAGGCGATCGCGTAGCTCAGGCCGTGCAGCATGCGCACCAGGATCAGCACCCAGAAGGAGCCCTCCAGCAGGTAGCCCAGACTGCTGACCGCAACCACGACCAGTGACATCCACAGCGCCCGACGCCTGCCGAAGGCGTCCACGAGGTAGCCGGAGAACAAGCGCGCCACCGTGGCTCCGACCACGAAGGAGCTGGAGGCGAAACCAGCCGCCGCATCCGAGGCCGCGAACTGCTTCACCGCGTAGAGGGCCATCGTCGTGACCAGAATGTAGAAAGCCAGGTACTGCGTGAAGTTAATGACCCACGCGAGGGCGAAGGCGGGTGTGACCAGCTTGTCCTCTGCTGGGAGAGTGTCCGATTGTTTGTGTGCGGGGGCTTGGTTTACAAGTAGTCCGCGAATCGGTCGGGGTAAGCCACGGCTAGTTGGTTGATGGCTTGTTTCCACCCGGTGGCTTTCGCCCCTTCAACATAGCCGTTGCATTCGATGTCGCGCTT
>NZ_JASODY010000036.1:0-4872 GCF_030212265.1 Corynebacterium sp. UMB9976
ACTCAATCGGCATCCAAAAAGGCCAAATCTAACCCCCACGACACGCCGGGCCAGACACACTTTTTGACCCTTAACCCCATACACTGCCGTTATGCTCCTTAATATCCCCCATAAAATTCAGTAACCCCGGCGATATGCGTCTAAAACGCAGGGATCTCTCCGGGGCTTTCATAAACAACCGTAGCATTTGTTCCCATGGATTCCAACAACAATCTAACGAGCGATCTCGACAAGTGGTTCTCGCCCGCGCGGATGAGCACCTATGCCCACCACCCGGACCCTGAAGCTCTCTATCTCTGGAATACTCATGTCACCAAGGCTTTTCTGGAGGACCTCCAGCATGTCGAGGTGTTGCTACGAAACTGCGTAGACACCGCAGTCGCTCCGCGCTACGGAGCCAGGTGGTACACCAACCCGGCCATCCCGTTCGTAAAACCGGCCAAGAGTGCCATCAGGAAAGCAGAACAACGTGCCCGTACACGAAGAGAACCAACCCCACCGCCGGGGCGGGTCATCGCCGAACTCAGCTTTGATTTTTGGGCCTACCTATTTACCAAGACCTACGCCTCGACCCTCTGGCCGCTCGTTCGTAAAGCTTTGATCGGCACACCGACACCTATCACTGACGGAAGCAAGCCGGGTGTCTTCGTCCCCAATCTCAACGAATTCAGATGTGAAGTAGATGTGGTCTACAAACTGCGTAATCGGTGTGCCCATCATGAGCCGATCATCAGACAGAACCGGCAGGACGAAAACGAAGATTTCGATCGAGCACAGCTAGCCATAGAGAAGTTGTCTACCTGGATTGACCCCTCTGCGGCGCAATGGATAGCCACCAACTCCAGACTCCCCGAATTACGGACTAGCAGGCCGTAGCTCAAGGTATGGGTTCACCATCGCGGGGAATGAGGCTGTGTTCGTAGGTTTGTGTCTGAACCCTGGTCCGACTCTGTCAGACCATGTGCAGGGCGCAGACCCGGAGGCCTGCGCCCAGAAAGCCTCGAATCCTTAAGGCAGGGACTCGACGAACTCCGGCAGCCAGTCAGTGATCATGCGGCCGGTGAGGAACGGGGTCTCCTCAGAGACGTACTTGCGGGCCTCGGTGTAACGCATCGTGCGCATCAGGTCCACGACCTCCGCGACGTCCGGTGCCTCAAAGGCGAGCATCCACTCGTAATCGCCCAGGCTGTGGGGGTCGATCACCAGGAATCGGAGCTGCCGCCTATGCGAAACCGCTGGACGATGGCGCGTCGCGTTCGCGGCTACGTCCTCAGCGGTAAGCACCGAACTGGTGCGGGGACAACTCTTGGAGGCATGAAAGCGCAACCACGCGCCTCCGCCTTCCTCTCGCCATGCGGTGATGTGCGTCTGCGTCGGAAGCATCGTGCTTCCGCCACTGTGAAGATTGGCGATGCCTATCTGGCATCCCATGGTCGATTGGGTTATGCCGCTACTTGTCATGCTGCTCACGGTCCGACGGTGGATGTTGCCCGCGTAGTGGCTGCTGCCGAGTGTTTGAATCGTGCTGGGAGCAGCGGTGTGTTGCGCGTGTGGAGCAAATGCAGCGCTTTGGTGCATCCCAGAAGCAGTCGCCGGTAGGCCAGCCAGAGCAGCATCGTGCGATGAACAATAGGAATTCGAAGTTGAGCAGTGACCTGTGGGATGTGAAGCTTTATGCGGATCGTCAGGATCAGGACACGAGCACGTTGGTTCGCCGTGGGGAGCTATTAAAGGCATTGGCTGTTAGGGATTCGGCCCCAGCGACGGCGACTGAAGAGCACGAGAGTACTCCGTATGGGCAGTCGGTGGGTGCTGGGGTCGTTGCCCACAGCATTGAGGAACAGCTCGGAGCTCTAACCCACCAGCCCGTTGCACAACCGGATAGTTCCCCTGCCCCAGGGGCCGTCAAAGCAACAGCTTGGAGCGGAGTGCGGATGAAGGTCTAGGTTTATAAGCCGCAATGTCGAACCCGAGTCGCGTAAGACTCGGTCAGAAAACACCGTTCCAGAGAACAATCGGCTAGGTTCATTAACCTGGCTGCTAAGCATGGATAATCAG
Source organism: Corynebacterium sp. UMB9976 (assembly GCF_030212265.1). Classification (NCBI taxonomy): domain Bacteria; kingdom Bacillati; phylum Actinomycetota; class Actinomycetes; order Mycobacteriales; family Corynebacteriaceae; genus Corynebacterium; species Corynebacterium sp. UMB9976. The sequence continues at coordinate 2,059 of NZ_JASODY010000036.1, forward strand.
TATCTGTACGAGTGGTGTTCGCGGCGTAATCGTTAACAGTATTAGGAACGCGGGGTATCGTGCTCGTCAGGAAGAAAGAATGACGTTACGAGGGTGATAGTTTGGAAACCTATAAAGAAGAATATTACCCAAGCTCCATCCTTCAGTCCTTCATCGAAGATGAGGGGAAGTACGGCCAAAGCGAGTGTAGCCAAGATGGACACTCTCAAAAAATTCTTCGGCGAGATGAGCTTCTTACCCCGGCTAAACCTGACAAGGGAATAGTTTATTGCTACGAGCACAAAAGAAAAAATGACTCCAAGCACGATACCAGGAAACGCTGTCATTGTTTTCCACTCTCAAACTTCAATCTAAGTCCTGCCGCACTCACTAACGTGGATTATGGACTTTCTTTTAGTGTTTCTTCGACAACATGTTGAGGGACGACATCCGCTGCATTTTTCCCGTCGAGCGAAAGCAACGGAACTGACGTTGGTACCCAGGCTAACTCTTCATCCGAGAGGATGACAACAGGCGAATCCAGACCTATTTCGTCCTTAAAAAAACTAGACCTAGTATGTGCAGCGCCTACGAATTTATCTGCTGTAACATAATCTGTCCCTGCGTTGTCGAGCCGCGAGTTTAAATTGCGAGAGAACTTTCCCCAGGAATAGCGTGCCAAAGTTTCGGAGTTAAGTGGTCCCGTCATGCTTGCGCCTGTTGCTGGTCCCCAAGCTGTAACGATTAGATAAACATTCTTTTTCGTCGGGTCGCTAGTCCCTGGACGAGACACAAAACGAAAACTGATTGTTCGCCCAGCGCCTTCGGGGTGTCCTTCCAGTGATTTAAAGCTGAATCCATCGGCTGCAATCGACGTGACCTCTATCGGTGCAGGGCCCATCACAGGATTAGCAATGGTATTAAGACCACAGTAATCTCCGACCCGGATTTTCTGTCCGCAGCCCTGGAATGTGAAGTAAGCGTCAAAGTGTTCAATGACCTCGCGGGCTACAGATTGAGGGGTCCACCTCTCATTCTGAGCGATAACAGGAAATTGCATCTGGTAGCCATCCCAATCGGTGTGGTCACCGGTTGGGAGGCGTTGCGATGTAGGCTCCACCCATTGAATATCTAGGCGCTGAAAATTTTGATGTATGCCGCCATCCACGGCATACTCCTCATTTATTGGATATCCATGTGGACCGGTTTCCCATCCTCTTGATGCCCAATAATCACGAATGCGCCCTTTCACAACCTGCGGACCGGTATCGGGGGTCCAGTAAATCGAACCATTCTGGAAATGATTGAACCTTCCCACGCCGTCTGGGGGAGAAGACTCACTTGTCGTCGGATAACCTAGCTCACCAGTTTCCCAGCCTTGGTTGGCCCATCGATCCTTAATGCGTCCCTTTACTACCTGGGCATCAGTACTTGGAGTCCAATATATCGACCCATTCTCGAAGTGGTTGAACCGGCCGATCCGGTCAGGTGTGGTGAGCTCATCAGTGGTTGGGTATCGCAGGGGCCCATTTTCCCAACCCCAATCGCGCCATCGATCACGAATATTGCCTTTGACTTGGCGTGCGACACCACTGCTGACATTAGGATGCCAATAGATCGAGGATGCCCGCTCGAAGACTTGGAATTTTCCCCCACGACCTGCGTTTCTTTCCGATGTGATTGCGTTTCCAAAGGTTCGGTATCCACCTAGTCGTTTATAGGTTTCCAGAATGCGGCCTTGCACGACCTCGCCGTGCCGTTCAGATGCAGCTGAAGCCGATGGGAGCAAAGCTGGGTCGGTGAGTACTGTACATACACTGATAGTTGCTACAACACGACGAAGGAGAGGCTTCATTTGGTAGTTCCTTGAGTGGTGGATGGTGTTGTCTTTTTGATCGTTTCAGAAGTAGAGCCTCTTTTCAAGCTTTCGGGCAAAAATATCGGGAGCATGCCTCGTTTGAACTGCTCCCCATTAGTTGGACTGAGAAATCAGTTACCGACTAGTGGGGAGCAGTTTTCATTGAGAGCACGAAGTTCGCTGAATGAGCAGCAGCGTGAACAGTTAGTGGAGTGTTTCGAGCAGGGCATGGGGAGCCATGCTGCTGCGAAGGTGGTTGGAGTTTCGAGAGATGTGACGCGCAAACTCTATCGGCGGTTTCAGCTGCATGGCAGGCTATGTCTTGTGGAGAAACCGACAAAGCAGCAGTACTCGTTCGAGATCAAAAAGGAAGTTGTCCAACGCCACCTGGCCGGCGAGACAAAGATGAATCTTGCGCGTGAGTTTGGCCTATCGTCAGACCAGCTCGTCACTAATTGGTCCTGGAAATGGCGCACAGGTGGCGATGAGGCGTTAAAACCGAAGCCGAAGGGCAGACCCAAAGGCTCGACCGCACCGAAGCAGCTTACAGAAGAAGACAAGCTGCGCCGTCAGATCGCGCGGTTGGAAGCGGAAAACGCTTACTTAAAAAAATTGCGGGACTTGAGGAACCAGGGACACGCCTGAAAGTCCAGGCGATTGTCATCCTCAAGTCGCACCACCGCCTGGAGTACCTCCTAGAGGCAGCAGGTATCCCACGGTCGACGTTCTTCTACCACCAGAAACGCCTCAACAAGCCGGATAAGCACGCAGCACTCAAAGCCGCGATCCGGGAAAGCTTCGAGCGCAACAAGCATCGCTACGGCTATAGGCGAGTCCTACTTGACCTGCGGAACCAAGGCTGGGTAGTCAACCACAAGCTCGTGTACAAACTCATGCACCAGATGGGGCTTCGAGCCAAGATCCGCCAGCGCAGGCCATATGTTTCCTACACTGGGACGATCAGCCACATCGCTGAC
>NZ_JASODY010000037.1:0-3947 GCF_030212265.1 Corynebacterium sp. UMB9976
AGCAGCCGGCTGGTTACACTGAGCCGATCCTGCACGCACGTCGTTTGGAGTTCAAGGCTAAAAACGGCATCGCCTAATTAGTTAAATCTAGGGGTGCTGGTTCTCGCGAACCTCAGCAAGCTAGGTCCCGTCTCTGAGGCTGTTAACGCAGCCTTGGGGCGGGACCTTTCTTTTCGACTGCTGCAGGGTAGGCACTGGTTAAAGGTTCGGGCTACTTGTTATGGGCGTAGCGACGGGCTTTAGCCCGATTGCCACAGTCCTTCATCGAGCACCACTGCCTACGCAGGCCGTTAGAGCGATCTTCGAAGAGAATTCCACAACGCTCGTGGCCGCATATCTTCAATCGCTGCCGGTCTTTAGTTCCGAAAAGTGCAACTGCATCGGCAGCGACAAAACCTAATGCCTGCTCCAGCTCAAGATTCTTTGCCAGCGTTTTCCTCGGATCAGGCTCTTCACTGTGAAGCGGATGTGGAGAGAAGGACTGAGCGTCCAACTGAAGTAAAGGCCGCCTAGCGGACCATTCGTTGAGTACATCGATTCTGGAGTTTAACTCGAATGAGGAGAGCGTATTCATGCCGAGGCTATGCTCTGCCAAGAATAGAACTGCCTCGCGTATCGCCGTAACGCTTGCCTGATCAATCGGCGTTGGAGCCTCCACAAGCTCAGGAAGTTCACCGGCCCATGACGTTGCCCGGCGAGCTTGGTTAAGCCAGCTGGCGAAGTCAGAACGATCGTGTAGAAGGTCGACCGTAGGGTGCAGCGGATCTTTACGGCGCCGAAGCGTATTCGCAAAGTCAAGAGCGGGCCGCTCGCCATAAAACACAAAAGGAAGGTGGTGCAGCTGGTCTGTGGATGAAGTGTTCATAAAATCTAGAGTACCCCTTGAACTAACCCCCTCAGGGGGTTAGTGTTGGAGTATGACACGTCGCACACTCCCTTTAGCTTTGTATGCGTTCCCGTTGGTGGCTGGGTTTATGCTGCCGAACCTCGCAACACCGCTGATGGAACTGTGGCGTGCGGATATTGGCTTCTCTGCAGGGACATTGACGCTCATCTTCATCATGTACCTTGGAGGGCTCGCGCCAGCCTTCCTGCTAGCGCCGGGGCTCAGCGATAGCTGGGGAAGGAAACGTACGCAGCAAGTGGCTGTGGTGCTCGGTATTGTTTCGTGTCTCTTATACGTCTTAGCGGACAGCATTCCAGTACTGCTACTGGCTCGGATCCTTACGGGTCTGTGCTCCGGAACTCTCTTGGTGCTAGGGCCATCTGCTGTGCAAGGTATGGCTAGTGAGGATGAATCCTCTAAAGCTACGCTCACGGCCACGTTAGGTATCGCAATAGGGTTGGCGGGCGGACCCCTGTTTGCAGGAGTGGTTGCGCAGTTGGCTCCATGGCCAACGAAGACGGTTTTCGTTCTTATGGCTCTCCTTCTCGCAATATCGCTGGTAGTGGTCGGAACAGAGCCGGAGACGGAGCGTAAGCCCAGGCGAGACTTGTTGCCTCACAAGGGGCTGGGGAGGAGAGACAACCGCGTTGTTATTGCTGGTCTCGGAGCTTTTGGCCCGGGAATGACGGCTGCTGGAATAGTTTTGGCGCTATCCCCAACACTTCTCAACGGAATTAGCGAAACGAGCGGTCCCCTGGGCGCTGGCCTGATTGCGGGAGGTATGTATGCGGTTAGCCCGATCGCGCAAAGTGTAGTCCGTCGACTCCACAGCCTTGCGCACATTAGGCTCTCTCTGGTGCTAATCGCGTTGGCGATGTGCAGCTTTGGTATAGCAATGACGCAACAGAGCGTATGGATCCTGCTTCTAAGCGCGGTGCTTATAGGTGCCGGGCAAGGGATTAGTAATTTGGGCAGCTTTGGGCTCATCCATCAAGAGGTCCACGAAGAATCGGTGCCTGGAGCAACGGCACTTTTGAGTTTGGGTACGTATGTCGCTGCGAGTGTTGTCCCTCTGGCAGGTGGATACCTCATCGATCTAACCGGGTTGCCGGTTGCAAGCCTCTGCATGGCGTTGGGGGTGATCCTAATGGTCGCGGTGGGGTCCGTGTTTGCCCGGCAGAGCTATATTGACCAAACAAGGACTACCTAAAAATGGAGATTGGCATTGTAGGGGCAGGAATTGCTGGTCTTGCGCTGGCTAATCTCTTGGATCCTGGAAGATACGAGATTCAGCTGATTGGCAGTGCCGAATCGCTGGAGCCGATTGGCGCTGGTTTCACTTTGCAGCTGAACGGGCGCGAAGTGTTGAGAAGAATATTTCAAGAACATAAGTCTGTCAGAGAAGCAGAGCTGGTAAACACCATATCCACCAATCACGCCACGTCGCGGCCACTCCCAGAGGTCAAAATGGATATTAAGTTGACTCGGAACATGACTTTTCGTACGGCTTCAGATTTTGATTCCGACAGAGACTGTGGTGCTAGCGCGAATTACTTAAAATTTGCTGCAGATAAGGCTGCGGTAAAGAGCGTTGATCGCGCGACCCAGACCCATGGTGGCAATGGATTTGCGGGGGATTATCGCGTCTCAGAATTTTTTGGCCGACCCGTTTGTTTCGAGCGGAACCTGTGAGTGAGGAGATGATTCTGAATTATGTAGCCAACAATATTCTCGGTATGTGCCGATCTTGCTAGATGTTTTCTGAAAAGGAGTATTTTACAATGATTTCTAGTTACACTAATTCTCAAGGTGCCGAGCGCGTAACAGTCGGCGGTCTTCAGGTCGCCAAGACTCTCTACGACTTTGTTAACACTGAGCTACTTCCCGCCATCGGGAAGGATTCCGCCGAGGAGCAGGAGAAGTTCTGGAATGGCTTCGGCAAGATCGTCGAGGAGTACACCCCGCGCAACCGCGAGCTGCTGAACACTCGCGACGAGCTGCAGGCCAAGCTCGACCAGTGGTACACCGACCACAAGGGTGCTCAGGATCCGAAGGAATATGAGGCCTTCCTCCGCGAGATCGGCTACCTGGTTGACGAGCCGGGCGAGTTCGAGATCGCGACCCAGAACATCGATAGCGAGATCGCAGAGACTTCCGGCCCACAGCTGGTTATTTCGGCGTTGAACGCCCGCTTCGCGCTGAACGCGGCGAACGCTCGTTGGGGTTCCCTGTACGACGCCCTCTACGGCACCGACGCCATCTCCGAGGAGAACGGCCAGGAGAAGGGCAGTGGCTACAACAAGGTGCGCGGCGACAAGGTCATCGAGTGGGGTCGTGAGTTCCTGGACCGCGTTGTACCGCTGGAATCCGGCTCTCACAAGGACGTCACCAAGTACGCCGTCGAGTCCGGCCAGCTGACCGCCACCATCGTCGGCAACGATGTGCATCTGCGCAACCCGGAGGTCTACGCAGGCTTCGGCGGTGACAAGGCCAACCCGACTGACATCCTGCTGTACAACAATGGCCTGTACATCGACATCCAGATCGACCCGGAGTCCCCGATCGGCAAGACCGACAAGGCCGGCGTGAAGGACCTGAACCTCGAATCCGCAGTGACGACAATTATCGATTTTGAAGACTCAGTGGCAGCTGTGGATGCAGAGGATAAAACTCTGGGTTATCGCAACTGGCTTGGGCTAAATGTTGGTAATCTGACAAAAACTATTACCAAGTCGGGGCGAACCTTCACCCGTAAGCTCAACGAGGATTCTGTGTTTACCTCCCGTGATGGTGAGGAGCTGCGTCTGCATGGTCGTTCCCTGCTGTTCGTGCGTAACGTTGGCCACCTGATGCAGAACCCGGCGATCCTGGATGCCAACGGTGAGGAGATCTTCGAGGGCATCATGGATGCCGTTATTACTTCGGCTGCTGCGATCCCGGGTCTGGATGAGAACAACCCGCTGCGTAACTCCCGTACCGGTTCGATCTACATCGTGAAGCCGAAGCAGCATGGCCCGGAGGAGGTTGCTTTCACCAACGACCTGTTCGGTGCAGTGGAGGA
>NZ_JASODY010000038.1:0-3665 GCF_030212265.1 Corynebacterium sp. UMB9976
CCATTTCGCAGCAGCCGCCTGATCGGCGCAGAGCGACAGCCTACCTCTGACTGCCGCCAATCTTTGCAACAGAGCCCGCGATTTGCTCGTAGCTCATCGGCGGGTCAGCCTCCCGCATGGTCTTCGCCATTGCGATGCGCTCGGGTGTCATGACGGTCGGGCGGCCGCCGACGCGACCCTGGGAGCGCGCGTGCTCGACGCCTCTGCGGGTGTTCTCACGGATCATATCGACGCGAAGCTGCGCGAGCGTCGCCATGATCTTGAGCATGGCTTCACCCATCGCTGTTGACGGGTCTATGTCCATCCACGGTTCATCGAGGCTGCGCAGCTTCACGCCACGCGCTGCGTGGTCACGGATAACCGAGATAGCGATGCTGTCAGTGCCTGCCACGCGGTCGAGCGAGGGAATCACCAGCTCATCACCGGGGCGCTGAATCTTCCGGCACTCGATCCAATCGGGTCGATCCTCAACGCGACTTGAATAGCCAACGTCAACGAAAATTCGTTCGCACCCTGCCTGTTCGAGGCGGGCGATCTGCGAGTCTGCATTCTGCTCGCGGGTGCTGACACGGGTATATCCGAGCCTCACGGCTATCGTCCTAAGCTCGGGCCACGCTCGGGCGGCTTCGGCTTCGATCCGTCGCCCAGCTCGGGCATATCCCGGCCGCGATCTGCTGCGTGCTTCGGCTTGCTCGGCCGAGCCTCGCGCAGCTCGTTCACCTTGCGCTCGATGCGCTCTCCAAGCGTCATCGGCTTCTCGGGCGCTGCGTCGCCTGTGACGCGGCCGCCCTCGTGCATCAGCACGTTCGACCGCGGCACGGCCGCGTGCTCGAACACGGGCACCATCGGAACATGGTTGGGTAGGTACTCCCCCAGCGGCGGCCGCGTCGCGGCCGATGCCATATTCCAAACTTCCTCGGGCACGCGCTCGAACTCAAGCGTGTACGGTGAGCGCTCCGCAACGTGCTCCATGAACACCTTGGTAGTGCGTCCGTTGCCCTCTCTGAACGGATGACTCTGGTTTGTCCAGGCGAAGATTTCGGCGGCGCGCTCCGAGAACTCGGCGTGGCTGAGCTGCGCCCAATCGGTGCGCTCGACCATCACGCGCACGTTGTCTAAGTAGGCGTCTATCGCGCCGTTGTGAGCATCAGCGAAAGCGGCTCCGCCGCCCTTCGCCATGTTCACCGTTCGGTACTGACCAGCCCATTCAAAGGTCGAGCCGAAGAGGTGGCCGTGAATCTGCTTCATGTGCTCGCCGTCGAACGTGCGAGTCACAAGCTCCGGGCGCAACTCAAGCTCGATGCGGCGCGCAAACGACATGCGGTAGTCGTAGGTGCGCAGCGCTGCGGCGTCTCGAATGTCCGGTATGTTGCGCAGCACGCCATTGCGGGTCTGCGCGTTGTACGTCTCCGGGTAAAAGTATGACTCCCACGAATCGAACTGGTGCGGCATCAGAGCGTAGCGGCCGCTCCGGCGATGCGCGCCGCCTTAGCGGCGGTGCGCGCCTCGTAGTCCTCGAACGTCAGCGCGCCGCGCGTGTAGTCGATGAGGTCGGCCACGTCTTCGCGGTTCGGCTCCCATCCCTCATGCCAGCCTGCCGCGAGCGAGCGCACAACGGCTCGGCGCTGGTCAGCGTCGAGCTGGTCGAACAGCTCGGGCCAGCGGGCCTCTACGTCAAATGATGGTTGCGACATAATGCTGCACCTCCTGGTGTACTCCTGATTTTACCGGCCTGCCCGCAAACGGTATAGGTCGGGTTTCGGGTCGGGGTTGGTTTCGGTCATAGGTTTCGGTCGGTCAGATAACGGCGTGTCGCTGCCTCGGCGGGCCGTCCGGCACGGCTGCCCGAAAACGATCGTTTTCGGCCTACTCGGCTCGCGGTGATGAACCTATGCGCCGGCAATCTGCTGGATGGCCTGGTTACCTTCCGAATGGTAACCTACACTCATGCGCACCGATCCTCGCCCCGCGATCCTGGCGGCCGCCTTCTCTCAGCTCGACGAGGGGCGGGCGGTGTCTCTGGATTCCGTGGCCCGAAGTGTGGGGCTGACCAAGCCGGGGGTGATGTATCACTTCCCCACGAAGGAAGCCCTCATGCTCGCCCTGGTGGACTCCGTTTTGGACCGCTGGGAAGAGGCGCTGGTCGCACGCCTCGGGTCGTCGCCGGAGGGCGCGGCGCCGGCCGCGCGCATCGGCGCGTATGTCGACTGGTCACTGTCCGGGGGTTTCGATGAAACCGACCTGGTGGCGATGAGTGATCCGAAGCTGCGCCGCTCGCTCACGCAGCGCTGGGCCGAACGTCTCGCGCCCTGGCTCGTCGTGCCCGATGACGTCGCCCCGGACGAACGCACCCGGTTGCTCGCCGCCCGCCTCCTGGCCGACGGCGGGTGGCTTGCCGAAGCCGCCAACGTCTCCCCTCCTACCCCCGGCGACCTGGCGCAGCTCCGCGCCTTCGCCCACAACCTCGTGAAGGACTGACTATGAAGAAATGGCTCCTGCTTGCCGGCGCGATCATCAGTGAAGTCGCCGGCTCCCTCGCCCTCCAAGCCGGCCAGGACCACCCCGCCTGGTACATCCTCGTCGCGATCGGCTACGTCGGCGCGTTCACGCTTCTCGCGCTCGTTCTACGCGAGGGGATGGCCCTCGGGGTTGCGTACGGGATCTGGGGCGCGATGGGCGTCGCCCTGACGGCGGTGCTGGCGGCACTTCTGTTCGGACAGCCCTTGACCGGCGTGATGATCCTCGGCCTGGCGTTGATCATCGGCGGTGTTCTCACCGTCGAACTCGGATCGCAAGCGGCGCAGCGCAAGAGGGAGGCGAGCATCTGATGGTCTGGCTCTTCCTCATCCTCGCGATCGTCCTCGAAGTCGGCGCGGCGCTCTCCCTGCGCCTGGCAACCGGCGGACGGAAACTGTTCTACATCGCCGTCGTCGTGGGCTACCTCGGCGCGTTCTTCTTCCTCACCCAAGTCCTTGCCCTCGGGCTCGGCATCGGTGTTGCCTACGGCATCTGGGCCGCCTCCGGCGTCGCCCTCACCGCAGTGGCCAGCAAGTTCCTGTTCAAAGAGCCCTTCACCTGGGTCATGGCGCTCGGCATCGCCCTCATCATCGGCGGCGTCCTCCTCGTCGAACTCGGCGCGGCCCACTAGCCTGCCGACACGGCCATGACCGTCGCTCGCACCCTCGCGGCAATTCGCCGCGCCCTCCTGGAAGATCCTGCCGTCGACATCCGATTCGTGGACGCAATCACCGTCGACAGTCATCTTCTGAGCACGCACGGCCAGGCCCTCATCCTGTTCGTACACCCACAGCATCGCGAAGTCGTCGACGAGCTGCGCAACGCCTCCCGCCCATTGGACTAGTGCGGTCGGCCGGGGTCATCACCGCGGCCGCGCAGCTCGTCAACGAGCTGGCGGTGCGCCGTGTGCAGGAACAGCACTGGGCGGCCGCTGCGCCCACTGTGGAGGTAACTGTCGGCGGTGAGCGCATCGGTGAACACGACTTCAAGCTCCGGCTGCTCGTGCAGCAGTCGCCGCACTTGTTCGGCCACCCGCTCAGTCATCGAAACTCCCCCCAGAGCTTCCGGGAGGGCTCTGTTGCAAAAATCGTGAAGCTTGAGCATGCTTGGCGGAGATTGGACGGACGGAACGATGACGGATTTCAAGT
>NZ_JASODY010000039.1:0-3074 GCF_030212265.1 Corynebacterium sp. UMB9976
ACTTGAAATCCGTCATCGTTCCGTCCGTCCAATCTCCGCCAAGCATGCTCAAGCTTCACGATTTTTGCAACAGAGCCATCACGGGCGAATCCATCCCCGCAGAGAAGAAGGACGGCGACCAGGTCTTCGCCGGCACCTGGCTGCGCAGCGGCGCGCTGCGCGTCGAGGCTGTGGACATCGGCTCGGATACCACCCTGGCCAAGATCATTCACCGCGTCGAGGACGCCCAGGATGACCGCGCGAAAACCCAGACCTTCCTGGAGAAATTCAGCCGCTGGTACACGCCGGCCGTCATGATCGGCGCGATTCTGGTCGGCCTGATCACCCGCAACACGGAGCTCGCCCTGACCCTGCTGGTCATCGGCTGCCCAGGCGCGCTCGTCATCAGTATCCCGGTGTCCATCGTGGCCGGTATCGGGCGCGCGGCCCGCGACGGCATTCTCATCAAGGGTGGCGAGTACCTGGAGCAGGCCGCGAAGGTGGACGCCGTGGTCGTCGACAAGACGGGCACGCTGACCCTTGGCCGCCCGGCGCTGACCGATGTGCGCACCCTGCCGGGTTCGCGCTGGTCGGAAAAGGAAATCCTCCAGATTGCCGCGGACGTGGAGAGCGCCTCCGAGCACCCCCTGGCCGCCGCCATTGTGGAAGGCGCGGTGGACCGGAGCGTGCGTGAGGCCGGATTCGTCGCTGATATTCAGGACGCCGATCCGGTGGTGGCCCAGGGGATCACAGCAACCGTGCCGGGTGTCGGCCGAGTGTCCGTGGGCACTGCCGAGCTGCTGGATGATGCGGCGAGCGGCGTTAATGCCGCCCTGGCAGCGGTGGCCGAGCTCAACGAGCAGGGCAAGACCGCGATGATCGTTGGCGTGGACGGTGCGCCGGCCGGCGTGGTGGCCGTGGCTGACGAGGTACGGCCAGAAGCGCGGCCTGCGGTGGAGGCACTCCACAAGGCCGGGGTGAAGGTCGTCATGGCAACGGGTGATGCCAAACCGGTGGCGCGCAACGTCGCTGCCGAGCTGGGCATCGATGAGTTCCACGCAGGCATGCTGCCCGAGACGAAGGTGGACGTGGTCCGCGGGCTGCAGTCTGAGGGCCACACCGTGGCGATGTTGGGCGACGGCGTGAATGACATGCCCGCGCTAGCCACCGCCGAGATTGGCGTGGCGATGGGCGCGGCCGGGTCGCCGGCAACCATCGAGACCGCGGATATCGCGCTCATGGCCGATCGGCTCACGAGGCTTCCTCAGTCGCTGATCCTGGCCAAGCGCACCGCACGCACCATGCGGGTGAACATCTTCATCGCGCTGGCAACGGTGCTGGTCCTGCTGCTGGGAGTGTTCCTCGGTGGCGTGACCATGGCGGTGGGCATGCTGGTCCACGAGGCGAGCGTGCTGCTGGTCATTGTGATCGCCATGACGCTGCTGCGACCCGTGCGGACCTAAGGCCCGCTGGGCGGGGGCCGGCCCTTTCTGGGCCGGTCGAGGCTTGGACCAGTTTCCTCTGGGCTTCAGCCCTGCTACTCCGGGCGCTCGAAGCGCTCCTGGCGGCCCAAAGTGTGCAGCTGGAGCCACTCGCGGAAGCCGGCGACGTCCTTCCTCTGGACCAGGAAGAACCACGCGAAGCGCGCGTACTCCTGCGGCAGCAACCGCCGCATGCCCGGCTGCGACATGAGGTAACCGCGGTTACGGTACGTGAAGTAGCGCTTGAACTCGCCGTCCGGGTACTGCGTGTGCATGCGCCCGCCGAGGATCGGCTTGAACTCCTCCGAACCATCTGGGTGCGCATAAGCACAGGTCAGGCTCGTGCCGAAGCGTAGGCCGCTGCGGACGATGCGGCGGTGGTATTCGACCTCGTCGCCGCGGATGAACAGCCGATAATCCGGCACGCCGATGATCTCCATCGCGCGGGCGGAAATCAGCGCACCGTTGAAGAGGCTCGCGATGCCGGGCAGGAAGTCCCCCTCGAGTTCGGAGACGCGGCGGCGCCACGTGAGCCCCTGGCGCAGCGGGAAGGCCAGGCGATCCGGGTTGTTGATGTTCGTGACCAGCGGAGATACCTGCGCGAGCTGCTCGCGTTCGGCGACGTCCAGCAGGGTGGCGAGGACGTTCTCGTCGGCGGGGCGGCCGTCGTCGTCGGCGCACCAGATGGCGTCGGCGCCCAGGGCGAGTGCTGCGAGGAAGCCGAGGGCGAAGCCGCCCCCACCGCCCAGGTTCGTGCGGCTGGGCAGGTACATCGGGCGGGGACGTCGCTGGGGGACGTCGCCGGCGGAACCGGACGCGCCGGAGCTGGGCGCGGACGTCGACGTCGTGGCGTCGTCGTTATTGGTGGTGTCGTCGGCGGTGGTCGGGACGTCGTCGGCTTCGTCGGACGCCTTCGTGATGGCGGCCCCGACGGTCTGGATCTCCGCGAAACGGCGGGCGGCGATCTCCGCGGACGCGCGGCGGGACTGCGGTTCCCCGCCGAGCTTCGCGTGGACCAGGGTTTCGACCGCGGGGTCGGCGCCGTTGTCCACGACGATGACCCAATCGGGGCGACGGGTCTGCTTGGCCACCATGTCGAGGCTGCGTTCCAGCAGGTCAACGCGGTTGTGGGTGACGATCACGGCGGCGATGGTGCCGCGCGGGTCGATGGCATAGCGCCCCGGGTTGGGTGCGGTGTGGTTCGCGTTGCCCTGGGAACCGGTGCCTGCCTTCGTGGCCGGGGTTCCGGTGTGGCTGGCGGTGCTGCCCTGGGACCCGGTGATGCGGGCGATGGTGCTGGTGGCAGCGTTTTTGAGTCCTCGGAGCGCGCGTTTCATGGGTGCTACTTTACCCGGTCTGCGTGAGGCCTCTGGCGATGCGCGCCGGGCTGGCGCGTGCCCGCGCCCCTGCCCTGGCGTGGGGCCGAGCGTGAGCCCGTGCTCCTTGCACTTCACCCGGTTGCGCTCCACCCCACCCGCACCCGGTTTTGGGCTGTATCGTGTCAGGTTTTGTTTGTTTTGTGGCACGGCACGGCCCAAAACCGCGTTTGTGCGCACCCGGCCATGCGTTTCTCCCGTGTTCCCAACCGTGTGCCCGTGTGCCCGTACGTGCCCC
>NZ_JASODY010000003.1:0-162123 GCF_030212265.1 Corynebacterium sp. UMB9976
ATCAATCATTGCTATCTCTGCACCGCAGAGACCTGCTGTTTACCTACCTGCAACCCCCACCAACAACCATCGACCCCAACAACCTTGCAGCAACAACAAACAGCCTCGAAGGTGGCATCAACGCCCCCATAAAAGAACTAGCCCGCAGACACCGCGGACTATCACTACCGCATCAACGCACAGTGATGGATTGGTGGCTGTATCTACATACAGAAGCCCCTGACGATCCGGTCAAGATCGCCAGGGACCAACGATGGGGTCAAGACGCACTTTCCACGGCAACAGACCTGATCACCCACGACACCACAGCCACTATCAATGACATCGGTGCACCAGCAGAATACGACACTGCCATCGACACCAGCTACCAACACAACCTCGGCATCCAAAAAGGCTGGATCAAATAACCGCAACACGCCCGGAAAAGACACACTTTTCTTTACTTAACCCACAGCCGACACTGAACCAGATTGGCATGACGAAGGCCCCCTCACCGTTTCCAGTGAGGGGGCCTTGCTCTTAGTAGCGGGGGCAGGATTCGAACCTACGACCTCTGGGTTATGAGCCCAGCGAGCTACCGAGCTGCTCCACCCCGCGACGCTTGCGAGTACAGACCCAGCCAATTCCTTGGCTGACCTCTGTCTGCAACATCGACTAGCCTAACAAGGCTCTATACAAAAGCAAAATCGCCCGTTGTCCTGCACTCTTCCATCGAGCGCTGCGACCAACGGGCGATCAGCGGGCTAGCCACTGGGCGGCCATGCGGTCACCCAGCCTGCCGGGCGCCTCCAGGGCACCCAGCCAGCCCCTACTGCTGGGACTGCAACTCGCGGACGGCCTTATCCAGCTCGTCGAGAGCCTTACCGAATTCCTCGAAGGAGCCGGACTGGCGGGTGCGGTTGACCTTGTCCATCGCATCCCGGACCTTGGCGGCAGCGTCGCCCGGTGGCAGCTGACCAGCCGCCCCGGAGCCCTGCTCCTGATCCTTGCCCTCGTCCTTCTTATCGGACTCGCCTTCGTCCTTCTTGTCGCCCTTGCTTGGGTCCACGACGCTACCGTCGACCTCCTCCAGGTCCGTGGCGGCAGCTGGGTCGATGCCCACCTGCTCCAGGGCCTCGGCGATCGTCGGCGCGTAACCGACCTGACCGTTGTAGGACACCAGGACGCGCAGCAGCTTCGGGAACGCGGACTCCTGGTCCTTACGCTTGGAGTACACCGGCTCCACGTAGAGCACCTGGCCGTCGCCCACCGGCAGGGTCAGCAGGTTGCCGTTGATGACGTCGTTGGTGCCCTCAAGCAGCGTGCGCTCGCGGGCGACCTCGTCGGAGGACATCATCGTATCCTGCGCCTGCTTCGGACCCTGGGTCTGCGTCTGGGTCGGCAGCACGCGCACGTGGATTTTGCCGTAGTTCTCCGGGTCGGAGGAGACGGTCATGTGCGCAGCCAGGAACTCACGACGCAGGCCGCGGAACGGGGTGATCAGCTGGAAGCTCGGCTTGCCGGTCTCCGGATCGGCGGCGACCACGTAGTACGGCGGCTGCGCCAGCTCACCCTTGTTCTCCTTGGCGGTCGGGTCGGAAGGCACGGACCAGAAGGCGTCGTTCTGGAAGAACACGCCCGGGTCGCTGACGTGGTAGCGGGCGATGAGCTCGCGCTGCACCTTGAACATGTCACCTGGGTAGCGCATGTGCTGCATCAGCTCGTCGCTGATCTCGGACTTCGGCTTCACGACGTCCGGGAACGCGCCGCGCCAGGCCTTCAGGACGGGGTCCTTCTCGTCGAACTCGTAGAGCTCGACGGTGCCGTCGTAGGCGTCGACGGTGGCCTTGACGGAATTACGGATGTAGCTGACCTTGTCGGTGACCAGCTGCTCACGGCGGACACCATCAGGGTTGGTGGTGTCCGTCGTGGTCTCCGTCAGGCTGGTGCGCTCGGAGTAGGGCAGATCCGTCAGGGTGGTGTAGCCGTCGACGACCCACTTGATGCGGCCGTCGATGACGGTCGGGTAGGTCTTCGAGTCGGTGGTCAGCCACGGTGCAACCTTGTGCACGCGCTCGCGGGGGTCGCGGTTGTACAGGATGCGGGAGTCCTCGCCGATGCGGTCGGTGAGCAGCAGGTTCATCGACTCGAAGTGGGCGGCGTACATCAGGCGGTTGAATGGATTATTGACGTCCACCCCGCCCTTACCGGTGTAGGTGTAGTTGCTGTCCTCGGTGTCGTACTCCAGCGGGTTGCCGCCGGTACGGCCGACGATGGCGTAGTCCGAGTTCGGCGTCGGGTTGGAGGCGATCAGCGGGCCGAAGTAGATACGCGGCTGCTTCAGATCCAGCTCCAGCTCGCCACCCTGGCGACCCCGCTCCAGGGACTGCAGGTCAGCGACGGTGTAGACCGGGTAGCCACCGCGGGCGGAACCGACGTCGCGGGCCACCTCGTCGACCTTGCGGGCCGGGGCGGCGATGAAGCCGTTGCCGTGGGTGTAGACGGTGTGGCGGTTGATCCAGTCCTGCTGGTTGCCTTCCAGGGTATTGGGGTTCAGCTCACGAGCGGCGACGACAAAGTCACGCATCTTGCCATCGACCTCGTAGCGGTCCACGGCGAGCTCATCGGAGAAGCCGTAGAAGTTACGCAGCTGCTGTTGCTGGGTGAACGTCGGGGACAAGACCTGCGGGTCCAGGAGACGGATGTTGGAGAGGGTGACGTCGTCCTGGGCGATGGAGCGCTCCGCCTTCTTGCCGCCCTGCTTGGTGCCCCAGTTCCGCTCGTAGGTGACGTTATCGTCCCCGAGTCCGTAGGCGTGGCGGGTGGCGTCGATGTTGCGGGCGATGTACTCGCGCTCCTTCTCCGCGCGGTTCGGCGCGACGGAGAACTGCTCCAGGATTGCTGGCCAGGCTACGCCGGCGACGAGGGAGGTCAGCAGCATCAGGGCCACGGCGAGCGCCGGGATGCGCAGGTCCTTCATCACGATGGTGAGGAAGAACAAGGCAGCGACGAAGATGGCGACGACGAGCAGGACGATCTTCGCGGGCAGGACAGCGTTGATGTCCGTGTAGGAACCACCAGTGAAGGTGTCGTGCTGGCGGTTGAGCAGGTCGTAGCGGTCGAACCAGTAGCCCACGGCCTTCACGATCATCCAAATGCCGGCGATGATCGCCAGCTGGCGGCGGGCCGCCGGGGCGACCTTCGCTTTCTCCCCCACCCGCGGGTTACCGGTGGTGATAGAGCCCAGCAGGTAATGGCCGATGCCGTTGACGAAGAAGGCGATGATGAGCATGAAGCTGAGCAGCCCCAGGATGAGGTTCAGCATCGGCAGGTTGAACGCGTAGAAGCTTAAGTCCTTGCCGAACTGCGGGTCCTCCACCCCGAAGGAAGAGGAGTTCCAGAACAGCATCGCGCGGCGCCAGTTGCCCTGCGAGACCAAGCCGACGACGATGCCCGCCAGGATCGGCAGCCACACCAACATCGGGCGGACGGTCTGCCGGATCGTCGGGCGGTTCGCGGCCAATGGCGAGGCTGAGCCGAGCGACTCCAGGCTGGTCGGCCCCTTGCGGTAGGCGGCGAAGGCCGCGAGCCAGACGATCGCCCCCGCAACCAGACCGAAGATCAGGAATAGAATCACGCGGGTCACGATGACGCTGAAGAATACGCCCTGATATTCCAGGTCACGGAACCACTGCCAGTCCGTGTACGCACCAACCACGATGGGCACCAAGAAGAACGCCACGCCCAGCGCCATGACCAGGCCGGCGATAATCTTGGAACGGCGCGAGGGCGTGAAATTTGCAGATGAGGCGCCAGATGGAGGCTGTGCCGACATACTCAAGGGTTCACTACTTCCTACGCAGAATCAGATCTAACAGTCCAGGATACGTAGTAAAACTTCCCTCGCGAAATGAGTTTTTGCCCCTAGCGATGCTGGCTGCCGCCACATATGGGGCGGCGGGCTAAACTCGCGGCCATGAACCTCAACGATGACCGCATCTTGAACGCCGCCCTCATGGAGGCCGTGGACTTCATCCAGGCCGAGGGCTGGGATCGCCCCGCCACCCTGTTCGCCCTCGTTCCGACGGAGCTCGTCGCCGACGCCCTGGAACTCACCGAGGACCGCAACCCGCTCTCCCTGATCGTGCAGGACGACCTGCCGGAGCACATCCGCCCCGGCTCGGAGGAGCTGGGCGAGTTCGTCGCCTCCATCCGCTGGCCTGCGCAGGTGGTGGGCGCGATCCTGGCCCAGGAGATCTCCTTCGTGGACTCCTCCCTAGGCGAGGACGCAGCCCCGCAGCAGGCACGACTGTTCAGCGGCATCTTGGACGCGGGTGCCCGGGACGGCGCCGCGGCGGCGGGCGATGGTTCCGAGCGCACCTTGCTGCAGCTGCGCCCGACCGAGGAGGAACTCGCGGCCGATCCCTTCGGCCAGGACCGCGTGGAGCTGCGGGGCGGGGAGGATATTGCGCCGGGCGTGATCGCCGCGCTGCGCGCCACCTTCGTGGACTAGGGCCTCGCTAGGGCCTCGCTGCGCCCTAGCTGCAGGTGTCGAAGTCGCCGCCGGAGCGGATGCCCTCCAAGTCCTTGACCGCGTCCTCGAGGGAGTCGACCTTCACCAGCTTCGGCCCCGCGTCCTCCACCGTGAGCGCCTCGGCGCAGTTGCCGGCGGGCACCAGGAAGTATTCGGCCCCGGCGTCCGCAGCCGCGCGGATCTTGTGGGTGATCCCGCCGATCGCGCCGACCTGGCCGGCAGCATCGATGGAGCCGGTACCCGCGACGAACGCGCCACCCGTCAGATCTTGCGGGGTGAGCTTGTCCACGACGGCGAGGGAGAACATCAGTCCCGCGGAAGGGCCGCCGACGTCCTGCAGGTTATAGCGCACGCGGATCTCACCCGCGGGCTGGGATACAGAAGTCACGCCCAGGAAGGCGGAGCCCTGCTCGGCCCGCTGGAGGTGCTTCGGTGGCTCGCCGAGCGTGACGGTCACCGTCTCCTCCTTGCCCTGCCGGTCGACCAGGACGTCGATCTCGTCGCCCGGCGCGTGCTCGCCGACCACCCGTGCGAGCTCATCGGGGGTGGTGATGGGTCGGCCGCCGACCTCGCGGATGACGTCGTTGACCTTGATCTTTCCGGCTGCCGGCGCGTCGTCTAGGACGTCGATGACGGCGGTTTCCAGCGGCTTGTTGAGATAGTTCATCGCCGCGGTGGTGGCGTTGGATTCCGAGGCAGCAAAAGCCGCCTGGTTCTGCTGCTGGACTTCCTCGGGAGACTTATTCGCGGGGAAGATCTGCCCGATCGGCACGAGGGTGTCGTCGGTGGTCAGCCACCGGGCGAGCGCCTGGCCGAGCGTGAGCTTGGTGTGCACGGAGACGGTGGTCATGTTGAGGTGACCGGCGGGTTTATTGGTCTCCGCACCGGTGATCTCGACGACCTGCTTGCCGCCCTCCTCGCCGAGGGTGTTGAAGGTCGGCCCCTTGCCCTCTGCCGCGTAGGGAACCGTCAGGTCGATATCGGTGCCCGGGATGCTCGGCAGGCCAAGCAGGGTCACCAAGACGACGACCGGGGCGGCGCCCAGCGCGATCGTTCGGTTGCGACGGTTCCAGATTTTCATCGTTCATACCCTACCTGCTCGTGGGGACTGCTGGGTTGAGGCGAGGCCGGGCGGTGGGTGCGGGGTGACGTCCTCAATATGGAAAGGGTGACGGGAAGCGATGGCGGGACCGTTCGCTCACAGCACACGGAACGGGCGGTTTTTGGTGGGGCGCTGTCCGCTGCGATCAGTAAGGTTGTTGGCATGAGTAATTTCGGCTTCGGCATGCACCCCAATAACAACGGTGGCAACGGCGACGACAACGGCCGCGACGATGATGACCACAAGGATGGTCACAACGGTGGCGACGATGGCGACGGTCGTGGCGGCCAGGGCGACGGTCGAGGCAATAATCCTTTCGAATTTATCTTCGGCAGCCCGGGCTCGGGTGGTTCTGAGCAGTCGAATCCCTTCGGCGGTGGCTTCGGCGGCGGGAACCTCGGCGACCTGCTGAACCAGTTCGGCTCGATGTTTAGCGGCTTCGGCGCGGATCTGAACAGCACGGGCGCAGATGATGCTGTGAACTATTCGATGGTGGAGCGCACCGCTCGCCAGCACATCCGCAGCAAGCAGCAGGCCAGCGAGGGTGGGCAGCACCCGTTCGGCGGTTTGTTCTTCGGCTTCGGCGCTGGCCCCCAGCGCGGATCGGGGTCCAGCACGCCGAGCCAGTCGGATTCCCAGGCCGTGGCGGAATCCGTGCGACTCGCGGAGCTGTGGCTGGACGGGGCGACCACGCTGCCTGCGGGCGCGACCGGCTCCGTCGCCTTCGGCCCGGAGCAGTGGCTGGAGGAAACGCTCGAGACGTGGAAGCGGATCTTCACCCCGCTGGCGGAGAAGCTCGGCGAGGCCGCGATGGGCGAGATCCCGGAGGAGATGCGGGATCAGATGGGCCCGTTGGCCGGCATCATGCGCCAGGTCAACGCGATGAACTTCTCCATGCAGTTGGGCCACACACTCGGCGAGCTGGCGACGGGTGTCAGCCACTCCACGCAGTGGGGTATGCCACTGGCAAGCGGCAACGTGGCGGCTGTGGCGACCGCACAACTGGAGTCCATGGCCGAGAAGCTGGGCACGGATAAGCGGGAGGCGCTGATTTACCTGGCGACCCGCGAGGCCGCACACCACCGCCTGTTCAAGCACGTCCCGTGGCTGGCCGAGCGCCTCATCCTGGATGTTGAGGAGTTCGCCCGCGGGCTGGCGCTGGATACCTCCGCGATGGAGGAGGCGATGCGGGAGTTCAACCCGGAGTCCATGAATGATCCCGCAAAGATGCAGGAAATGATGGCTCAGATGCAGGGCCAGGACCTCTCCCCCAAGGTCGTGTCCGCGAACGCGCACGCCCGCGAGCGGCTGGAGACCAGCCTGAGCCTCGTGGAGGGCTGGGTGGACTACGTGGTCGGCCAGGCGCTGGCGGACCGGATGCCGAATGCGTCGATCCTCACCGCGGCGTGGTCCTCTTACCGCAACACCGAGTCCCCGGAGATGGAGGCGCTGAGCAAGACCGTGGGCATTTCCCTGCTCGCGCCGCGCGCCAACGATGCCGCTGGTCTGTGGCACAAGCTGGACGAGGCCGTGGGCGCGGAGAAGCGCGACGGAATCTGGGATCACCCGGACCTGCTGCCGCTGGCCAAAGACCTGGACAACCCGGCTGGATTCATCGGCAAGGTGGCGTTCGACGGCGAGGACGAGGACTTCGACCCGATCAGCGAGATCGAGAAGCTGGAGGCGGAGCTGAACCGCCAGGGCGGGCCGCGCGAGGAGCGCACCAACCGCCGCCGCCCGGAGCAGGACGACAAGCCGGATAAGGGCTCGGAGTCTGAGGACGACGAGGACGATTAGGGCTGCGGTTCCGGGCCGTCGCCCGGGCAGCCCCAGCGCTGATAGGCCTCAAGGTAGCCGCGGGCCCGCTCGAGCTGTGGCGCGCGGCTAGCCCAGTGCCAGAAGTCCGCACCGTGGTTGGGGATCCACGTGTGCACGAGTTCGTGGATGATCACGGAGTTCAGGACGTAATCCGGCACCTGTTTAAGCCGGTGGGAGATGCGGATGCGCCCGGTGCTGGGGGTGCAGCTGCCCCAGCGGGTGGTCATGTTCTTCACCCAGGTGATGGAAGACCATTCCGCCTGGCCGCCTAAGTATTTGTCATTCAAGGCCTCGGCCAGGGCCTGGAGCTGATCGTCGCTGCGCTTGTGGTTCGTGGCACGGGTGGCTTTCTTTTCTAGCCGGGCGATGAGCCCCTCCCCCGCGGCCACCAGCCGCTCCAGGCCCATCGCGGCCGGAGCCAGCATCACGATTGTTTGCCCTTCCCAGCGGGCGGTGATGGTCTTCTTCCGCCGCGCCGAGAGCCGCACCTCCACCGGGCGGGCCGGGGTGCTGAGCCGCGCGGCGGCCTGCTGGGCCTTGCGTTGCGTGGCGGTGGGCTGGGCTCTGGTCATGGAAGCACATGTTAGCCGCCGCGCTTGTCGCTAATCCTTCGCGGTTTCGCACTTTGCCCACGCCCCGGTGCCCGCGTGGCTAGAATTCTGCGCAGACACAGAACGCGGGCGGCGGGGGTCGCCCGGGCGCGGATGGGGCCGCGCCTCAGGGGAGCTGCGAATCCGAGGGGGAATCATGGTGCACGCAACCGCCGAAAAAGACAGGCCACAGGGCTCGCGAACCGCGAATGCCACAGCCAGCTCCGGTCCGCCTGCCCGGATGGTGCTCCGCCCGGGCACGGCGGTGCTGCTGCGACCAGACCGCAGCATCCAGTTCGGTATCCACCCCGGCAACGCAGTGATCCTCCCGGTGCCGGCCTCCGTGGACCCCGGCCAGGTGCTGCAGGTGATGATGCAGGCCCGCGCAGGTCTCACCGCGGAGGATCTCGCGGCCACCCTGGGCTACTGCGGCTTCACCTCTGTTGAGGCGGGCTCCATCGCCGAGGAGCTCACGCGGGCCGGGGTGCTGGTCGCCACCGAGGAGCAGGCCATCCCGCTGCTGCGCTTCGGCAAGCCCTCCCTGGCCCTCGCCGATGCCCTCTTCACCCACGGTGTGAAGGTGGACTGGTTGGAGGCGCCACGCACCACCAGCGAGGCACGGTCCGGGCAGGTCATCACCAGCCAGGGGCGTACGGCCCGCAAGGACGTCCTGATCCTGCCGGGTGAGCTCTTCCCGCCACCGGATGTGCAGTTCTGGCTGCACGAAAAGCTCATCCCCCACTACCCCACCGGGGTGATCGACGGGTACCTCACCTTCGGCCCACTGATTATCCCCGGGCGCACCGCCTGCCTGAGCTGCATCGACCAGGCCTACCTGGAACGCGATGCGCTGTGGCGCAGCACCCGTGCGCAGGCCACGGCCCGGCCGGTCAGCTACACCACCGCGGAGCACGGTCTGCTGGCGGAGATCACCACCCAGATCATCCGGGAGCACATCATCCCCTGGCGCGATGCTGGCTCGGACCCAGCCGCGCTCCCGCCACTGCTCACCCAGCGGCAGTTCTTCGACACCACCGGTTTCGCCATCCAGCCCGAGGAGGTGCGGCGCGAACCGGAGTGCGTGCTGTGCCGCATGGCGGAGGCTGGCCTTGGGCTGGACGTGGCCCGCTAGGCCCCGCTCCCCCCCGCGGGCACCATTATCCCGTGGCGTAGTTCGCGGTGATGGCGAGGACGTCCTCCCCGAACTGTTCGATCTTCATCGGTCCCACGCCCGGGACCTGGATGAGCTCCTCTGGGCTGGCGGGCATGCGCTGCGCGATGGCCAGCAGCGTGGCGTCCGTGAACACCACGTATGCCGGAACCCCCATGGACTTTGCGGTGTCCAGCCGCCACTGCCGCAGCTCCCCGATGACCACCTGGTCGGTTTCCAGCGAGTGCTGGCCGCAACGGCCGAGGATCTTCGCCTCCGGGGTGGACAGGGGCGTGCCGCAGACGGCGCAGGCGTTCTTCGGGGCGCCCGTTTTCCGACGACGCCGCGCCTGGTCCAGGTCGATGGCCAGTTCGCCGTCGTCCTCGTCCTCCCACGGCACCAGGTCGTCGAGGAATCGGGTGCGCACCCGGGACTGCTTGCCGCCCTCCTGCCGGGCGAGTGCCCAGGAGAGGTGGAGGTGTTCGCGGGCGCGGGTGACGCCGACGTAGAGCAGGCGGCGTTCCTCCTCGATCGCGTCGGCCGCGCCCGCGCCCTTGAGGGCGTGGTGGATCGGGAACATGCCCTCGTAGAGGCCGACGAGGAAAACGGCGTCCCACTCCAGGCCCTTGGCCATGTGGACGCTGACCAGGGTCACGCCCTGCACCTTCGGCGGGTTCTTGGAGCGCACTCGCTCCTGGAGCATGCCAATGACCCCGAGGTAGCTGATCTGTGGGTTCGCGGTGAGGATCTCCTCGATCAGCTCCACCAGGGCGTTGAGGGACTGCCAGCGCTGGCGTTCCTGCGCACCGCTGGGTTCGGTGGCCGTCAGGCCGACCGGGGCGAGTGCCGCCTTCGCGGCGTTGAGGATCTCCTCCCGGGTCTCCGGGCCTGTGCTGTCCGCGCCGGTAGCGCCGCCTGGTCCGCCGCCTGGCTGGCCGCCGAAGTTCCGGGCGCTCTTCGCCAGCGCCCCCAGTCCCTGGCGAATCTCAGCGCGGGAGAAGAACCCTTCTCCACCCTTGACCTGGTACGGGATCCCGGCCTCTTCCAGGGCGTACTCCAGGGCACCGGCCTGGGCGTTGATGCGGTACAGCACCGCAATTTCGGCGGGCTGCACGCCCTGCTTGATCAGCTGGGCGATCTTCTCCGCCACCCCCTTGGCCTCTGCGGCCTCGTCGGGGTATTCCACGAACTCCGCCTCCGGGCCGTCGGGGCGCTGCCCCTCCAGCTTCAGCCGGGTCCCGGCGGCCCGGCCCTTGGCCTTGCCGATCACCTCGTTGGCCAGCTCCACGACCTGCGGGGTGGAGCGGTAGTCCCGGTGCAGGCGCACGGTGGTGGCCTCGGGGAATTTCGTGGTGAAGTCCAGTAGGTAGCTGGGGCTAGCTCCGTTGAAGGAGTAAATGGTCTGGTTGGCGTCGCCCACGACGGTGAGGTCGTCGCGCTCGCCGAGCCAGGCATCAAGCAGGCGCTGCTGCAGCGGGGTGACGTCCTGATACTCGTCGACCACGAAGGTGCGGTACTGGGAGCGGAACTCCTCGGCAATACCGACGTTGGACTCGATGGCGGCAGCCATATTCAGCAGCAGGTCGTCGAAGTCTAGCAGCATGCCCTCGGGCGTGGCCTTGAGCTGCTCGTAGTTCTGAAACACCTTGATGAACTGCTCGGGGCTCACGGGGCAGTCGCGGCGCTCCGGCACCATGACCTTCGGGTAGTCCTCCGCGACGACGAGGGAGGACTTGCACCACTCCACCTCACCGATCAGGTCCTTGAGCAGCGTGGTGGTGGGTTCCAGGCCGGCGCCACGGGTGGCTCGGCTCATGAGCGGGAACTTGGAGTCCACGAGCTTCCACGGCAGGTCGCCGGCGTATTTCGGCCAGAAGTAGCCGAGCTGGCGCATGGCGGAGGCGTGGAAGGTGCGGGCTTGGACGCGCGCGACGTTCATCATCGCGAGGCGTTCCCGCATCTCGGAAGCAGCCCGGGAGGTGAAGGTCACGGCCAGCACCTGGTCAGGGTTGACGAAGCCGCCGTCCACGAGGTGGGCGATGCGGTGGGTGATGGTGCGAGTCTTGCCGGTGCCGGCGCCCGCGATGATCGCGACGGGTCCGCGGGGGGCGGTTGCTGCGCGAAGTTGTTCCGGATCCAGGTGGTCCCTGGTCTCCAATTACTCTCCCTCCTCGAGGTTGCCCATGCCGCGGACGTAGAGGATGCGGTCGCCCGGTTCGACGGTCTCGGCTTCGGCGGAGTCGATGCGGTACAGCGCGCCGGAGCGCACGATGCCGAGGACGATGTCCTCCAGCACACGCGGGTTGCCGCCGACTTCCTCCTCCTTGGCGGGGCGTTCGGCGATGGAGAAGCCCTCGTCCGGGGAGAGCAGGTCCTCCATCATTTCGGTCACGGATGGCGTGACGGTCGCCAGGCCCATGAGGCGGCCGGCGGTCTCACTGGACACGACCACGGAGTCCGCGCCTGATTGGCGCAGCAGGTGGGAGTTATCGGATTCGCGCACGCTGGCGATGATCGTGGCTGAGGGCGCGATCTCTCGGACAGAGAGGGTGACCAGCACGGCGGTGTCGTCCTGGTTCGGGGCGACGACGACGGCCCGGGCGCGGTTCACGCCGGCGAGTTTCAGTACGTCGGAGCGGGTCGCGGAGCCGTGGACGGTGACCAGGCCCTGGGCGTTGGCGAGGTCGAGGGCTTCCCGGTCGAGGTCCACGACCACGATCTGGGATGGGGAGACACCGTCGGCGAGGAGGGCTGCCACGGCGGACCGCCCCTTCGTGCCGTAGCCGATGACGATGGTGTGGTTGCGCATTCTTTTCCTCCAGCGGCGGATCATGAAGGTTTGGCGGGATTCCTTCGTCAGCACGGTCAGCGTCGTGCCGACCAGCAGGGCGAGGAAGATGATTCTTAAGGGGGTCACGATCAGCGCCGTGATGAGGCGTTCCTGCTGGCTGACTGGGGTAACGTCGCCGTAACCGGTGGTCGACAGGGTGATAGTCGAGTAGTACAGCGCGTCGATGAAGGTTTCGATGCCGGTGTATCCCGCCCTTCCCCGGTAGGTCAGGAGCGCCACCCCGAGGATGAGGCCGAGGGCGTAGAGCATGCGGCGGCCGATCAGCCGCCAGGGGCTGCGGTATTCCTCTTCCGGCAGGCGGAGGATGTTGAGCAGCGCGTGCGGCGGGAGACCGTCAAGTTCGCCTTCCGTCTGGAAGCGTTCCCGCATTCTAAACCGCATGACTTCCTATCCTGAGGTGGGTGCGTGGGGTGGGCTCGTGCCCTGCCCCATCAGTTGTTGGGTGCCCGGCCCGTCGGTGGGGCTGGCCCCTGCCCCGTGGCCCGGGGCGGGTTGTCGTGAACCATCAAATTCTAGGGCTTAGGACTTGTCCAAGCCTAGCCGGGCGATGAGTTCCTCTTCGTGCGGCAAGTCTTGCACGTAGTGGGTGTGTTGGGTGCGGACATAGAAAAACGCGGTGCGCACATTGTCCACCGGGACCTCCACACCCAGCTGGCGACTCAGGATTTTCGCCCAAGCCAGCCGGTAGGCGGCGAGCTGGAGCTCGGCATTCCTCATGTCCCGGCCGGTGGGCATCTGCCCGGTCTTCCAGTCGACGACGAGCCAGCCTGCGGCGGGGTCATCGCCTTCGTGGAATACGGCATCCATGCGGCCGTTGAAGACGAAGCCGCCGATGTTGACCAGGTAGGAGCCCTCGACGGATTCCGGGGTGCGCTGTGCCCACTCGGAGCCGAGGAACTTGTTTTTTAGCTCCTCGAGCTGCGGGTCCTGGAGGGTGGCGTCGGAGGCGCCGGGCATTTCGTCCTCGTCGAAGAGCATGGCCTGGTTGTAGTGCTGCTCCACCCAGTTGTGGAAGGCCGTTCCGCGCTTGGCGTAGGGCTGCGGCTGCATCGGGATGGGACGACGACGACGCCGCGCGAACTGTTCCGGGTCCTGGTTCATCGCGACCGCTTGG
Source organism: Corynebacterium sp. UMB9976 (assembly GCF_030212265.1). Classification (NCBI taxonomy): domain Bacteria; kingdom Bacillati; phylum Actinomycetota; class Actinomycetes; order Mycobacteriales; family Corynebacteriaceae; genus Corynebacterium; species Corynebacterium sp. UMB9976. The sequence goes on from NZ_JASODY010000003.1 coordinate 13,139, forward strand.
GTTGCGGTGAGCATCGGGTCGAGCGGGACCTCCACGGCGGTGAGGGTGCGCTGCTGGTGCTCTTGGATCAGCAGGCGGGTTTCCTCGTCCCATTGCCGGGTCAGCATGTCCTGGTTGGCGGTGGATTGGCTTGCGGGGTCGCCGGTGGTGGCCGCGCCGAGCGCATCAACGACCATGCTTGCCCCCTCGGCCGCGCCAGGTCGGCTGGCCAGTGGTGCGGGCTGTGGCCAGCTGGCCTGCTCCTCGGCGGCTGACGTGTGGCGGGTGGCGGCGTAGTCCTCGCGCGCGGTGAGCTGCTCGGCCGTGGGATAGAGGTAGTGGTCGATCTCGGTGGCCTTGCCCTTCTCTACCCTCGCGGCATCCTTCTTGCTCGGGGTGCGGCCAAGGTCGGACCAGGTGTGCACGCTCGCCCCTGCCAGGGGCGCACGGGCATCGGTGATGCGGTTTCTCAGCAGCACCAGGTTCAGCGAGGGGTCCAGGGCGGTATCGTTGCCGGGGCGGTACGCGGCCCCGCTCACCAGCAGCACCCGCTCGGTGCGGGTGATGCCCACGTAGAACAGCCTTTCGCTCTCCTGTGCCTCGGTCGCGAGCAGCTGGGCCCGGAAGGCCTCAGCGGCATTGGTGAGGTCCACGCTCTTCTCGGCGTGGCTGATGTCGTAGATCGGGTAACCACCGGGTTCGCCTTCGGTTTCCGCGTCGCCGCGCAGGCTGGAGGGCAGGAGCTCGGCCTTCGAGATCCACCGGTCGATGGTGATCCCCGGAGCCTCGGCGTCGTAGAAATTCTTGCGGTGCGCATAAGGCACGGCAACGATGTCCCACTCCAGCCCCTTGGAGCGGTGGACGGTGAGGATCTGCACGGTATCGGTTTTCGCCTCCACTTCGCCGGGTTCCAGGCCGGCATCGTGCTCGTGAGCGGCGCGCAGGTAGTCCACCAGGGCAGACGCATTGCTGCCGACCAGCCGGGAGAAGTCCTGGACGATCTCTGCGAACTTGTCGAGGTGGCTGGTGCCGATCGAGTCATCGGGGTTGCGGTGCCAGCGGGTGAGCACCTCGGTGCGGATGCCGATCATGTCCTCGATATCAGCGATGAGGTCCGGCAGCGGCTTGGTGAGGCAGTTGCGGCGCAGATGGCCGAGCTCGCGGGAGAGTTCGGCGATAGCTCGCGTGCCCTGCGGGCTCATACCCTGCTCTTCGGCGTCCGCGAAGTCCGCGATGGCGTCTGCCAACCCCACGGTGGCATCCGCGGGGTTGGGAATCGCGTCGAGGAGCTGCTCACGCAGTGGGGATTCGAGGCTCTTCAGCTCCTCGTAGGCGGGATTGTGGATCCACGGGTCCTCTGCACCAGGGCTGGTCGCAGTACTGTCTGCGGCCTGGTTCATCTCCCCTGGGTCGGTGTCCCCCTTGGCGCGGCGCTGGAGCTGTTGGGCGCGGCGGGCGAGGATCTGGAGGTCCCGGGCCCCGAGGTTGAAGCGCGGGCCGGTGAGCAGGCGGAGCATGGCTGGGTCGTCCTCCGGGTCGACGAGGGCACGCAGGGTGGCGTAGACGTCCGCGACCTCCGGGATGTCCAGCAGCCCCGCCCCGCCGGTGAGTTCCACAGGCACGCCCTTGGCACGCAGGAGCTCGAAGATCGGTAGGGCTTCCTTGTTTTTCCGCACGAGCACGGCCGCGCTGAAGGGGTTGATCTTCTCCCCCGATACTGCGGCGGCCTCCTTGCGCTTCTTGAAGCTCTCCCAGCGTTGTTGCAGCTGGTCGGTGAGCCATTCGAGTTCCTGGTCCTCTTCGTCGAAGAAGGCCACCTGGATGTCGCCGTCGTCGGCGCCCTCGCGGGGTTTCAGCTCGGAGACGGTGCGGTTCTCACCCAGGGTGCGGGAGGAGACAACGTTCGCCAAGTCCAGTACGGAGGCGGGGTTGCGCCAGGAGGTGGTTAGTTCGAGCTTCTGGGCGGGTTGCCCGCGGAAGGGGAAGTCGGCTTCGAAGTTCCCGAGGTTGGAGGAGGTCGCCCCACGGAAGCCGTAGATCGCCTGCATGGGGTCGCCCACGGCGGTGACGGCGAGCTGGTCGTCCTGCCCGTCCCCGAAGAGGGAGCGCAGCAGCACGCGCTGGGCGTGGGAGGTGTCCTGGTACTCGTCCAGCATGACCACGCGGAAGCGTTCGCGCTGGGATTGGCCGACGATCGCGTGCTCGGAGGCCAGTTTCGCCGCGAGGGTCATTTGCTGGCCGAAGGTGCGCACGTCGAGCTCTTTTAGCCGCTCCCAGTACTTGGGGATCCAGGGCAGCAGGTCCAGGCGTTCCTGGTTGGCGTCGCGCAGCTCGTATGCCTTGAGGGAGAGGGGCTTGCCCACGCCGTGTTCGACCTGTTGGAAGGTGTCGATCAGCGCTTCGGTTTCGCCGCGGACGTCCTTAAGGTCAGCGAGGTGGTTATCCATCTCCTCGGAGAGGGTGTGGATGAATTCGATCATGCGGTTCATCGAACGGGAGGTTGTCAGCTCGCGGTCGTGATCGATGAGCAGCTGGCGGGTGATCATCCATTTTTCAGCGTCGCTGATGATCCGCCCGCTGGGTTCCACGGGGGCGAGCAGGCCGTACTCTCCCACGATGTTGCCGGCGTAGGAGTCGTAGGTGGAGACGGCGGGCGAGATGTTGCGCAGCGCTTCGTGGCGCGGGTCGTCGGCTGGCAGCTGGTCGCGGAAGCCGCTGCGGGCCAGTGTTTCCAGCCGGCCACGGATGCGCTGGCCAAGCTCGTTGGCGGCCTTGCGGGTGAAGGTCAGGCCGAGGACGTGTTCGGGCAGCACAAAGCCGTTGGCGACGAGCCAGACCACGCGCGCGGCCATCGTCTCGGTCTTTCCTGCCCCGGCACCAGCGACGACGATGTAGCTGCCCTGCGGTGGCGCGCTGATGACCGCGGATTGCTGTGGGGTGGGTGGGTAGGGCTGCTTGAGCCACCGGGTGGCGAGTTCCTCAGGGCTGATGATTCCGCCGGCTGGTTTCTGCATTGCTGCCTTTCGCTGCTGTGCGTTGTGCGGGGTCGCGGGCTGCGCGTTGCTTGTGTTTTCCTCGCGGGTGGATTGTGACTGGCTCATGGTCTAGCTGACCACCTTCCGGCCGGCGTCTTTGGCCGGACAGATCAGGTGGTAGCTGCAGTACTTGCACTGCGCGTCACCTGGGGTGGCTCTCTGCACGGGCTCGCTGATCTGTTCGGCGGCGGCGAGCAGATTCTGCTTGGTCTCGGCGAGCTGCTCGGGCGAGAAGTCCGGTTGGCTGGCTTTCTTGAGCTTCCCATCGCTGGCGGCTGGGTAGATCAGGTGCGCACCATAAGGCTGCTTGCCGCGATCCGCGTGCACGAGGAATTGATAGGCGCCAAGCTGGCGGCTGGCCTGGGCTTCGGGCTTGGTTTTTGGGGTTTTCCCGGTCTTAAAGTCGTAGACGATGACCCGGCCGTCCTCATCGGTGGCCATGAGGTCGATGCGTCCGCGGAGGGTGACCTCCTCCCCGGTGGGCAGGGTTCCCAGGGGGGTTGAAAGCTGTTGCTCGACCTCCCATTCCGTGCCCTCGACTTCACCACGGGTGCCGGTGATCCAGCTGTGGAGGTTTTCGATGCCTTGTTCCCAGCGTTCGAGTGCTGCGTTGACTTCAAATGCTGGCCCCACGACCGCCCAGCGAAGCGCGGCCCGCGCGGCGTAGCGAGCATCCTCAAGGCTGAGGTCTTGTTGGACGATGGCCTGGGCGATGGCGTGGACGACGATGCCCACCCGCATCGCGTTGGTTTCCTCCTGCGCCCCGCGGTGGTCGTCGAAGAAGGTTTTGAGCGCGCAGTTATCGATATTGTCCAGCTTGGAGGGGCTCAGGGAGACCCCTCCGCGCCGGTCGGTGATCCGCTCCGTGGTGGTGGGTTCGGCCATGCCCCACCAGTCGACGGGGTGGCTGCCGAAGATCCCGGCGTCAGCCATCGCGGCGAGGTTACGCGCGGCGGCGCGGCGGCGGTGGTGCCGTTGGGTGGGGTCGGTGACCACGTCGCGCAGCTCGGCGATGAGCGGCTCGAGAGCGAGCACTCGCGGCAGGGCGCTGAGCTGTTCTGCTGGGCTGGTCTGCTCGACCGCGCTTGCCTGCGCTGCACCTTCACCCTGCTGCGCAGCTTCACCCAGTTCCAGCCCCAGCCCAAGCTCCCCTTGCACGGGCTCGCCCGGCGCGGCCTCCTGCCCCACCGGACCGTTCTGCTCAACCTGGTCAACGGTTCCCAACGGAGTGGCGGCGCCCGGCGCGTCGGCGATCTCCTCGACGAAGCGGGAGGGCACGCCGTTTTCCACGCTGGCGTTGTCGATGCAGGTCACCAGGGTGTTGTGGGTGGCTCGCGAGATGGCGACGAGGAAGAGCCTCCGCTCCTCGTGGACCGCACTCGCCACGCGCGAGACCCGCGTTCCGGGTTCAATGCCCCGGTCCAGTAGATCAACAAGCTCTAGCTGGCCGAAGAGCCCGCCCACGGTAGGCCCGGCGGGCCAGCTGCCTTCCTGCACGCGGGAGACGACCACGGTATGCCACTGGCGGCCCACGGCGGCGTGGGCGGGCAGGATCTCCACGGCGTTGCTGGCGATCCCGCGCTCACGGCCACCGGTGGGCAGCTCCTGGGCGCGGACTTCCTCGCAGAAGGTGCGAATCGAGGCGTTGGGGTGGCGCTCGACGAAGTCCCCGGCCATGTCGAAGAGCATCATCACCGAGTCGAGGTCCTGGTCCGCCTGGGAGCCGAAGGTCCCGCCGCGCAGGGCCCGTTCCTGCAGGCGGGTGTCCAGCCCGGTGGCCTTCCAGATCTCCCAGAGCACCATCTCCACGGACTGTCCCGCCCGTTGTGCCTCCCTGCCCGCGGTGAGGACGTCGCTCATGTCCTGCAGGATCTGCAGCTCGCGGTTGTTGAATCCCGCGGTCCACTCCGCCGCATCCTCCGCGCTGGCGGTGCCGTTGAGCAGGGCGCTGAGCGCGTCGCTGGATTGGTACGGCAGGCCCGCGGCGTTCTCCGGCACCGGCTTGCCCTGCAGGCGTTGGCGGGCCAGCGCCTGGGCCAGCACGCGCTCGAGGCGGCGCACCATGATGGGGTCGGCGCCACCGACCATAGACTCCATGAGTACCCGGACCTCGGAGTTCTCCAACGGTCGGTAAGTGGCCTCTAGGGCGGTGAGCAGCAGCCGGATCAGGGGCTGTTCCGCGAGGATGATGGAGGTCTGGTCGACCCGCACGGGCACCCCGTGGGTCAGCAGGGCACGCCGGATCGGCGCGATCTCCCCGACGGAGCGCACGATCACGGCCATGTCTTGCCAGGCCACACCGTCGCGGACGTGGGCGCGGCGCAGGGTGTCGGTGATGTGCAGCCGCTCCGCGGTCCCGGAGTTCGCCCGCAGCACTCGGATCGGTTGGTTCCGCTCCCCCGCGGCACCGGACGTGGCCCCAGCGTCGCTGGCATCCGGCGCGGCATTCTCCCCGGCTACTCCGATGCCCCCGGCCACCTCAGCGTCCTCGGCCACGCGCAGCGGGATGCGGGTGTCCACGTGCGGCAGATTCCCGGTCAGCGCGTTGATGGCCCGTGCGGTGGGCACTCCAAAGCGCTGGGAGCCACTCAGGACCACGCGGTGGCTCTCGTCGGCGGCGTACTTGCTGAGCAGCTCCTCATCCGCCCCGCGGAAGTGGAATACGCACTGGTCGGGGTCCCCGGCGAGCACCACCCGCGTTTCCGGGGTGAAGAACTGCTCCAGGAACTCGGCGGCTGCCGGGTCGAGGTTGTGGGCATCATCGATGAGGATCAGCCGTAGCTTCTCCCGCCACCGGTCGAGTTGAGCCCGCCCCGGCCCATCGGCCATCTCTTGCAGCGTGGTGTGCAGCAGCTCGGAGGCGTTAAGGCTAATGGACTGGGCCAGCCGCCTCGTCTGCCGGTACTCGTCGAGGAACTGCCCAGCCCCCACCCACATCGGCTGGTCGTACTTCTCCCCCAGCCCGGTGAGCTCGCCCGGCCCCACCCCGCGCTCCTCAGCGCGCAGCAGCAGATCGCGCAGCTGGCGGGCGAAACCCACGTAGCCCAACGCTGGTCTGATGTGCTCCGGCCACGCCCCCGCCCCGTCTTCGGCGTGCCCGGCCAGCAGCAGCCGCACATCCGCATCATGTTCAGCACCGGTGAGCAACCGCGGTGCTTCCCGGTCGCTAGCCAGCAGCATGCTGCGCAGTGCCGCGAAGGCCCAGGAGTGCACAGAACGCACCGGCGTGCGCGTCGCCGCGAAGCTGCTCATGCTTGCCAGCCTGGCTACCAGCTGGGTGTTCACGGCCGTGGCGGCGTCCTTAGTGGGGGTGACCACCATGACTTCGTCCGCCGAACCCCCCGCGGCGAGGAAGTGGACCAGCGTGTCGACGAGCAGGCTCGTCTTACCTGTCCCCGGACCGCCCAGGACGGTCCACGGCGCGGAATTATCGATGCGTTCATCGCCGGTGACGATGGCCCCAGCAAGCCCGTCCCACTCGTGGCCTTCCTCCCCCACCCGGCGTGGTGGCTGCAGCACGACCTTCGCCGCCTCGCGCGCCCCCAAGCGGTCCTTCGGCGTGCTCGGTGAGGCCACGGCGGTCGGCTGTTGATTCTTGGCTGTGTCCGTCATGCCAACAGTATGGCACCCGGGGCAGACACGCCCCGCCGCGTCCTTCCGCGGTGTTCGATTTTCTTACTCTCGCCCCTGATCAGGGTACTTATCGACGTCCTCGGCGCCACCCTCGTCGGAATCCTCGGCGCCATCCTCGTCGGCATGCTCGCCGGTCTCGTCGCTGCCCTGTTCCACGGCCGGCTCGCTCACCGATTCCTCGGCCTCGTTCCCGACGTGCTCCCCGCTTTCTTCCGCAGGTTCGCCCTCGTCTTCCCACTCCTGCCGTGCCTCGTTCTGCTGCTCGCGCGCGGCGATGACGTCCGCGGTGCGCGACAGCCCCGGCCAGGCTTCCGGCCGCGAGTTGGGCAGCATGGCGTGCAGCGCGAGCCGGTAGAGCACGGCGCGCAGGGCGAGCTGCATGAAGTCCGGGATGTGGGACCAGCGGTCCAGGAGGGCGTCGTCCCCGTTGCCCCAGGCCATCGCATCGACGACGAGCAGCGCAACGGACCAGCCGGTGGGGTGCCAGGCAGGCACCAGGTCGGTGATCGCGGGGTCGGCGGCACCGTCGAAGATCATGCAACCGATGACGTCGCCGTGGACCAGCTGGTCTTCCGCCGTGATCTCGGTGCGCAGTGCGGTGATTTCCACGGCCTTGGCCAGAGCCTCGGCGATGTCCTTGCGGGGCACCGCCGCGGCATCCATGGCTGGGGCGATCCACTCTTGGGGTTGCTCGGCGAAGGCGGCAGCATCCGCGGCGACGAAGATCTCCGTTTGCCCCCAGGTGCCCGTGAGCTCCGGGGGCGCCAGGAACTCCGGTCGTGGCAGGCCGCGGAGGGATTCGTTGATGCGCAGTGCAGCGGCGGCCATCTCGTCGAAACGCGGCGCGCGGTGCCCGGAGAGGAAGGTCCGTGCCCGCCACCCGGAGACCGTGTACCGGCCATCGGTGGAGAGCATGGGGCGGGATACGCCCACCCCAGCGGGCCGCATCTTCGCGGTGGTTTTGGCGATCCAGGACGCACGCATTGGCTCCTCAGCCAGGGAGATCACCGCGCGGTCGCAGCGCCAACCGTATGACCACGGCTGATCCAGCTGCACGGGGTCGTCCACATGCGCGTGGAAGCCGTTGAGGATGTGGGCTGGCGGCGGGGTGCCCAGCGCGCCAGCAGGGCTAGCTGCGCCGGAGCTAGCAGCACCGGCAGAGCGACCAGCGTCACGAGCAGAGTGGGCATCATTCACGGCGGGTCACCTCTTATTGTTCTTCCGCAACCGGGTAGGGCCACGGGTTCGCACGGCAGGTGGAGTCGCTTTCCTCGTAGATGTCCTCGTCGCTGATCTCCCGGAGGACGCGGTTATCCACGCTCAAGGTCTGCTGCATCATGATCGGCGCGAGCTGCCCGTCCTTCGGGCAGGGCTGGTGTGCGGCGAATCCGATGCCGTGGCCGACCTCGTGGTTAATGACGTACTGCCGGTAGGCCCCGAGGTCCCCCTGGAACGGGATCGCGCCACGAATCCAGCGGGATTCGTTGATGACGACCCGGTTGCCGTCGGAGTAGAAGCAGCTGGTCTCCAGCTTGAAGGTGTTGCCGCAGACCTCGTGGGTGTGGTTCTGGGAGGCCAGTTGGATCCGCAGGTCGGGTTCCTTACCCTCCGGTAGTTCCCCGGCTGCGACGTGCTGGAAGGCGAACTTCCCGCGCCCGGTCCAGCCGCGCGGGTCGGACAGGATCGCGTCCACCGTCGCGGCGAAGGCGTCGTCCCCGCCGAAGGCGGCGGTGTTGATCGTGTCCTCGACCTCGACGGTGTAGGTGAAGAGTTTCCCGTCGCCGACCTTCGGACCTGGGGCGCCGACGGTGCGGAAGTTGCCGCTGCTGTTCTCGGTCACCGGTCCGCCGGGTGGGAGCTGTCCGGTCGGCAGGTCACCGTAACCGGAACCTGGGACGGGTCCGGCAGCGCCCTCGGCTGGGTCGTCGCTGTTACTGGTGGCTGCCACGTCGGTGGCGGCGTCCTCCCCTGCCCCACGGAGGGCGTCGACGAGGACGAGCACGCTGACCAGCGCGAGGACCGCGACGATCCCGATGCGGACGCGGGGGTCGCTGAAGTTGAGCCAGTGAGGCCCCTGCCCCTGAGACTGCCGGTCGATCCGGGGCGGGGTGTGGGCGTGTTCGGGCGCGGGCAGCGCAAATTCCTCGCGGCGCGCACGCTGGTGACGCGGCCCGTCCTGCGTGTTCTCGCTACCCGTGCCTTGGGGGTTACTCACCTCGCTCAACTTCTATCTGCCCTTTAACGGATCAGATGAAGCCCACGGAGCGTGGCTTCTCGGCGCCGACCTGGATGTAGGCGATCTGCTCGCGCAGCAGGACGGTCTTGGTGCCGCGGGCGTCCTCGACCACGGTGGTGGTGGCGGTGCCGTCGGTCAGGAAGTTCTGCAGCTCCTCGACGAGTTCTGCCTGCTTGACCTCGTTCTTGTCGAGGTCGATGGCGAGCTCGCGCTGGGAGTTGATGAAGCCGATCTTCAGTTGCATGCTTTCTCGATCTCCGTCCGTTGGTTCTTGAAAGATCTGGCGCACTGGTCGGTGCGCTAATGTGACCATCATAGTACTGCCTTGTTTTAGGGAGGTTCCGACCGTGCCAGCGCCCCATCTCCCCTCCGATGATCACTCGGGGGCTGCCCCTGGGCCCACGTTCCGTTCCTTGGGGGTGGCAGCCGAGATCGCCGAGGCTTTGGAGCAGGCGGGTATGCCCACGGCGTTTGCGATCCAGGAACTAACCCTGCCGATCGCGTTGCGGGGCGATGATCTGATCGGTCAGGCCCGCACGGGAATGGGTAAGACGTTGGGTTTCGGCGTGCCGTTGTTGGACCGGATTTTCGACGACGCCGGCATCACCGAACTCGATGGCAGCGTCCGCGGCCTCGTGGTGGTTCCCACCCGCGAGCTGTGCCTGCAGGTGGCGGAGGACCTCACGCTGGCTGCGGCGAACCTCGTGATTCCGTCAACGAAGCACCGGGTGACGGTCACTCCGATCTATGGCGGGGTGGGCTTCAACCAGCAGATTCGGGCATTGAGCCGGGGCACGGACGTGGTGGTGGGCACGCCGGGCCGCCTGCTAGATCTGCACCGCCGCGGTGAGCTGGAGCTGTCCGGGGTGGAGGTGCTGGTGCTGGACGAGGCCGATGAGATGCTGGACCAGGGATTCCTGGATGATATTCGGCAGATTATGTCGCTGACCAGCACGGACCGGCAGACGATGCTGTTTTCCGCGACGATGCCGGGGCCGATCCTGAGCTTGTCGCGGCAGTTCATGAAGCAGCCGGTGATGATTCAGGCGGATTCCACGGCCGCGGCGGATACGCACGAGCGGGTGACCCAGATCGCGTTCCAGTCCCACAAGTTGGACCGGATGTCTACGCTTTCCCGGATTCTGCAAAGCCCGGGCCGGGGCCGGACGATCGTATTTACCCCGACGAAGCGCCAGGCCGCGATGGTCGCAGAGGACCTGGCCGCGTGGGGCTTTAGGGTCGGCGCGGTTCATGGGGATATGCGCCAGGCGGACCGCGAGCAGTCTCTGCAGTTGTTCCGGGATGGTGCGGTGGACGTCATGGTGGCCACGGACGTGGCTGCCCGTGGCATCGACGTCACGGATGTCACCCATGTGGTCAACTACCAGGTCCCGGAGGACGAGCGGACGTATGTGCACCGGATTGGTCGCACGGCGCGCGCTGGCAAGGACGGCACCGCGATCACGCTGGTCGGTTGGGATGAAGTGCCCCGGTGGGACCACATCAGTGAGGCGTTGGGCTTGGGTTTGGAGAATCCCCCGCAGTGGTTCTCCCAGTCCCCTGAGCTGCTGGAGGTCCTGGGGCTGCCCACGGATGAGGAGCTGGGTGACCGGGTGGGACCGAATCGTCGGGTTGCTGGTTCTGCGGCGGCGACGGCACCGGCTCGGCGTTCCCGTGGCGGTCGCGGTGAGCGCGGCCAGAGGGCGGGCTCTCGCGGCCAGGGTGGTCGCGGCCGCGGTCACGAGACTCGCGGTCGCGCCCAGAGTGCGTATGGCCGCGGCCGTGGTGGTCGCCCGCGCGGCGGGAATGGTGGGGCACAGCACTAATGGCGCCCCACTCCCCTGCCCAGCCCGCCCCACCCACATCTCAGCAGCACCGCTGGCCCCGCCCGGAGCGGGCCTCTCGCAAGGATTTCCTCGCGGTGGGCGCGATCGCCTTGGTTCTCGTGGTGGTGCTGGCCGCCAGCTGGTGGGGTTCGGACGCCCGCCGGGTGGAGCGCACCCAGGTCTCCACTCTTTCCGCCCCGGCGGCGGCTGAGGCCGCGCCAACAAAGCTCCGGGAGCTGTGGCGGGGCTCCTCCCCACAGACGCTCGCCCCGATCCTGCTTGCCGGTGGTGTGCTCACCGCCGAGGACGATGTGCTGTCCATGCATGACCTCCGCTCTGGTGAGGTGGCGTGGACCTACGACCGGGGACTGCCGCTGTGCGATGTGACCTTCAGCAACGAGCGGATCGTCGCGGTTTATCGTGGACCGAAGGGCTGCGGGGACGTGGTGAGCCTGACCGCTGGTACCGGCGAGTACGCCCATACCCGCTCGGCCCTGGCGGAGGATTCCGCCACGGCGCTGCGTTCGAATGACTCCACGGGTATCGTCTCCCCGCACCGGGTGGAGCTGTGGCGCAGCGACCTGGTGCGCACCACGGAGGTGGGCCGCCAGGAAACCCCGGTGAAGAAGGAGGAGCAGCGCTACGCAGACTGCCCGTTTACCTCTGCCCTGACCCGCACCGAGCTGCTGGCGACGACCCAGCACTGCGAGGGTGAGGACAAGATGCTGCTGCGGTTACTCAAGACCAAGCCGGAGCGCTCGGACGTCCCGGAGGATCTCCACACCTTCTACGTGCCCAGGGATGGGCAGTTGGTGGCGATCGCGCAGCACCACGCGGCGGTGTACGCGCCGAAGGGCGCCCGCGGCGATGGGAAGCCACAGCTGATTGTGGCGAGCGATTCCGGCGAGGTCAGCCACCACCCGATGCCTGCCGCCCCGGTGCTTGCTAGCTCCGATCAGGACGGCCCGGTGCTGCCGGTCACGGCGGACCTGCCGCACAATATGACCTGGTGGACGGGCGACTCGGTGGTGGGTTTCCACCCGACACACCTGGCCCCGGAGTTCACGGTGCGCGGCGCGCTGGGCGCAGGTGCAAATATGGCTGACCGGCTGCTGGTTCCGGTCGAGGGTGGCATTCAGGTCTACGACACGGAGCACAAGAAGAAGGAGCGGACACTCTCGGTCCGCCGGGATGGCCTCGCCGCTGGTTCGCCAGTACACCTGCGGGTCAGCGGTGACGTCGTGGTGGAGCAGCGCGGTGACGAGCTCGTGGTGCTCGGCTCTTAGTCGCGGTAGTGGTCCATCGTCCACCAGTTGATGGCGGTCGGGTTGAACAGCAGTGCGAGCCCAAGGATCAGGACCAGCGTGGTGGGAACGGCCAGCTCGGGACGTCCGGAACGGAACATGTAATAAGCCACGGGAACGAGGCAGATCTGCAGCATGACCACCGGGCCGCGTCCCCAGGACCGTCCGCGGTAGAGGAAGTAGCCACAGACGGCGACGGCCCCGAAGATGAAGAAGAACCACAGGGCGGTGCCGTAGCCGCTGATTTTCGCGGTGGGGTCGTGGAAGCCTTGGGCTTCGCGGACGACGAGGAAGATGCCGAAGGCGATGCCGATGAGGCCCTGGATCAGGCCGTAGATGCCGGCGTATTGGATCACTGTGGGTGGCTTGGAGTAGTTCTTCGGGGAGCTCATGCCGATGAGTCTAGCCTTAGCGGGCTTGCTTCCCATTTCTGGCTGCTCCGCCTTCCTGGAAGCTTTAGTGAAGCGCCGGCGTGAAGCAGGCCGTCCCGCGCAGCCACAGCGTGCCAACCAGACAAACCGACCAGACGAATAAAGGGTCCCTACGTCACCTGAAGCCATTACCCAAATCGAAACAGTGTGAGCTTGGACACATTTTCTGGGTTAACTCTAGGCAACCTGGGAAATACATGCCATACTCCTTGATGTAACCGCGAAGGCGGTGGGGGAACAACAGCCTACTCACGTTTATGTTGTGACATTTCAGTCATGCCATAGCGCGGGTATCGCAGTGCCACTTTCCTGGCACCCATGTTCGTTCCACACCGCCCGACCTGCCCTTACCCGCGATTCTTCGCATCCCACTGCGTTGCGCCAAGGCGCCGCGAGGCCGTGCTCGCTCCTTCCCTGGAGCGCCATCGACGACACCATCGGCCCCGCGCACTGGCCACCCACAGGCAGCCGAAGCCAGCAACCATTGGGATGCCCCAAAGATTCGCAGTTAACCGCCCGTTAACCTTTCTGCCGGTTCCCTGCTGGCAGAAAACCCCGCCAGGCCACCCCCGTGGCGTGCCGGACCACTACGACCGCCCGATAGGCATGAAAGGACTTGATCATGGATTGGCGCCACAAGGCTGTATGCCGCCAGGAAGACCCCGAGCTGTTTTTCCCAGTCGGTAACTCCGGCCCGGCTCTCGCCCAGACCGCGAAGGCGAAGCTGGTGTGCAACCGTTGCCCAGTGACCACGGATTGCCTCGCGTGGGCAATCAGCTCCGGCCAGGACGCCGGTGTGTGGGGCGGCATGTCTGAGGACGAGCGTCGCGTGCTCAAGCGCCGCAACAACCGCGCTCGCACCCGCGCCCGCGCGAACGCTTAATAGTTCCCGCTGCCCCTGATTTCCGCTGCCCACTGCTGGGCGGATAGACTATAGCGGTTAAATAATTTCATTGCCCGATCGCTGCGCCGGCTACTCCCCTGGGAGCGCTGGTGCACATGCTTTAAGGAGAATTCATGAGCAAGCGTGGCCGTAAGCGCAAGGACCGTCGCAAGAACAAGGCGAACCACGGCAAGCGTCCAAACGCATAATGCCGATCACCCCGCGCTGGGGTGTCGCTGAACGGGTCCGGGAGGAAACTCCCGGGCCCGTTTTCTCATCCCCTATCCCGGGGATGCGCGGTAGACCACCCTCAGCTGGCTGGTGATGCGGCTACGCAGCTCCACTGGCGCGGCTTGGGTGCAGCGAACCCGTAGCAGTTGGCGGATTTCGCGTTCCACGCCGAGTTTCTCCACGCAGCTAGGACAGTTGTCGAGGTGTTCCTGCAACTGGGCTCGGAGGCTCTCATCACATCCGCCGTCCACATATTCGTAGAGGACGTCCACGAGGTCGCGGCATTCGATGTCGCGCCGAGGGGTTCCTGCATTCGGCTCAACGTTGTCACTCATTGTGCTTCTCGCCTATCCCTTCGCCTTGATTTCTTCTTCGACGCCGATGCCGTGCTCCGCGGCGACGTCCTTCAGTTTCTTGCGCAGCGCCTTCCTGCCCCGGTGGAGGCGGCTCATGACGGTGCCGATGGGGACGTCGAGAATCTCCGCGATCTCCTTATAGGCGAAGCCTTCGACGTCCGCGTAGTAGACCACCATGCGGTAGTCCTCGCTGATATCCATCAGTGCGTCGATGATGCGCTGGTCCGGGATTCGTTTGAGCGCCTCGATTTCCGCGGAGGCGAGGCCGTCCGGGGTATGGGACATCGCGTCGGCCTGTTGCCAGTCGGTCATGTCCTCCGCGGAGGATTCATAGGGTCGGCGCTGCTGTTTGCGGTACTCGTTGATGTAAGTGTTCGTGAGGATGCGGTATAGCCAGGCTTTGAGGTTGGTGCCGGGCTTGAAGGACCGGAAGGCTTGGAAGGCCTTGATGTACGCATCCTGCACGAGGTCCTGCGCATCGGCGGGGTTGCGAGTCATCCGCAACGCCGCACCGTACAGCTGGTCCAGCAGCGGTAGCGCGTCGCTTTCAAAGCGGGCGAGCAGCTCCTCGTCGGGCTCCTCGGTGCGCAGTGTGGCGGCGCGCTGGGGGGTGGGGGAACTCATGTTCTCCTCTCTGCTGGGTCAATTCTTGCAACGTGGTGTGGAACCATTCTATTCCCCGCGCAACGAGTGCTCCGCTGCGGTCCAACCCTTAACGGCCCCTTTAAGGTTGCCTAAGCCAGTGCTCCAGGGCCTGCACCCCTTCGTGTGACTAAGAACACCGCCCGAGCTGCACTTTTAGGGGCTTTGCTACACAATCCCGATTGTTTGCTCACCCTGAGGGGAGTATAATTTTTGCTGCACTCTAAGGGGATTTTGCACCGCAAGCGTTTCCACGCTGCGGATGCAGTTTTGGCCTTAGATAGACCCGACTGTGCGTTTCCACGCTTCGGATGCACCGAGACATCTCAGTTTTTAAGGAAGGACCGGGGAATGAACTCCTCTCAGAACAGGGTTCCGCGGCGTCACGCACGCACTGGCGTTGCTGCACTGTCCGCCATCACTCTCGCGCTGGGTTCGCTCAGCATCTTCTCTCACGGTGATCTCACGCCTGAGGCCACCGCTGCCACCCTCAGCGGTGGCATCCGCGACAAGTCCGGCGCGGTGGAGAAGGATGCCCAGCAGGCGTCCGACCTGCCGGCCGGGTCGTGTGTTGTTACAGCGACAAACAAACCGGATGGTAGCCAGGCTGGTTTCAGCTGGAACACCCTGGAGCCGAGTGAGACCAGCCCCGACAAGACCTTGTGGGGCTTAAGCGTCTCCTTTGATAACTCGAAGGACCGCACATTCGCCGATTGGTACTTCACCAATGGCGCGAACCTTGGCGACTACTTGAATACCGGCGAAGTGCCTTCCATGGAGGCTGGCCAGATCTTCCTTGACAAGAGCGTCACTGACAAGGCCGACGAAAGCATTGACATTACTGCTTTTCGCACACAACGAAACCTGAATCTCTACGCAGAACTGACCGATGAGAAAGTCAAGCAGTTCGCTTCGGCCACTGCCGACAATCCCGTGCGCTACGCCTGGCAGGGCAATTACAAGAAGGACAATCCTTCGGGTGTGCTGCAAGCCACACAAGGTTCCAGCTCGGAATTCAGCGCTACTGTAAACCCGTGGCCGAGCGAGAATATTGAATGTAACCCGATCACGGTGTCGTGGGAGAATCGGGAGAAGCTGGTCATTAGGCCCGGCGAGAAGCTCAAGGTCGGCAAGATCAACGTTCCCAAGGTGCAGAACGGCGGCACGGACGATTCCCTGTCCCGCATGGTCGTGGAGGCTTACGACGCGCAGGGCAACTTCATCGGCACGAGTGACACCGACGCTTCTGGTGGTGGCACGTCGAGCGTAAGCATTGACCAGGACACCGGCGAGATCTTCTACACCATGCCGGCGTACAAGGGTACGGACCTGAGCGACCAGCAGGGTATGCGTTTTAGCGTGCTTGCTAAGCCGCGTACCGTTGACCAGTTGCAGGCTGCTGCTCGCAACAACGCCTTTGGCGGCGGCGGGGTCTTCGACAGCTCCAACTCGCTGACCCGCTACAACCAGGCGAACGTTATTGCCAACCACCAGTGGAGCTTCGACGACACCCAATTCCACGACCCCAAGTATGACCCTGCCCAGCAGGCCATCATCTCCGGTGTAGAGGGCCCGAACGGACCTGTTATCACGGAGCGCCAGGTTATCAAGTTCCCGCAAGCCGGTGACAAGATCGCCAATCTGGTAAAAAAGCGTGAGGACGGTGGCGTTGAAGCCGAGGTCAAGCTGGATAAGCAGTTCGTATACTCAGGCTGGGACGCCAAACTGGATCGCGACACCTACGAGGTCACCGTCACTGCACCGAAGAACCCAAACCCGGGCACCTTTGCGCAGCCTCGCATCATTGTGACCTACTCTAACGGCTCCCGGGACGTCATTCCTCTGCTCGTTGTTGTGGACCCCAACAACACCCAGGTCACTACGCTGGTCAGCCCTGGAACCACCACGGGCATTCCGGGTCAAGGCATGGACGCTCAGCTGACTGTGGAACCCTCCTTTGAGGATCGCGACCCGGTCCAGCCAAAGTCCTATGAGGTGGTCGAGGGCACCGTTCCTGACGGTTGGAAGGT
This sequence comes from Corynebacterium sp. UMB9976, assembly GCF_030212265.1. Classification (NCBI taxonomy): domain Bacteria; kingdom Bacillati; phylum Actinomycetota; class Actinomycetes; order Mycobacteriales; family Corynebacteriaceae; genus Corynebacterium; species Corynebacterium sp. UMB9976. The sequence continues at coordinate 29,725 of NZ_JASODY010000003.1, forward strand.
CACCGTGGATGAAAACGGCAAGGTTACCGCGACCTCGCCTGTGGGTGCACCGAACTTCTCCACGATCACACCCGAGATCAAGGCTATCTACCCTGATGGTACGACCGATACTGTCAAGACTACCTTCCAGGTTATCAACAGTGTGAAGGTGCCGGACTACGCCGCAGTCTCTGGCCAGGTTGGTGAAGAGGTATCGCTCCAGCCAGTCATGCCTCCGGTGGGTCAGGGCGGCAAGGAAACGGACGAAGAGCCGAACCGCTACACCTTCGAGGATGGCACCACCGAGTACAAGGCCGGTGAGTGGACTATCAAGATTGATGAGAACACCGGTGTCCTATCCACCACTATCCCGGATGATGTTTTCCCGGGTGCGCAGCTGACCGTGCCGGTGAAGGTGCATTATGCCACCGGCGCAAACCCGCAAATCACCACCGGCGCCATCAGTGTGATCGGTAACAAGTCGGGTGAGGATACCGCGCACTACCTGCCGAAGCTGACCAAGGCAGGGGACTCGGTTACTTCCGATTTCCAGAGCCTGCTGCCTGACCCGAAGCTAGCCAAGTTCAAGCTGCCTGATAGGAAGACCTGGCCGAAGGGCTGGGAGTTCAGTATCGACGAAAGCGGTACTGTTACAGCAACCCCGGATTCGAACATTCCGAACGGTGAGGCTGTCTCCATCCCAGTACATGTCATCTACCCGGATGGCTCCACGGCTGAGGTACCAGCAGACTTCACTGTTGTCGGTTCGTACTCGCGAATCAACCAACCAACCTACCCGACGGTAAACGGCAAGATCGGAACCACGGTGACAAGCCAGGTTGACCGCAAGAATCTGAGCGACGACTCGGAGCCACGCTTCTCCCTCGTGACCGACCCGAAGGACCCGGACTACATTGCGCCGCCGCGTAACCTCACCTGGGACCAGGTGAAGATCGATCCGGAAACCGGTGAGATCACCACGCCAATTGGTAAGAACGTTCTTCCGGGCTCGTCTGCGGATATTCCAGTTCGTGTGACCTACAAGGATGGGTCGAAGGACTTCACCATCGCTACTGTGGTGGCACAGGGCGCGCAGCGTCAGATTTATGAACCGAAATATGAGCAGAAGACCACCAAGCCAGGCGAGGGTGTCGCCTCCTCCATCACGGAAGATACGAAGATTCCTGAGCGTGATCTGGCTACAGAGCCGTCGAAGCGCTACTCCGTGCCGGAGACCGTCGACGGCTGGACTGTCACTATTGACGAGGCCGGTATCGTCACGGCTACACCGCCGAAGACGGCCAAGGCCGGCGACGGCATCCAGGTGCCTGTGACCGTGACCTACCTCGACGGTTCTCAGGACACTGTCTTGGCGCCGTTCAAAGTGAGGGAGTCGCAGAATGATGTATATGAGCCTTCCTACTCCGTTCAGGATGCGGCCCCGGGCGAAGAGGTGAAGCGAAACGTCAATCGGAATAACATTCCGGATGGTTCGACCTTCTCCTTCGGCATGGACGGCGACAAGCCGAAAACTGAAGACACCGTTGACGGATGGAAGTACAAGATCGATCCCGCCACCGGCGAAGTTTCAGTGACCCCGCCGGCAAACGCTAAGCCCGGCGATAGGCGCAAGTACCACGTCTCCGTCAATTACCCTGACGGCTCGATTGATGAGGTCCCTGTTGGCACCGTGGTCAAGCTGACCAACAAATGGGAGGCTAACCCGACGTATCCTGAGGAGACGGTGTACCCGGGCGGGTCCGCCAAGCTACCGCTGGATCTCGACAAGCCGGAGAACGTCAACGTCGCGAAGGAAAACCCATACAAGTTGGGCGATGTTCCTACCGGCTGGAACGTCAGCATTGACGACAATGGCCAGGTCACCGCAACCGCACCCGCGGATGCGAAGCCAGGTGCCCAGGTCAAGATCCCGGTTACCGTGACCTACGAGGACGGCTCTACCGATACCGCTTACGCTGTCGTAAACGTTGTTGACGTTCCAACCCGTGAAGCTCCGTTCAAGGTCGAGTACAAATACGACAACACCATCCCTGCTGGCGAGTACAAGGTAGAAACCAAGGGCGAGCCGGGCAAGGAGAAGATGAACAAGGACGGCAAGTGGGAGCGCGTCGTCGATCCAGCAACTGGCAAGCCGATGGATCCGGTCAACGAGGTCGTCATCATCGGTACCAAGCCTGCCGAGAGCGCCAAGGAAGTCACGTGGACGTTCCCGATCCCATACCCGACTGAGATCAAGGCTGACCCGACGCTCAAGCCGGGTGAGACCAAGGTCATCCAGGAAGGTGTAAACGGCGAGCGGACTTACACCGCCAAGTTCACCGCCAAGGGCGACGATGCCTGGGTGAGCGAGGAGAAGGTGGCCAAGGAACCGCAGACCCGCATCATCCACTATGGACCGGGTATCGAGGATCAGACGCTGACCAGCACGAAGACCCAAGAGGTCCCGTTCGAGATTGAGTACGTCTACGACGACACGCTCGCGGCTGGCGAGTCGGTCACCGAGGTTGTTGGCGAGCCGGGTGAACAGACCATCACTTCTACCCAGAAGATCAAGGACGGCAGGCCGGACGGCGAGCCGAGCATCAACATCGAGCAGACCAAGCCACCGAAGAATGCCAAGATCCGCATCGGCACCAAGACCACTGGTACCAACACTGAGACCGTTAAGTCTGAGGTTCCGTTCGGCGTGAAGATCGAGTTCGATCCGACACTGCCTGCCGGCGAGTCCAAGGTGACCACCAAGGGTGAGCCGGGCGAGAAGACTGTGACGATCACGCGCGACATCGTCAACTCCAAGCCGGGCGATCCGCAGATCTCTGAGGAGATCACCAAGCAGCCGGTCGATCAGGTCATCAAGGTCGGCACCAAGCCGTCCGAGGCGTCTTCAAAGGTCACCTGGACTGCCCAGGTTCCGTTCAATGTTGTGACCCGCCCGAACTCGGAGCTGAAGCCGGGTGAGATCAAGGTCTTCCAGAAGGGCGTGCCTGGTGAGAAGACCTACACTGCTGACTTCACCGCTGTGGGTAATAACGCCGAGGTAAAGGCGGAGGAGAGCCAGACCAAGGATCCGGTTGACGAGATCATCGAGTACGGTCCGACGCCTGAGGATCAGACGGTCACTGGTACTGAGAAGCGGGTCATCCCGTTCGAGACGACCATTATCACTGACCCCGACCTCCCGGCAGGTCAAACGGCGATCACCCCGGGTGAGAATGGTGAGGAGACCATCACCTCCACGCAGGAGTTTAAGGATGGCAAGCTCGTTGGCGAGCCGAAGATCACTTCGGAGCGCACCAAGGAGCCGAAGAACCAGATCATCCGCGTGGGCACCAAGACCGAGGCTGTTTCCACGGATGTCGAGTGGATTGAAAAGACCCCGTATGAGACCGAGATCCGCGTGAACCCGGCTCTGCAGCCAGGCGAGACCAAGGTTATCCAGGAGGGCACCCCTGGCGAGGTCAAGCACACCGTCAAGGTGACCGTTGATAACGGCGAGGTGAGCAAGCAGGAGTCTTCTAAGGAGATCAGCAAGCCTTCCCCGCGCATCATCGAGGTCGGCCCAGCTAAGGGCATTGAGACCGAGCTCACGGACAAGCACACCGAGGTGATTCCGTACGAGACCATCATCGAGTACGACCCGAACCTCGAAGCCGGCAAGATTGAAGAGGATCAGGCTGGCGTGCTCGGTGAGAAGGAAGTTTCCAAGACCTGGAAGCTCGTCGACGGCCAGCCGGTAGGCGAGCCAGAGACTTCCGAGACGGTGACGCAGGAAAAGCAGGATCGTAAGATCCGCGTGGGCACCAAGTGCGACTGCGAGAACCCGGGTGACAACCCAGGTGAGGATCCGGGCGACAACCCAGGCGAGGGCCCTGGCGACAACCCTGGCGGCGACAACCCAGGTGACAACCCTGGGGGCGACAACCCAGGCGGCCAGACCCCGGGCGACAACCCTGGCGGCCAGACCCCTCAGGATCCGAAGGACCCAGAGAACCCGAAGGATCCAAAGCCAAACGATCCTTCGGAGCCGGGCGACAAGCCAGGTGGTGGCACCCCGGGCGACAACAAGCCGGGTGAGCCAAGCAAGCCAGGCGACAAGAAGCCGTCCAAGCCGAACAAGCCGGGCGACGAGAAGCCAGGTAAGCCGTCCGAGCCGAACAAGCCGGGCGACAAGGAGCCAGGCGAGTCCGAGAAGCCGAGCGAGCAGCCAGCTGCTCCGGGTAACTCGGGTGGCAGCTCCGGTTCCTCCGGCTCCGCCGGTAGCTCCGGCAGCTCTGCCCAGCAGGGCAGCCAGCCAGAGCAGGCCGAGTCCAGCAGCCAGTCCGCACTGGCACGCACCGGCGCAAGCATCGCCATGCCAGCAGGGATCGCAGCACTGCTGATCCTCATCGGCACCGCGCTGATGACTCTGCGCAAGCGCCTGTACTAAACAGCGCACCCCGGGTCAGCGTTGAGGCCACCACACCTCAACACTGACCCGACATAGAAGCGGCGGGAGCCGCGGGGAACACCCCGCGGCTCCCGCCGCTTCCGCATTCCCACCCACACCCGCACTACCTAAGCAACCACACGGCACAACCCGACCCCAGCGACACGGACGCTCTCTGCCCCTGCACCAACCACTCCCCCTGTTCCCCGCCGCTAACTCCGGGCAGGCAAGCCCCGTCCTCACCCCACCCCTCAAACCCCACGCGTCGAGCTACCGGCCGATCAACTGCGGCCCATTATTAGCCACGTTGCCGACCGCCTTATCCGCCTTCTCGCTCACCAGGCCACCCAACCCGTGCTGAGGAGCTGCCTCAGCCATCGCGCGCAACGTCGCCTCGTCACCTTCGAGCCAGCGGCGCACCTCATCGGCCGCGCCGTCCCCGCGAGTCACGCCGCCATCGGCGCCACTCCCCTCGCCCGGCACCAGCACCCGCGGCATCCGGTGATGCAGCCACTCCAGCTCCGGGGTGGCCGCCGTGGTCACCATCGTCGCGTACACCACCCCATCCACCGCCTTGCACAACCCGGCGATGAAGATCGGTTCACCACCCGCGTGCGTGAACCACGGCTGCTTCCGCCGATCCCCCGGCGCGGGATCCTCGTCGGCGGGCCACTCGTACCAGCCGTCCATGATGAACACGCACGGCTCCGAGCTGGCGAAGGTTGGCTTATCGAAGGCGGTCTCCCCGCGCGCGTTGAAGACCGTCTTCGGCGGATAACCCCACACCGCCGGCCCGAGCGTCGGTACGCCACGGAACGGCCGCAGCACCGGCACCGTGTGGGTGGGCGCGATGTTGTAGTTCTCCCGCAGCCCCTCCCCGACCATCGCGACCCGCTGCTGCCCGGTCCGGCGCCGCACGGCGTCCACGAGCTGCTCGGGCGTACTGTAAAGGACATAACGGCCACACATGGGACCCATTATCCCCAAAAGATGAGAGACTAGAGCCATGTCGACTAGCACCCACCCCGCCTGGCCCGCCCCCACCGCATCTGGCCCCGTCACAGCGACGGTGCCCGTTCCCGGTTCCAAGTCCATCACCAACCGCGCGCTCGTCCTCGCAGCGCTCGCCGACGGGCCGGCCACCATCACCAACACCCTCATCAGCCGCGACACGAACCTCATGCTCGACGCGCTGCGCACCCTCGGGGTGGGTGTAGAGATCTTGAGCTCCGAGGGTGCGGCTGCCACCGTGCGCATCACCCCGCCCACCCAGTTCACCGGCGGGCACATCGACTGTGGCCTTGCGGGCACCGTCATGCGCTTCGTCCCGCCCATCGCGGCACTCGCCACCGCCCCCGTCAGCTTCGACGGCGACCCCCAGGCACGCCGCCGCCCCATGGACCAGACCCTGGACTCCATCCGCGGCCTCGGCGCCGGGATCGGCGAGGGCACGGACGCCACCGAGCCCAACGCGGAGACCAGCACCCTGCCCTTCACCGTCCTCCCCACCACGGGCGACGCTGCCCCAGCCGGCGGCCAGGTCCGCATCGACGCCTCCGGCTCCAGCCAGTTCGTCTCCGGGCTGCTGCTGGTCGGCGCCCGCTTCGCCGACGGCGTGCGCATCGTCCACACCGGCACCTCCGTGCCCAGCAAGCCCCACATCGACATGACAATCGACATGCTCGCCCAGGCGGGCGTCGTCGTCGAAACAGGGACGGAGGACACCACCGGCAACCCGACCTGGACGGTCCACCCCGGCCCCATCAAGGCCGTGGACTGGGTGATCGAACCGGACCTCTCCAACGCCACGCCCTTCCTCGCCGCGGGCACGCTGACCAAGGGCGCGGTGAGCATCCCGCACTGGCCTGCCACAACCACCCAACCAGGCGACCAGATCCGCCCCATCCTCGAAGCCATGGGAGCGACCGTCACCCTGGCAGACGGCACCCTGACCGCCAGCGCCACCAGCCCCCTGCAGGGGGTGGACTGGGACATGGGCGACATCGGTGAACTCACCCCCACCGTCGCAGCCCTGGCCGCCCTGGCCACCACCGAGACCCGACTGCGGGGTATCGCGCACCTGCGCGGACACGAAACCGACCGCCTCCACGCCCTCGCCGCGGAGATCAACGCGCTCGGTGGGAACGTCGCCGAAACCGAAGACGGCCTGCACATCACCCCCGTCCCCCTGGCCGGTGCCCGCTGGCGCTCCTACGCCGACCACCGGATGGCCACCGCCGGCGCCATCATCGGCCTGCTGGTCCCCGGCGTGGAAGTCGAGGACATCGCCACCACCGCCAAGACCATGCCCGGCTTCGAACACATGTGGGCCCAGATGCTGGACGGCACCGACACCACCGCTGCCAGCGGCACCGGGGAGGCTTAAGCGATGGCACGCTACCAGTGGGATGAGTCCGACGTCCGCGTGCGCCCCAACCGCCGGGGATCGCGGCCCCGCACCAAGCAACGCCCCAAGCACAAGGACGCCAAGTGGGGCATGGTGATCTCCCGCGACCGGGGGCGTTGGGGCGTGGTTCTCGACGAGACCGGCGTGGAAGTCACCTGCATGCTCGCCCGGGAGATGGGGCGCACCCCCATCGTCGTCGGCGACCGCGTCGGCGTGGTGGGCGATACCTCCGGGCGGAAGGACACGCTGGCCCGCATCGTCCGCCAGGCCGAGCGCGACACCGTGCTGCGCCGCACCGCGGACGACACCGACCCCTACGAGCGCATCGTCGTCGCGAATGCGAAGAACCTGCTGATCGTCACCGCCGTCGCCGACCCACCACCGCGGGCCGGGTTCGTGGAGCGCGCCCTGATCGCCGCCTTCGTCGGTGGCCTGCAGCCCGTGCTGTGCCTGACGAAGACCGACCTGGAAGACCCGGAGGCCTTCGCCGCCGAATTCCGGGAACTGGACGTGCCCGTGCACTACACCGGCACCAGCAACGAGCTGGCAGAGCTCACCGAGGTCATCACCGGCGAGGTCTCCGCCCTGATCGGCCACTCCGGTGTGGGTAAGTCCACGATGGTCAACCGGCTGGTTCCGGACGCCGACCGGGAAACCGGGGACGTCTCCGGGGTCGGCAAGGGCCGCCACACCTCCACCCAGTCCGTCGCCCTGCCCCTTCCCGGTGGCGGCTGGATCATCGACACCCCAGGCATCCGCAGCTTCGGGCTGGCCCACGTGGACCCGGACACCGTGGTGCAGGTCTTCGACGACCTCCGGGAGGTCGTGCAGGACTGCCCCCGCGGCTGCACGCACCTGGGCCCGCCAGCGGACCCGGAGTGCGCGCTCGACACCCTGGAGGGCGCCTCCGGGCGCCGGGCCGCCGCGGTGCGCCGCCTGCTGACCGCGCTGCGCAGCAACAACGAGTGGGAGCTCCCCTTCGAGACGGAATAGCCACATAGCCCAGGCCCAGGCAAGGCCATAGACACAAATAAGCCCGCGCGGGCCGCCGAATTGGCGGCGCACGCGGGCTGTGGCTTGCCGCGTAGCTTCAGTAGCTCCCGTACCTTTCAGTAGCCTCCCGCTACATCAGGTCGACGAGCACCCCCAGCTCCTTGCTGTCGTACCAGCTCATGAGGTTATCCTCGCAGTCCCCCAGCGCGAGTTCCGCGTCCTCATCCCCTAGGTCCGCATCATCGATGCACTCCTTGGCCCGCTTCGTGGCCGCTTCCGCGTCTTCGTCATCGGTGTGGATCGCGCGCAGCTGCGTCAGCTCCAGCTGAGCAGGGTCCACACGCAGCACGGAATCCCCGCCAGTCGGATCGGCGGTGAGGTTGGTGTCCGGAATATCCGCAGCCAAGACGACCCTGCGGTTCGGGAACTTCTCGTCGGCACCGGAGGCGTCCTCCGTCGCCAACAGCCGCAACGACGCACGCGCGGCATCCAGGAAAGCCGTGTACTCCAGCTCCTCGTCATCCCCGGAGGTGTAGAAATCACGCACCGCCTGGGTCAGCCCGAACACCACCCCGGAACGGATCGGAAGCACCTGGTCGCGGGCGAAATCCGCGAGCATCGAGTGGGTCGCTGGGATGAAAACGCGCATCCTAGAACTCACCCTCCAGCTCGAAGATATTCTGCACCTCGACGATCATCCGGTCGAACTGCTGGTAGTACACGCCGATCATGCCGGCCTCCACCGCGCCCTTGACGTTGATGATGGAATCATCCACCAGCACCAGGTCGTTCACGGGCAGCTCCAGGCGGTTCGCGACCTCCTGGAAGATCTTCTCGTCCGGCTTCTCGACGCCGACCTCGCCGGAAAGGACGACGGTGTCCACGTAGCCGTCCTTCTCCCACTGACGGATCGGGTCGGAGGAGGCGTCATCCGGCGCGTTGGAGACGATGGCCACGGCCAGCCCCTCCTCGCGGACAGCGCTCAGCAGCTTGCGCCAGCGGCGGCGGTCTTCTTCGGCTCCATCGAGCACACCATTATGGTCAACAACTAGTCCTCGCATGCCCTATATTCTGCCATTTTCCACTACCGGCGCGCAGCACTCGGCTACGCTGAGGCGCACAGGCTGCGCGCATCGGGGGATGCGCGGGAGGCAGCATGGGGACAAGGGGGAAAGATGACGAGCCCAACACTGACCAAACCGGGTAGCCGCGGGGCTGAAACCAGCGCGACACACAGGGCCGCGCGAGGTGACACCACTCGAGGTGAGCGGCATGGTGGCGGGGTACAGCTGGCCGGAGTAAAAACGCCTGGGAGGAAGCCGAAGAAGATCCCGCCGCTGGCGTCCACACCGAAGCCGGGCTATAACTTCCTGCGCATCCCCGCGGGGCTGCGGGCGGAGGGGCCAGCGGGCCGCTTCCTCAGCGCAGCTCCAGCGGCGGTGCCTGGGCCGACTGCGGCGAGAGGGTCGGCGGGAGCTGGGCCGGTAGAGGCAGGCACGAAGAAGAACCACCGGGAACCTGGAGCCCTCCCGGCAACCGTGCCGGTGGCGTCGTCCCCGGAGCAGGCACCGGCAGACAGCTCGAACAGCAGCCCGCAGGGCACTGTGGACCTAGCGACGCTGAGCCGCTGGATCGTCCTGTGGTTGGAGGCGAGGGAAGGCCGCCGCGCCCCGATGAGCCTGCGGCGCGGGCCCTACTCCCCGGCCGTGATCGAGGACCTCCGCCGCGCCACCAGCCTCGCCACGGGTGGTGCCCGGCTGCTGCGGGTGCACGCCCAGAAAACCCGCTTCGGGCAGATCCGCTTCTCCGCCTCCGCGTTCTACGACGGTCGCGTGCGCGCCATCGCGGGCTTCCTCGACGACGGCGAAGGCCGGCACGGTACCCGTTCCCCGCAACGTTCGCGGGGCGAGCTCCGTGCCGGCCTGTGGCGGGTGGAACACATCCACCTGATCTAGCTAGCCGCCGACGAGCTGGCCACCGACCAGCCGACCGCCGACCCGGGCGGCCAACCTAGCCGCTGCCTGACTAGCCGCCGATGGTGTGCTCCGGCTTGGCGTTCTCGTCGCCGTCGCTCTCTGCCGGGTCCTCCACCTGGAAGGCTCCCGCCTGGGCGAGCTGGGTGCGCACCAGGAAGAGCTGACGGATCGTCTCTTCGCGGATGCCCTCCTTCATGCGGTTGAACATGTCTCCACCCTCGCGCTGGTACTCCACCAGCGGGTCGCGCTGCGCCATCGCGCGCAGGCCGATGCCCTCCTTGAGGTAGTCCATCTCGTAGAGGTGCTCGCGCCACTTCTGGTCCACGACGTTCAGCAGCACGCCGCGCTCCATGCCGCGCATCTGCTCCTCGCCGCCCATCTCGATGACCGCGTCCTCCAGCTTGTCGTACTGCGCGTTCGCGTCCGCCAGAACGGCCTCCAGCAGCTGGGAGGAGCTCAGCTCGCCCGGCTTGCCGTACTCGCTGCCGGAGATCAGGGACTCGTAGCTCATCGTCGGGCCGTATAGCGACTGCAGTGCCTGCCACAGCTCGTCCAGGTCCCAGTCCTCCACGTAGCCCTCGGCGGTCGCCGCGGTGACGTACGCGGTGATCGTGTCCTCCAGCATCCCGCGGATCTGACGCTGCACGTCCTCGCCCTCGAGGATCTGGCGGCGCTCGGCGTAGATCACCTTGCGCTGCTCGTTCATGACCTCGTCGTACTTCAGGACGTTCTTACGCATCTCAAGGTTCGCGGCCTCCACCTGGGACTGCGCACCCTTGATGGCGTTGGTGACCATCTTCGAGTCGATCGCCTCGTGATCCGGGATATTCAGGCGAGTCATCATCGCCTCCATCGACTGGCCCACGAAACGGGTGATCAGGTCGTCGCGCATGGAGAGGTAGAAACGGGTCTCGCCCGGGTCACCCTGACGCGCGGAACGGCCACGCAGCTGGTTATCGATGCGGCGGGACTCGTGGCGCTCCGTGCCCAGCACGTAGAGGCCACCGGCCTCGCGGACCTCCTCAGCCTGCTTCTTGGACCTCTCGCGGGCCTTGATGATCTCCTCATCCCAGGCCTCCTGGTAGGCCTCCGGGTCCTCCACCGGGTCGAAACCGCGCTCACGCAGATCCTGGTCGGCAATGATGTCCGGGTTACCGCCCAGCACGATGTCCGTACCGCGGCCGGCCATGTTCGTCGCGACGGTCACCGCACCCGGCAGACCAGCGCGGGCGACGATCTCCGCCTCCTGCTCGTGGTACTTCGCGTTCAGCACGTTGTGCTTAATGCCGCGTCGCTGCAGCAGCTTCGACAGGTACTCGGAACGCTCCACGGAGGTGGTACCGACCAGCACCGGCTGGCCCTTCTCCACGCGCTCGGCGATGTCCTCGGCAGCTGCCTCAAACTTCGCCTCCTGCGTCTTGTAGATCAGGTCCACGTTGTCGACGCGCTGGTTCTCGCGGTTCGTCGGGATCGGGGCCACATCCAGCTTGTAGGTCTGCTTCAGCTCCGCAGCCTCGGTCTCCGCGGTACCGGTCATGCCGGACAGCTTGTCGTAGAGGCGGAAGTAGTTCTGCAGGGTGATCGTCGCGAGAGTCTGGTTCTCGTTCTTGATCTCCACGTTCTCCTTGGCCTCGATGGCCTGGTGGATGCCCTCGTTGTAGCGGCGCCCGTCCAGGATGCGGCCGGTGAACTCGTCGACGATCATGACCTCGCCGTCGCGGACGATGTAGTCCTTATCCCGGATGAACAGCTCCTTGGCCTTGATGGCGTTGTTCAGGTAGCTGACCAGCTGGGAGTGCTCCGGGGCGTAGAGGTTATCGATGCCGAGCTGATTTTCGACGAACTCGACGCCCTCCTCCTTCACGCCGATGGTCTTCTTCCGCTCGTCGACCTCGTAGTGGATGTCGCGGGTCAGGCGCGGCGCGATGCGCGCGAACGCGGTGAACCACTGGGAGGAGCCCTCCACCGGACCGGAAATGATCAGTGGGGTGCGGGCCTCGTCGATAAGAATGGAGTCGATCTCGTCGACGATGGCGTAGTGGTGGCCACGCTGCACCAGGTCGTCGAGGGAGTGCGCCATGTTGTCGCGCAGGTAGTCGAAGCCGAACTCGTTGTTCGTGCCGTAGGTGATGTCCGCGTTATAAGCCTCGCGACGCTCCGCCGGACGCTTCTCGGAGAGGATCACGTTGGTGCTCAGCCCAAGGAAGTGGTGGACGCGGCCCATCCACTCGGAGTCACGCTTTGCCAGGTAGTCGTTCACGGTGACGACGTGGACGCCCTTGCCCTCGAGGGCGTTGAGGTAAGCGGGAAGCACACAGGTCAGGGTCTTACCCTCACCGGTCTTCATCTCCGCCACGTAGCCGAAGTGCAGCGCGGCACCGCCCATGACCTGCACCTTGTAGTGCTTCTGGCCGAGCACGCGCCAGGAGGCCTCACGGGCGGTGGCGAAGGCCTCGAGCAGGATGTCGTCGAGCTTCTCGCCGTCCTCGAGGCGCTTCTTGAACTCATCCGTCTTCGCCCGGAGATCCTCGTCGCTGAGTGCCGAGTACTCGTCCTCTAGCTCGAGAACCTGATCGGCAATTTTGTCGAGCCGCTTGACGGCACGACCCTCGCCCCAGCGCAAAATCTTGGATAGTCCTAGCACGACCTGCTCGTCCTTTTCTACGTTTTCTACGTCTCGTACGTTCGTTGTTTAGCTTCGACGCATGATCAGCCCATCATTCTACTCTGTTCGATGGGGCTGACGGCAACACATAAAAACTCGGGGCGGCCACACGGCTCTAGGCTTCGTGGCCACCCCGAGTTCAGGAGTTATCCGCTAGTTGTTTTCCGGCTTCAGCGTGATGAGGCCGTAGTCGAAAGCGTGGCGGCGGTACACCACGGAAGGCTGCGAGTTCTCCTCGTTAACGAAGAGGTAGAAGTCGTGGCCCACCAGCTCCATCTCGCTGAGCGCCTCGTCGACGCTCATCGGCTTAGCGGAGTGAGTCTTGGAACGGACGACCTGACCCGGCTGGAACTGATCCTCGTACGGGTCGACGTCGTACTTGCCCGGCTTCTCCTCCTGGTGCGGTTTTGCCTCCTCGACCAGGGCTGCGGTTGCCTCGCCCATGCCGACCGGCGCGCGGTGGCCGGACTTCGGGGTCTTGCGGCGTACCTTCACCTTGCGCAGGGAGCGCTCCATGCGGGCCAGTGCGACCTCGAGCGCGGCGTAGAAGGAGTCCTCCTTCGCCTCGGCGCGGGCGATGTGCCCCTTGCCGGACGCGGTGATCTGGATGCGATCGGACTCATCAGCGCGGCGTGGGTTGTTCTCGTGCTTGAGCTCCACGTGGAAGTACGTCAGGGTCGGGTCCAGGCGCTCGATCTTGGCCAACTTCGTGTTGACGCGCTCCGCGAAGTGCTCTGGCACCGTGACATTGCGACCGGTGATCTCAACCTGAGCGTTCGGCACAGCCTGCTCCTCAGCCTGGAAATCAGCCTTCTTGTTGTCGGTCGACATGCTCACCCTCCTGGTTCTTTCGCTTCAGACCAGCGACGGAATTACCGCTGGCTGGTAACGAATGCTTCACCCGCAACTATACCGATCCGCCACCCCGGCTGCAGCGTACTCTCAAACCCCTGGTGGAGCTTTTTCGCTATGCGTGGCAGACCGTCAGCGCCGCCCGGACGCGCACGCCTCGGGCCGCCAGCGCCAGTGCCAACTGGGCGATCGTCGCCCCGGTCGTGCAGACGTCATCCAGGATCAGTACCTCCCCTCCCGCACGGTTGAATTCCGCCAGTTTTCGGACGTCACCTCGGTGCAGCCGCAGGTTCTCCGCCAGGGAGGCCCGCCGCTGCAGCCTGCTCAACCCCACCGCGTCCGGGGCGCGGTCGTCCAGCTCGGCGATGGCCGCCACCTGCGCCCCAGGCAGTGTGCGCGCCAACTCCCGGGCGGCCGCCGTGACGATATCCCCGCCCCGGGCCTTCGCCGCCGCCCGGCGCGTGGGCGCTGGGACGAGCGCGACCGGGCACATCCTGGGGTGCGGGAGTTCTCCCCCGGCCGCGAGGTACTCCACCGCCCCGGCCCACACCCGGCCAATGACCTTCGCGGCGGGTGCCCGCATGTGGTCCTTGGCCGCGAGCACGATCGCCCGATGTGCACCGCCGTAGGGCCCGCAGGCGAACACCGGAACGCTCGGCACCTGCGGGTCGATCCGCTGCGGAGCCACCGTGAGTTCGAGGGCGCAGTCGGCACACAGCGCCGCCCCGGCCAAGCCACCTGCCCGGCTGGCCCGTTCCGCGACCCGGCCGCAGCACATGCAGTCGTTACGCAGCAGTAGATCCGCCGCGGTCTCGATCCAGCCCCCAGCTGACACGTAGAGCCCCCTTGTCCCCGTACTCCCCTTGTTTTACCCCGGCATCGCCCAGGGAGCCCCGGGATCGGACATTTTCTTCCAGGGTTCCCCGCCCCCGCAATCGCGCAACGCTAGTGGGCGACCACCGGGATCGCCCGCTGCCCCACGAGCCCCGGCACCTCGCGCCAGTACTTCGGGTCGGAATCATCCCGGTTCAGCATCACCAGCGCCCGACCATCCGTGGCGTACAGCGCCTGCCCCGTGGACGTCACCGCCACCACCGGGGCCGCGATGTTGCGCGCGGACTCCTGCCGGGCCATCGACCCGTCCACCGCCAGGTGCCACACCGGGGCGTCGTTGGCGCGGGTGCCCACCAGCAGCGTGCCGTCGTGCTGCCAGCCCACGGAGACGGCGGTGTCCCCCAGCTGGTAGCCGATCTCCTCGAGTTTGCCCAGGCGCACCCCACCACGCTCGCGGTCGTGCAGGACCGCGACGTACACCTTGCCGTCGATCAGCAGGGCGGCGCGCACGCCATCGCGGGAGACCCGGAACATGCTGATCCGTGCGTCCGGCCCCAGGCGCTCCACCGATTCAGCGTCCACTGGCTCCTCCACGAGGTTTCCGGTACGCCCAGAACGCACGAAACGCTTGATTTCCTGCCCATCGGCCACCGTGTACAGGGCGTGGGCGTCGCCACTCCACGTCGGGCGGGTCAGGGACTTGGATTCCAACAGCTCCTGCGGCGCTCCTTCCGACTTGCCGACCAGCAGGCGACGCGGCCTTTCGCCCATCCCCGCGACGGCAGCGAACATGTTCTCCTGGGAGGAGACCGCCAAAGACTCGATGTAGTTCGACGCCAACCAGCCGCCCATCGCCACGGCATCGGCGTTCGACTCGCTGAGCTCACGCACCTGGCCACCAGAGACCGCACGCAGCGTCCCCGCAGCGCTGGCTCGTGGGTCGAACTCGGAGACGTCATTGACCCGCCACGTCTCCCCCACCTCCTCGGAGAGCAGGGTGCCGTCCGCGATCAACCGGTACGGGCCGCGCACGTCCGCACCCGCCAACGTCCACACCACCTGGGCACCCAGCAGCCGACGAGCCTCCGGATTCAGCCCGGTCAGGCCGGTGAACTCGACCTCAAACTCGCCCTCCCCGGTCCGCTGGGTTCGCACCGTCGCCATCGGCGGAATCAGCGAGTTCACTGCGTCGCCCAGCAGCGGGTTCGGGCCATTGTTCAGCAGAGAGACCATCGAGGCCCCGATGGACTGCTGGCGGGTGTATACCCAGCGCCGATCGGGTACGAGCATCGAGCCGCGCGGGTTCACGAAGTACAGGTCCCGGGCCTCGTAGGCAGAGAAGAAGTCCGCGCGGTCCAGCACCACCGCGTCGCGCAGGTTGGAAATCCGCCACTGGCCCCGCTCCTGCACCATCTCGTAGGTGGTTTCATAGCCCGTGAACTCCGGGGTGAACACCCCGCCCGGGGAGAGCGTGCCCAGTACGTTGCCGCGCACCCGGTAGGTGATCTTTCCGTCACGCACCGCGCCATCAGAGTTGATGAACACGCGGTCCAGCACCTTCGTCTTACGCTCCGGGTGCCACTGATCCGCCCGCTCGGTAGTGAGGAACTTCCGGGCCGCAGCGTAGTCGCTGACCGGGTGGGCACTCGCCGCGAAGAAATCGCGCAGCAGCAGGTCCGAGGGCTGGTTGTCCTTCGGTTCGACGACGTCCTCCACGTCCGGCATGGGCGAATAGGAGCTGATCACCTCCGGGGCGGAATCGCCCGGCAAGGTCGTGCATCCGGTGGCCACGAGAGTGCCACAGGCCACCAGCGTGGTGCCGATCAGTTTGAGCTTCCTCACGAGTCCTCCCCTTCCGGCCGTGGGGCCTCTTCACTGCTAAAAGCGCCCGGCGCAGGGTCCGCCGCGTGCTCATCATGCTGCTCCGCCGCGTTGTCGACAGGCTGACCCTCATTCTCCGCATTGGCCTGGGCTCCAGCTGCCCCTATTCCCTCGACCTGGCGCTCATCGCCCTGGACCTGGGCGTCCTGGGGCTCGGCATCCTGGACGCCATCGGTCTGGACGTCCTCGGTATCGTGCTCGACCACCGCTGGGACGGCCAGCGGCAGTGGCGAGATCCCGGCCTTCGAGCCCGCCTTGCGTGGCACCGTCAGCCGGAAGCAAGAGCCCACCCCGGGCTCGCCGATGGCGTCCAGCACACCGCCGTGCAGCTTGGCATCCTCCCTGGCAATCGCCAAGCCCAGGCCCGTGCCACCCGTCCGGCGCTCGCGGGATGGGTCCGAGCGCCAGAAGCGGTTGAACACCATCTCCTCCTCGCCCGGGTTCAGGCCCACGCCGTGGTCCGTGACGGTGATCGCCACGTTGCGCTCCGTGGCCGCCAAGGTCACCTCCACCGGGTGCCCCTCGGAGTGGTCCACGGCGTTGGCCAGCAGGTTGCGCAGGATGCGCTCCACGCGGCGGGAGTCCACCTCCGCGGTCACTGGTTCCTCCGGCAGGTCGAGGTTGAAGACCACGCCTAGGTCCTCCGCGATGCCGCGCACCTGCGCCAGCGCGGAGTGGACGACACCACGCATATCGATCTTCTCAGCAGAGAGGTTCGCCTGGCCCGCGTCGTGGCGCGAGATCTCCAGCAGATCGCCCAGCAGCATCTCGAAACGATCGAGCTCTTTGTCCATCAGCTCCGCCGCACGCGCGGTTAACGGGTCGAGGTTCTCCGCGTTGTCATTGATGAGGTCCGCGGCCATGCGCACGGTCGTCAGCGGAGTGCGAAGCTCGTGGGAAACATCCGAGGTGAACTGGCGCTGCAGGGAGCCGAACTCCTCCAGGTTGCGGATCTGCGCGGACAGCGACTCAGCCATCTCGTTGAAGGAGATGGATAGGCGCGCGACCTCGTCTTGGCCCTCCACGACCATACGCTCGCGCAGATGGCCGGCCGCGAAGCGCTCCGCGATGCGGGAAGCCGAACGCACCGGGACGGTCAGCTGCTGGGCGAAAACCCACGCGATGACCACCAGGAGAACCAGCAGCACGATCGCGCCCGCCAGCAGCAGGCCGCGCATCAGGTTCAAGGTGGACTCCTCCGCATCCAGCGGCATCACTAGGTACAGCTCGATGCCAGACACATCGCTGGCCACGGGCGTGCCGATGACCAGGGCCTTGAAGGTCTCCGTGCCCTCCGTCATCGTCGTGTACTGGTAGGAAACCTGCCCCTGCTGTACGAAGTTGCGCAGCTTCGTCGGGATCACCGCTTCCTGCGGCACCCGGACCTCGTCGCCAGCGGAGGAGCTCGCCATCAGCACCGGCTCGTAGACCGCGGAATTGGCCTTCGCGGTGGAGCCGGAGTCCGCCAGCACTGCCCTGGCTGCGCTAAGCCGCACGGGCAGCGGGTTCGAGGTATCCGTGGCGGCGATCTGCTCCTCCACGGTCGCACGTGCCCGGTGAATCTCCTCGGTTGCCGAGGAGTACTTCGCATTCAGCAGCTGCTGGTTCAAAAAGCTGATGAGCACGAAGCCCAGCGCCAGAATGACCAGCACCGAGGAGAGGAATACGGAGCCAATCACGCGCACCTGGATCGAGGTGCGCCACTTGAACAGCAGGCGGTACCACAGGCTTTTCGCCGTAGCGGCAGGGTGACGCAGCGCGGAGCGCCACGTGGGCTTTTCCGGCCCCGACTCCGGCGCGATGTCCAGCTCCGAGGACGCCCCTGCCCCAGCAGCCTCCGCCCGTGGCTCGCCCTCCCCAGCGGACGCTGCCGGAGAGGCACTCTCCCCTCGTTGCGCGACACGATCCACGCCCGTGCTCAGCGGCGAGGTATCCCCATCCGC
The DNA here is from genome assembly GCF_030212265.1 of Corynebacterium sp. UMB9976. Classification (NCBI taxonomy): domain Bacteria; kingdom Bacillati; phylum Actinomycetota; class Actinomycetes; order Mycobacteriales; family Corynebacteriaceae; genus Corynebacterium; species Corynebacterium sp. UMB9976. The sequence continues at coordinate 47,702 of NZ_JASODY010000003.1, forward strand.
GCGCGCTGGCGAGCCGGCCGGGCGGCGCGACTCGGTATCAGTCAGCGCATCGGGCTCGGCCGGGCCATTCGGCGGGACGGGGTTGGGCATACGCTACTCGCCCGACTTGTAGCCGATACCGCGGACGGTCAGCACCACCTGCGGGTCATCCGGGTCGCGCTCTACCTTGGAGCGCAGGCGCTGGACGTGCACGTTCACCAGGCGGGTGTCGCCGGACTTGCGGTAGCCCCAGACCTTCTCCAGCAGCTCCTCGCGGCTGAACACCTGCCCCGGCCGGGAGGCCAGGGTGGTCAGCAGGTCGAACTCGATGGGGGTCAGGTTGATGACCTCCCCGCCCCGGGTGACCTCGTGGCCAGCCGTGTCGATTTCCACCTCTCCCACGCGAATGGTGGTGGACTCAGTGGCCTCCTCCGGGCTGCGACGCAGCCGGGCGCGGACGCGGGCGATGAGCTCCTTCGGCTTGAAGGGCTTGGTGATGTAATCATCCGCGCCGGACTCCAGGCCGAGCACGACGTCCACCGTGTCCGTGCGGGCAGTGAGCATCACGATCGGCACCGTGGAGAACTCGCGCACCGTGCGGCAGACGTCGATCCCGCTCATTCCGGGCAGCATGACGTCCAGCAGAATCAGGTCGGGGTCGTGCTCCCGGGCTGCGGTGACGGCGTCATTGCCGTCGCCGACCACGACCGTCTCGAAACCTTCGTTCTGCAGCACGATGGTGAGCATCTCCGAGATCGCCGGATCGTCGTCGACCACCAGAATCTTGGCTGTCATGAGCGCAGTGCTTCCTTCATTTTTCTTGAGTTTAAAGTCTTAGCTTCTTTGTACTATGCCGGGCAGACATGCCCGCCGGGTTTAGGAGTCCAGCTCCCGGTACTCGCCCTCAATCCGGTCGGCGAGCTGGCTGGCCCGCTCGGCCACGCCCCCGGCCTCCGAGGCCACGACCTGCCACGGGCCCAGCCACTCGGCGGTGGCCAAGCTGCGGTAGGCCTCGAGGGTGCGCTGCTGCAGCCCGCCGTCGGATTCGTAGGCATCGCGGGTGCGGGCAGCGTCCTGCTGCTCGCGGGACTTCGCCCGCTCGCCGGCGACCTCCGCGCTAGCGTCCACCAGCACCTGCAGGTCCGGCACCGGGGAACCCAGGTCATCGACCTCTAGACTGCGAACCCACTCGACGACCGGGTGCTCGGCGGGTTCCACAGGCTCCTCGCCTTCGGCCGCCTCGCCAGCCAACCGGGCCGCGGAGTACGCCGCATTGGAGGCCACGAAGCGGTCCATCAGCACGATGTAGCCATCGGCATCCAGGTCCTCCAGCTGTTCGGCGACCTCCGCACGGTCCAGCGCGAAGAGGGTGGCCATGCCGTGGACCGAGTCGATGAGATCCCCCATCTTGCCGGTCAGTGCCCGCTGCGCGAGCTGGGCGTGCACGGAGTCCTCGTAGCGGGGGAAGCTCACCCGCGCGACGGGCAGCTCCCGGGCCAGCAACTCGGCCTCCAGCGCGGTGACCAGGGTATTCTTCCCGGCGCCGTCGATGCCCTCAAAAGCGATGATCATGGGTTCTTCTCGGTCTCTACTTTCCTACCGTTCCCCGCCCCAGCAACGGGCGGGGACGTGCCTTTAGTAGCGGTAGTGCTCCGGCTTGTACGGGCCCTCGACGTCCACGCCGATGTACTCCGCCTGCTCCTTGGTCAGCTTCGTGAGCTTGCCGCCGAGCGCCTCGACGTGGATGCGGGCGACCTTCTCGTCCAGGATCTTCGGCAGGCGGTAGACCTCGTTGCTGTACTGATCAGTGTTCTTGAACAGCTCGATCTGCGCGATGGTCTGGTCCGCGAAGGAGGTGGACATGACGAAGGACGGGTGGCCGGTGGCGTTACCCAGGTTCAGCAGGCGCCCCTCGGAGAGGACGATGATGCTGATCTGCTCACCTTCAGCGTTCGGGAAGCTGAACTCGTCGACCTGCGGCTTGATGTTCACGCGGGTGACGTCGTCGCGGTGCAGGAGGCTGGCCATGTCGATCTCGTTGTCGAAGTGGCCGATGTTGCCCAGGACGGCGTGGTCCTTCATCTTCTGCATCTGCTCGAAGGTGATGATGCCCAGGTTGCCCGTCGCGGTGATGACGATGTCCGCCTCGCCGATGGCCTCGTCGACGGTGACGACCGGGAAGCCGTCCATCAGCGCCTGCAGCGCGTTGATCGGGTCCGCCTCGGTGACGACGACGCGCGCGCCCTGACCAGCGAAAGCCTCGGCGCAACCCTTGCCGACGTCGCCGTAGCCGCAGACCAGGACGGACTTGCCGCCGACGAGCATGTCGGTGGCGCGGTTGATGCCGTCCAGGAGGCTGTGGCGGGTGCCGTACTTGTTATCGAACTTGGACTTGGTGACCGCGTCGTTGACGTTCATCGCCGGGAACGGGAGGGTGCCCTGCTCGGCGAAGTGGTACAGGCGGTGCACGCCGGTGGTGGTCTCCTCGGTGACACCCTTGATCTGCTCGGCGTTGTTGGTCCAGAAGGTGTTATCGCGCTGGAAGACGCGGTTCAGCATGCCCAGGAACTCGCCGTATTCATCGGAGTCGCCCTCGCCCGGCTCCGGCACCAGGCCGGCCTGCTCGAACTCCTTGCCCTTGATGACGGCCATGGTGGCGTCGCCGCCGTCGTCCAGGATCATGTTCGGGTAGATGGCCTCACCGTTGGCGTCGGTGCCCCAGGTGAAGATCTGCTCGAGGCACCACCAGTACTCGGCCAGGGACTCGCCCTTCCAGGCGAAGACGGGCACGCCCGCAGGCTGCTCCGGGGTTCCGGAGCCGACGACGACGGCCGCGGCGGCCTCGTCCTGCGTGGAGAAGATGTTGCAGGAAGCCCAGCGAACCTCCGCGCCAAGGGCGGTGAGGGTCTCGATGAGGACGGCGGTCTGGACCGTCATGTGGATGGAACCGGCGATGCGAGCGCCGGCCAGGGGCTGCTCGTCGGCGTACTCGCGGCGCAACTCCATCAGGCCCGGCATCTCGTGTTCCGCCAGGCGGATCTGGTGGCGGCCGGACTCAGCGAGGCTGAGGTCACGAATCTTGAACTCGAGGTCTCCGATGCTGTCTGGAGTCAGGGTTGCCATGGTCGAATACTCTCCTTGGGTTTCCGAATGCTTTAACTCGCCTAAGTCTAGCCGCCCCACCCGACACGGTGCCGCCCTGGGCGTGGGGCGGAGGGAAATAATCTCGCGGTGGGGGTGGCGTGAGCTGCCAAGATCAGATAGCGTGATGAAAACGTTATAAAAGACGTCGATCGGCGCTCCGCATCATCACGCGCAGCACAAGCAGGCAAAGGAGGACAGTGCCGTGACTAACACGGACGAGCCGCGCTCCGGCTCCAAGGGCATCCTCAGCTTCGCCGCTGCCGGTTTGACACTCGCTGTGGGCATCACCGTCTGGACCTGGAATTCAGCAGTGTCCAACACCGCGGCCGGCCCGGACGAGACGAACACCTCGGCGACGAGCGAGCTCGCCAGCGATCAGGCCTCCCGGTCCACCGCCACGAACACCAGCTCGAAGGCCACCCGATCCACGTCCTCCCCCGCGCCGGAGCAGGGCGAGGGCATGAATGGCAACGGGACCCCTACGGACCCGACCGAGAAGATCGACGCGCTCGCCCGTGGCGGCAACCTCGCCCCGCTGGGCAACGACCCGCTCCTGCCGCCGGACACCTGGCGGGGCGGCTACCAGGCGCCCTCCCCACAGCAGACGATCGTGGAGGACGCAGAGCCCAGCGGCACGTCCCCGCAGAAGCTGCCGAAGCAGCCGCAGATGCCGGACATGAACCTCCCACCCCTGCCCTCTGAGTGGCCGACCAAGCTGCCCGGGGTTCCTGGGAAGCCACCGTCGAAGGGCGACCCGAAGCCGTCCAATCCAACGACACCGAAGCCAGGGAAGCCAGGTGTGCAGGACGGCACGACCACGACACCGGGTGCCGGCGAGGCCGACCCGGGTCAGCAGCCCGATCAACCGAATACAGGCTCGAGCGACAGCGGCCAGGGCGGCACGCCCGCCCCATCCACGAAGCCGGATAAGGGCACCAAAACGGACGGTGCGGAAGCAGGCAAGCAGGACTCTCCGCAGCCTGAGGCGACCCCAACCCCCGAGCCGAAGCCCCGCCCAGGGCGCTAAAGCACCGGGGCAGACCCCTTCCCCGCGCATGTCGAGCGATACCCCGTAGCCAGAGCAATTCGCCCACGGGACTACATGACACCGTCGCAGCGAGGCTAGTCGAGCGCGGCGGCATCCCCCACGGTCACGATAAAGCCCGTGGCGTCGAACTCAGATTCCCGAGTCCCCTCACCGCGAGCAGTAACGGACACGCGGCCGTCGGCAGCTCCCACCCACACCGCGGAACCGGAGGCGACGGGCAGCTCCTGCGTCGCTGACGTCACCGTCAACTCACCGCCAGCGGCCAGAACCACCGCTGGCTCCTCGACCACCATGCTGGCCCCTGGTCGCAGTGTGCGCACCCGGAAGTCCGCCACCGGGGTGCGGTACTCGGCCGTCGCCTGGTCGCCGTCAGCGAAAACCTCGCAGCGCGGCTCGGCGAGCGGCGAGGCGTCCAAAATATTAAGCAGCTCGGCGACATCCATGTGCTTGGCGGTCAGGCCACCGCGCAGCACGTTATTGGAGTTCGCCATGACCTCCACGCCCATGCCCTTCAGATAGGCGTGCAGCTGGCCTGCGGCAAGGAACACCGCCTCCCCGGGGCGCAGAGACACGCGATTGAGCAGCAGGGCGACCAGGATGCCCGGGTCGGAAGGGTAATCACGCTGCAGCTCCACCACCGTGCGGGCTGCCTCCCCCAGGACACCCGGTTCTCCGCATAGCGGTTCGCAGCGCTGAAGCAGGGCGGCGACGCGCTTCTCAGCATCGCCGGGCGAGAGGCTCAGCCACTCGCCCAGCACCTCGCGCAGGGCAGCCGGCTCGGTGACCCGAGCCGCACTACCTTCCGCCCCCGGCAGGGTGGCCGCGAGCGCCTCGCACTGCGGGGCCAGCTCCGGCACGTCCAGTTCGCGCAGCAGCTCCACGGTCTGCGCCACTGGCCGGAAGCCAGCGAGCGCGTGGAACTCCGTCAGCGCGACGAGCAGCTCCGGTTTATGGTTCTTATCCTGGTAATTACGCGTCGGATCACCCGCGGGCAGCCCGGCGGCATTCTCCGCGGCGAACCCGGCCTCGGCCTGCGCCTTGGAGGGGTGCGCCTGGATGCTCAGCGCCTTATCGGCGGCCAGCAGCTTCACCAGGAAGGGCAGCTCAGCCAGGTCCGGTCCCAGCTGGCCCGCCGGATCCTGACTAATAGCCTCGGCCAGGTCGTGGGGCAGCCCCGATCCTGCACCAGCCGGGTCCGCAAGAATTTCGCTGGGACCGCCCGGGTGTGCGCCAAACCACGCTTCCGCCTCGCGTTCCGGGGTCGGCGAAGGGCGCCCCATGACTCCCGCAAGGAGTTCAGCGGAGCCCCACTCGAAAGAGTGGATGTTGCCCTTCAGTAGATACACTTTCCTCAGCCTTCAACGCTCGTTGACCGCTTACCGCCGCGGGGTCGGCCATTCAACTAGCCGGCTATTCTAGCCTCTCACCCGCCCGCCGGCGGTAATCCGCGGGGCGTGCCCGCGGAGTTCCCGCAGCTAGCCGCGGATGTGACGCAGAGCCTCCTCGACGATCGCGTCCACCTCTTCCTGGGTCGCCGCCTCGGCGTTCAGGCGCAGCAGTGGCTCGGTGTTCGACGCGCGCACGTTGAACCATGCGCCGCCGGTCAGCTCGACGGTCACGCCGTCCATGTCGTCGCTGTTCTCCGTGCGATCCGCGAAGGCCGCCACGACCGCCTTGGTACTGGCAGCCTGATCCGCGACCTCGGAGTTGATCTCGCCGGAGGCGATGTAGCGCTCGTACTTGCCCTTCAGCTCGGAGAGCGGCTTATCCTGCGCGCCGAGGGTAGCGAGCACGTGCAGCGCGGCCAGCATGCCGGAGTCCGCGTTGAAGAAGTCCGAGAAGTAGTAGTGAGCGGAGTGCTCGCCGCCGAAGACCGCGCCCGTCTCGGCCATCTTCGCCTTGATGAAGGAGTGGCCCACGCGGGTGCGCACCGGGGTACCACCCAGCTCGGAGACGATCTCCGGGACGGACTTCGAGGTGATGAGGTTGTGGATGATCGTCGCCCCCGGATTCTGTCCCAGGTAGCGCTCGGCGATCATCGCGCAGACCGTGGACGGGCTAACCGCATCCCCGTTCTCGTCGACGATGAAGCAACGGTCGGCGTCGCCATCGAAGGCGATACCCAGGTCGCAGCCGTTGTCCACGGTGAACTTCTGCAGGTCCACCAGGTTCTTCGGCTCCAGCGGGTTGGCCTCGTGGTTCGGGAAGTTGCCGTCCAGCTCGAAGTAGAGGTCCTTCAGCTCCACCGGCAGCTTGCCGAACACGGCAGGGACGGTCAGCCCACCCATGCCGTTACCGGCGTCCACCGCAACCTTCAGCGGACGGATGTCCATCGGGACCAAGGAGAGCAGGTAGTCCGCGTAGCCGTCGAGAACGTCCTTCTCGGAGGACGTCCCCGGCTCGCCGTCATACGCGGGAACGCCAGCGACGAGCTCCTCCACGATGCGCTCCAGACCCGTGCCCTGGCCGACCGGCTTGGCACCGGCACGGCAGAGCTTGATGCCGTTGTACTGGGCTGGGTTGTGGGAGGCGGTGAACATCGCGCCCGGGCACTCCCCCACGCCCGCCGCGTAGTAGAGCTCGTCGGTGCTGGTCAGTCCGAGGTTCACGGCGTCCAACCCCTGGGCGGTCACGCCCTCGATGAAAGCGGCGGCCAGGCCCGGGGAGCTATCGCGCATGTCGTGGCCAACGACCACGCTCTTCGCGCCCTCTGCGCGCATGAGGCGGGCGAAGGAGGCCCCGACGTCGCGGACGAAGCCCTCGTTGATCTGACCCTCCTGGTCGCCGACCACGCCCCGGACGTCGTAGGCCTTGATGACGGCGTTCACGGCGTCGATATCGCGCTGAGCGGACTGCTGTGCCATATTTTCTCCTGATTGCAATGCTGCCCAGCGCAGGCTGGGCGGTCGGGCGGGGTCGGCGTTGGTGCTAGGTCAGATTCTAGTCGTTTTCCTGCACCGCACGCAGGTGGCGGCGGGGGCGGCTGCTCGGCAGGTTGCCGCGGGCCGGGTGGTGGCCGGTGGGCAGCGGGATCTCCTCTCGGCGCACCAGCCGCGGGCCCGGGTCGTTCGGCAGCTCGCCGGACTCCTCGTAGGCCTGCTGCACCGCCTCGGCGAGGGCGAGGAGCTCCTCCTCATCAGCCCCGTCGTCCGCCGCGTAGCCGTCGGCGGCTCCGATGGTGCTCGTGCCGCCGAGCGCCGGTGGCGGGGTCGCGTCCTCAGTCTTGCGGACGAGGCGCCACCCCTGCGGGACGGACGTGCGCTCCACGTGGTCCTCGCAGAGATCCCAGCGGTGGGGATTGCCGGCCGGCTGCAGCGGTCCGATGATGGCGATCTGATCCGCGTAATTAAACTCCAACGTCGCCGCGGCCGGGCGCTGGCAGCCGGGGCGGGAGCAATTTCGGTGTACAGTCACGCGGAACATCTTAGCCAGATTCACCAGCTTTCACATCTGCCCGCGCGCCGCGGGGCGCGAGGCCGCCAACCGCGTAGGCTCAATATCCATGAGTCACATCCGCAGAGTGAGGAACGACCCCCGGGGGCGCGGCCCGCGCGGCATTTTGCTGCCGGATCTGCCGCGCTACCGGACCCGCTCTGAGGACTTTGATCAGGCGGTGCTGGACGCCTACGAGCGGATCCTCGACCGCTTCGACGATCAGCTCGTCTCCCTGGATCTGGCGGTGGACCTAGTGCCCCGCATGCGCCTGCAACACGGCTACACGCAGTGGCCCTCGGATGTCGTCGCCGACGGCAAGGTGCCGCTGGGGCGGCTGATCCCCGCGGGCGTGGATTCCAGCGGCTCCCCCACCCGCCCCCGGCTGATCGTATTCCGCCGCCCCGTGGAGATGCGGGCGCGCAGCAAAGAGGAGCGGGCGGACATGCTCCGCTACATCGTGACCCGGTTGGTCGCGCATTATCTGAACGTCGGCCCGGAGATCATCGACCCGCGCTTCGACTGGGATCGCTAGTCGGCCACTGCGCGGGAACGCCGGGGAAAGCCCCCGGGAAAAGAAAAACTCACGCGGTCCCGTTCAGGGCGCGTGAGGTCACTCGTGCAGTCCGGCCATAGCGGCCGGGGTGTCGTCCGGACTGTTAGCCGAGGCGCTTCTTCAGCTTGCGCCGCTCGCGCTCGGAGAGGCCACCCCAGATACCGAAACGCTCGTCATTAGCGAGGGCGTACTCGAGGCACTCATCGCGCACCCCGCAGGCCATGCAGATCCGCTTGGCTTCGCGGGTGGAGCCACCCTTCTCCGGAAAGAAGGCCTCCGGGTCCGTCTGGGCGCACAGCGCCTGCTCTTGCCAGTCCTGCTCCACGGCGTCGAAGAGCTTGTCGAAATCCTGCGTAAGGTCGAAGAGGTTGTGCTGGCGGGCACCTGTGTCCACTCGAGCCTCCCTTTCCATTGCCGCCGACCCCTGCTGCGGCGGGGCGGGATAGGCCGAGCTCGCTGGCTTATCCACGGCAATACTCCTTACTGGTTCGCACTCCCGGCGCTGTGAAGGTATCGCCTGAGGTGAAAGTCAAGCGCCTCACCGGGTGTGTTGTTATTGCAGCTATATCGAAGATTACACACGTGTAGTTACGTCCCGTCAAACTTTCTGAAAATCCCGCCCGCCCCAAAAGTCACAGCTGTCACAGAGGTCACTATATCGTCCGCAGCAGACATCTAGAACAGACGTTCGAAGGTAACGAGATATTCCGCACACCCCCACCGGAACCACTACATATGGGCCTGCGATCAGCGGAAGTGACGTCTCACGCACAAGATATTGGAAATTCGAAGAATTTTTATTTCCACCCCCGAAAGTCCCGCCGCAGGGCCAGCATGACGCCTCACCGGTGTCGCCGGTGGGGTCTACCGACCCCCGCCCCTAGCGCGACCAGGCTGCGCTAGACGTCACTGCTGAAGCGGATTCCGCCGTCCGGAATCGCAACGCCCGGCCACACGCGCGCCCCGGACTCCAGCTCACAGCGGGCACCGATCACGGCCCCCTCGCCGATCACGCAGTCCTCGAGGTGCGCCCGCGCCCCAATGCGCGCCCCCTCCGCGATCACGCAGCGCTCCACCGTGGCCCCAGCCTCGATCTGCACGCCATCAAAAACGACCGAGGACTCCACGCGAGCACCACCGGAGATCTCCGCACCACGGCCGATCACCGAACCGCCATAAACCAGCGCACCGCTGGACACCGCGGCGGACTCGTCCACCAGCGCCTCACCGTGACGTCCTTCCAGCAACGGCGAGGGAGCAATCCCACGGACCAGGTCGGAGGAACCACGCACGAAGTCCCCCGGGGTGCCCAGGTCGCGCCAGTAGGCCTGATCCACGTGCCCGAACACGCGCGCCCCGCGGTTCAGCAGCTCCGGGAAAACCTCCCGCTCCACGGACACCGCACGTCCCTGAGGGATGGACTCGATGACGTCCCTATTAAAGACGTAGCTGCCCGCGTTGATCTGGTCCGTCGGCGGGTCCTCCGTCTTCTCCAGGAAAGCCTCGACACGGCCGGACTCGTCCGTCGGCACACAGCCGAAGGCGCGCGGGTCGGCCACGCGCAGCAGGTGCAGGGTGACCTCCGCGTCCTGCTCCACGTGGGTGCGCAGGATCGCGCCGAGGTCCGTGCCGCCCAGCACGTCACCGTTGAAGATCATCGCGCGGTCGTGGCGCAGCTTACTCGCGACATTGCGGATACCGCCGCCGGTGCCCAGCGGCTCGTCCTCGACGACATACTCGATCTCCAGCCCCATCTCGGAGCCGTCGCCGAAGTACTGCTCGAAGACCTCCGCCTTGAAACTGGTGCCGAGCACCACGTGGGTCATCCCCGCAGCCTTGATGCGGGCCAGCAGGTGCTGCAGGAACGGGGCCCCTGCCACCGGAAGCATCGGCTTCGGCGTGCTGTTGGTAAGGGGACGCAACCGGGTGCCCTTCCCACCGACGAGGATCACCGCGTCAGTCTGCTCCGCCAGAGCTCGGGTATCAAGGCTGTCCTGAGGCACCTCTGCCATCGCTTACTCCCTCGTGTTCGGCAACTGCTGTAGACAGTCAAAAAACTATTCGCTTCACCCCAGACGAGCAGCTCACCGGCGCCCTGCTGGGACCGACCGATCGTGGGGTTGGTGTCCCTAGGCACGTTAGCGCGCCCGCGGGTGATAATCCCGCCTCCACGCCGGGGCGCCGAGACACTGGGGAAAATTTTCCCGTCAGCGCGCCACAGCCGGGCGGAAGGCTCTGCGAAAAAAATGCGCAGCCCCGCAACACGACGCATCTCAGCGTGCGTGCTTCGAGGCCGGGGCTTTCGGTGCTAGCCCCTGCGCTTCCGCGCGGCGAGCCACACCGAAACCTTGGCGCGCACCGAAAGACCGACCTTGAGCAGCAGACGGATCGGCGCATTCTTCGCCCCGGGCAGGCGGTCGGCCTGGAAGCGGTACGCGGACTCGTGGTGGGCGGGCAGCATCTTCTCCGGGTGCTCACCCGCGGCGTGCCCCTTGGCGTGGCTGATCTCCGCGGTGGGCGTGAAGATGTTCTGCCAGCCCGCCCGGCCCAGGCGATCGCCCAGGTCCACGTCCTCCATGTACATGAAGTAGCGCTCGTCGAAGCCACCGACAGACTCGAAGGCCTTCCACCGCAGCAGCAGGCAGGAGCCGGACAGCCAGCCGGCCTCGCGCTCACGGTCCAGGTCATCGTCGTGACGGTACTGCTTCGTCCACGGGTTGGACGGCCACACCCCACCCAGCAGGGCGTGCCCGATGCCAGCCCCCAGGCGAGGGACGCTGCGCGCGCTCGGGTAGGCAGAACCGTCTGCCTCGCGGATCAGTGGGCCGATGGCCCCTGCGCGCGGGTGGCGGCGGGCGCACTCAAGCATCGCGTCGATAGACCCCGGGGTAAAGACGACATCCGGGTTGGAGATGATGAGGAACTCATCGTCGATCTCACCCGCGTCACGCAGGTCGCGGAGGTTGCGGGCGCCGAGGTTCATCGCGGAGCCGTAGCCGATGTTGCCGCCCGAATAGCGCAGCTCCAGGCCCAGTTCCTTCGCATTACCAGCCACATCCGGGGCGGCGTCCTGAGACTCAGCCCCGGGCCCGCTGATACGTCCGCCACGGTCGGCGACGGCAGCCTCCGGCGCGCCGTCCGTCGAACCATTATCGACCATGACGACGTGCGCCCCCTGCTCGGCAGCAGCGGGGATGGAGTCCAGGAACTTTGTGAGGTACTCGCCAGGCGAGTACGTCACCGTGATAATCGCTATGGGTGCCACGGGGGGAACGTTACCCCAGAGCCGCCCGCAGTCCGTCCTGCCACGCTGGCAGCGGGGAAAGCCCGGCCGCCTCCCAGCAGCTCGTGTCCAGGTACACCCCGACCGGGCGGCGCGCCGGGGTGGGGTACTCCGCGGTCGGGATTCGGCTCACGCGGGCCGGGTCGTGGCCGGTGGCGTCGAAGATTGCGGCGGCGAACCCCGCCCAGGTCGTCGCCTCCCCGCTACCGGTGGCGTGCAGTAGTCGCGGCAGCTCCGGCGTGCGCGCATCCGCATCCACCGGGCGCTGGCGCCACAGCGTGATTGCCAGCTCGATAAGCCCTGCGGCGAGGTGCCCGGTAAAGGTCGGCCTGCCCCACTGATCGTCCACCACCGCCGGGTTCACACCGCGGTCAGCCAGCCCCGCCATCGTGTCCAGGAAGTCTCGCCCGGGCCCGGTGGGGCCGCTGAATACCCAGGCCGTGCGCACCACGGTGCCGCCGGCGTCCAGCACCGCGCGCTCCCCCACCAGTTTCGTGCGGCCGTATTCATTCACCGGCGCCGGGGGATCCTCCGGGGTCACCGCCCGCGGCCTGCCTGCCTCCCCGCTGAAGACGTAGTCGGTGGAGATGTGGACGAAACCCGCGTTCTGCGCGGCTGCCACCTGCGCGAGCACGCCCGGCGCGGTCCCGTTCACCCGCTCGACCGTCGTTGTATTCGCAGGGTCCTCCGCAGCGTCGACCGCCGTCCAGGCAGCGGCGTTAATAACCACAACGTCGCGGCCACCCGCCTGCTCGATGGCTGCCCGCAGGGCGGTGGCGCACTCCTCATCGCTGGCGGTCAGGTCCAGCTCGGCGCGGCCCACAGCCACCACCGGGGCGGCGTGGTCTGCCAGCCCGGCCACAAGCGCTGTGCCCAGCTGGCCCCCGGCACCCAGCACGACGATGCCGGGCACCACGCCACCGGTTGTTCCCGTTCCCGCAGCGAGGCTCTCGTACATCCGGTCAGCCTCACGGCCGGCGCCGGTGCTGCGGGCAGCGTCGCCGTGAGCGCCCAACGGGCGCTCGGGGTTGGTCGGGGAATCCTGTGACTGTGGCATGGCGTCCAGATTACTCAGGCCCCACAGCCAACTAAGGCCCCACAGCCAGTCGGGGAAACAGCAGCCGCCCATGCGGCCGCTGCGCCCACCCTGGAGGTGGTGGGCTTGGCAAGGGAAAAGTCCTATAATTATCGGAGTTTTGTGTGCCACGAGGCCGCCCGCGCCCCAGCGGATCTGCCAACCGGGAATGAGAAGAAAACCCTATGACTATGCCCCCCAACGCTGGCGACCAGCAGCCCCGCGCCTACCGCTCGCGGACTGATCGCGCAGGCAGGGTGGATTCGGAGCCTGCCACGCCGCGGCGCTCCTCCCGCCAAATCATGCCCGCCCCCGGGGATACTGCCACCCGCCAGATCGGCTCAAAGCCGGTGCGCATGGTGCTCGCCGCGGTCTCAGCGTTGGTGCTGGTGCTCGGCGCGGTTGGGTATAAGGCGATCGGCCAGCTCGACGGGCGGCTCGCCCAGACCGGCGAGCTCGCCCTCGGCGATAACCAGGACGGCGCAACCGACATCCTCCTGGTCGGCATCGACTCCCGCACGGATGCCCAGGGCAACCCCCTGAGCCAGCAGGAGATCGACATGCTCAACGCGGGCGAGGAGGAGGTCACCAACACGGACACGATCATCCTCATCCGCGTGCCCAACGACGGTTCCGGGGCAACCGCCGTCTCCCTGCCACGCGACACGTACGTCGCCACCCCGAACGGCAACATGAAGCTCAACGGCGTCTACGGCACCGCGAAGTTCGAGGAAGAACAGAAGATCGCCGAGCGCCGCACCGAGCCGGCGGACGCTGAGCAGGAGAAGAGCGACGAGGAAGCCTCCAAGCAGGCCGGCCGCCAGGCGCTGATCCACTCCGTCGCCGACCTGACGGGCATCACCGTCGACCACTACGCCGAGATCGGACTGCTCGGCTTCGTCCTGCTCACCGACGCGGTCGGCGGCGTGGACGTCTGCCTGAAGGAGAAGGTCAAGGAGCCGCTGTCCGGCGCGGACTTCCCGAAGGGCCGCTCCACGCTCAAGGGTTCGCAGGCGCTGAGCTTCGTCCGCCAGCGCCACGGCCTGCCCCGAGGCGACCTGGACCGCATCACCCGCCAGCAGGCCTACATGGCCTCCCTGGTCAACAAGGTGCTCTCCTCCAAGACCCTGACCGACCCCACCGCACTGAACCGCATCAACGACGCCGTGGAACGCTCCGTGGTCCTGGACCAGGGCTGGGACGTCATGTCCCTGGCCACCCAGATGCAGGACCTGGCCGGCGGCAACGTGAAGTTCCAGACCATCCCCGTGACCTCCATCGACGGGGTCGGCGACATGGGTGAATCCATCGTCACCGTCGACGTCGATCAGGTCCACGAGTTCTTCAACGAACTGCTCGGCGAGGACGCCCCGGAGGACGGCGGCGACAAGGCGACCAAGGATAAGGGCGAGGACGGCCCGATCGAGGACTACGACGCGGCAGACTACCGCGTGAACGTCTTCAACGCCTCCAACATCCCGGGGGTGGCCGCGAACGTCTCCGAGCTGACCCGAAACTACGGATACAAGGAAGGCGAGGTCGGAAACTCCGAGGAGACCGGCGTCTCGGAGTCCCAGGTCAACGCGAAGGATAAGAACGACCCGGCCGCCCGTGGGCTGGCCAAGCAGCTCGGTGGCCTGGAGATCGTCGAGGATCCTTCCCTGGATGACAAGGAACTCTCCGTCACTTTGGCGGGCACCTACTCCGGCCCGGGCTCCGTGCCTGGCACCGCCCCGCTGGTCGAGCCGAATGACCCGAACGCAGGCACGCTGACCGAGGGCATGCGCGACCTCGACGGCGACGGGATCCCGGACGAGGGCACCGAATCCGGCGAGGACAGCAACACCGTCGGGCAGACGGGCAGCATCGGCGGCGACGGCAACCCGGTGGAGAACACCGAGGACCCGACGGCCAAGCCACCGGTCGAGGAAATCGACGCAGGCGGTGACGGCCCGATGTGCGTGAACTAGGCGCACCCGTGCGGGTGGCGTCTCTAGGATGGGGCGCATGGATGCTCTCTCTGCCCTTCTGAACGATCCCGCCGCCCCGCGGCTAACCACCTACACCGATGCTGGCCGCATGGAGCTCTCTGCCCAGACGCTGCAGAATTGGCAGTCCAAGGTGGCTAACCTCCTGCTCGGTCTGGGGGCGGGGCCTGGGTCGGTGATTGTCTGCGACGCTGAGCCCGGCTGGCAGCCGGTGACGATCGCGGTGGGTGCGTGGCTGATCGGTGCGACCGTCGTGGACGCCCGCGGTCCCCTCCCCGACTCCCTTTCCGACGCCGCCGCCCCGCCGGTTGCTGCGTTCACGGACTCTGTCGAGCTGGCCGAGCAGCTGGCCGACGACGGGCTGGGCGGGCTGGATACAGTGGGCGGCCTGGGTGACATCGGCGAGCTGGGCGAGCCGATCGAGGAGGTCTTCGTCCTCTCCACCGACCCCTTCGGCCGTGGCGTCACGGAATCGGGCGGCGAGCTGCCCTTCGGTCTGAATGACTTCTCCCCCGAGTTGCGGGTTCAGCCCGATGCATTCCTGGGCTCGTCCGCCCCGGTCGATGAGGGCCGGGTGCTGGCGGCCAGCGGTGGCGAGCAGCTCAGCGAGGGCCAGTGGCTGGCCACCACTAAGAACGACGACGTCGCCGCGGACGGCGAGCGCATGATCTTCGGCCCCTGGAACAACGCGGTCCAGCTGGCGGAAACTCTGCGGCCTTGGGCTGCGGGCGGGGCCGTCGTCATGAGCACGGATGCCACCCCAGAGCGGCTCGCGGAACTCGCAGCCTCGGAAAACGCCCGCCTCGTTAACTAATAACGGCGGGTACCCAGCCCGCTGACAAGCGCCGAAATACGAAAAGCGCGCGGCCGAAGCCACGCGCCAGTATTGCCAACCCCCTGGTTGCGCTCGCCTAGCGCACGTCCGCGCGCCAGTTGCGGAAGAAGCCCAGGGCCAGCAGGGCCACGACCCACACCGCCAGCACAGTCAGGTAGAACGCCGGGGTGTGCGCATCCTCCATCAGGGCGCCGTAGCCCTCAAGGGTGTAATACCGCTGGATTTCGTTGATGGTATTCGCTGGCATGACGTCGGAAATCTTCCGGAGGATGTCGAACTTCTCGCCGCCGAGGGAAATCAGTGGCTCCACGACGAGCATCCAGACCAGCGGCACACCGATACCTGCGACGCGGGAGCGCAACAGGCTGGCGGTTCCCAGCGCGAGCAGGGTGAACGCGGCCCCGCCGATCAGCAGCGACCAGACGGTATTGTTCTGCTCACCCACGAAGGTCGCTCCTGGCCAGATCACGATCATCAGCACCGTCAGCGCCATCGCCAGCGCAAGGGTTAACACCACGAAGACGCTGGCAACGAGGCCACGGGCGGCCAGCCAGTTCCACCGCGACTGCTGCGTCAGGAAGGCCTGGGCGTGCATCTTCGTGCTGATCTCGCCGGCCGTGGTGGAGGCGCCAAAAACGATGCAGATCATCAGGGCGATCATGCCGCCAAGGCCGACGTCCGAGAAGTCCACCTTGAGGGGCGTCTCCGACAGGAGGAGGTACAAAAACACCGGCCCGCCGATGGAACCGCCCAGCAGGATGAAGTAGATCAACGTGCTGCGCAGGGTGAGGAGTTTCGTTGTTTCGGATTTCACAGAGCTGAGGAAGCTGCTCATGGGGTGCGCCTTCTTTCTTGTTCTCGCGCTGGTCTTCTAGCTTGTTCTGTTCGGTGTGGCTTAATGCTCCGCGCCAGCGCCGGCCACCGCGCCCGTGCGGTACTCCTGTGCCTCGGACGTCGCCGCGAGGAAGCGCTGCTCCAGGTTCGCGGTCTCCGCGGCCAGCTTCGTGATGAGGAAGTTCTCCTCCAGCGCGGTCTGCGCCACCATCTCGCGCAGCTCCTCCTCGCTGAGTTCCTCCGGCAGGGCGATGCGCATGCTGCGGGGCCGCTGCAGCTCCACCTTCAGGCCCTTGTGCTGCAGCTTCTCGCTGAGTAGCACCGCCTCCCGGCATTCCGCGGTGACCACGGTGCCGCCGGCGAGGAACTCGTCCATCGAGTACTCCCCGATCATCTGCCCCTTGCCGATCACCACGAGGCGGTCGGCCGTGAGCTGCATTTCGCTGAGCAGGTGGGAGCTGACCAGCACGCTGCGCCCCTCCGCCGCGAGCGCGCGGATGGTGTTGCGCATCCACGTGACGCCCTCGGGGTCCAGGCCGTTGACGGGCTCGTCCATGATGAGGTGCTGCGGGTCGCCGAGCAGTGCCGCTGCCAGCCCGAGGCGCTGCTTCATTCCGAGGGAGTAGCCGCCGGCCTTCTTCTTCGCCGCGCTGCTCAGACCCACGATCTCGAGGCACTCATCCACGCGCTTGTCGCTGATACCCGCGCCGTGTGCCAGTACGCGCAAGTGGTTGCGTCCGGTGCGTGCCGGGGTGAACCAGGAGGCGTCCAGCACCGCGCCGGCGATCTGCGCCTTGTTCTTTAGTGTGGCAAAGGCCCCGTCGTAGGACTGCCCGTCGCGGTACTCGCCGCTGAAGGTGACGTGCCCGGCGCTTGCCCGGTCCAGGCCGAGCATGCAGCGCATCGTGGTGGACTTGCCCGCACCGTTTGGCCCGAGGAAGCCGGTGACCTTCCCGTCCGGGACGTGGAAGCTGATGTCCTTCAGGACCTGGTTCTTTCCGTAACTCTTGCTGAGCTGTTCAACTGTGATCATGTTTCACAGTTTCGTGCCTAGCCCCACCCTGGAACATCGGTCCGGCGGATGATTATCGCCGTTTCTGTTCTTTCATACCGGGGTATGACGTCCGCCCCTTCCGGTCATCCCCGCGGCTCACCGTGGCGCGGTGGTTCTGCAGTTCTCCCCACCGGGTTGGCGTTCCTGCTCCGGTTTGTTTTTAGCTTTCGGCGGTCAGCAATTCTTCCGGGTCCACGAGGTGGTGTTTGAGGGCGAAGAGCACGGCGTGCACCCGGTCCCGCGAGCCGGTCTTCATCAGAACCCGCCCGACGTGGGTCTTTACCGTCGGCAGAGAGATGAAGAGTTTCTCCGCGATTTCCTGGTTGCTTTGTCCTTTCGCGATGAGGCAGAGGATCTCCCGCTCGCGTGGGGTGAGTGGATCCACCAGGCCAAGGTCATCCTCGGCATCCGGCGGGTCTTGCCGCGTCGCTGCCGGTGTCGTGGCGGCGGGATCCTCCGCTTGCGCACCCGGCGCGGGTGACCCCGCTTGCCACGCGGCGCTGCCTGCGGCCCCGTCCGCCCGCAGGCGCTGGATGAGCTTCGCGGTCGCCGCGGGGCTGATCACGGCGGTGGACTCCCCGACGATGCGGACCGCGTTGATGAGTTCCTCCGGGTCGGCGTCTTTGAGCAGGAAACCGCTGGCCCCGGCGGTGACGGCACCGAGGACGTAGTTATCGCTATCGAAGGTGGTGAGGACGATCACCCGGGTGGGATCCCCCGCCGGTCCCGTGGGAGAAAGATCGTTGAGGATCCGGCGGGTCGCCGCGATGCCGTCCATGGTGGGCATCTGCACGTCCATCAGGATCATGTCCACGGGCTGGGCTACGGCCAGCTCGCAGGCCTCGGCCCCGTCGGCGGCCTCCCAGGCCACGGAGATGTCATCCTGGCTATCCAGCACCATCGCGAAGCCGGCGCGCACGAGCTGCTGGTCATCAGCCAATCCCACGGTGATCATGTTTGCGTGCCCCTCGCCTTTTAAAAATTCTTCGGTCATTAGTTCTTCTGCTGGCCTGCTGCCGTCACGGTAGCACTGCGGTCAGACACGCAGCCCCTACGCGCCGAGTGGAATGGTGGCCGTGACATTCCAGCCGCTGGGGAAGAGCGCGCTCGACCCCCAGCTGGCCTTCCCACCGTGGATCCGCACGCGCTCCTTAATACCCGTCAGTCCCCGGCCGCTACCCGTCAGCTGCTCCTCGCCCGGGGCGTTATCCACCATGACGGTCAGGCGCGCGTCCTCCCACATCAGGCGGACGCGCACCTCGACGGAGCCCGCGTGCTTAATGACGTTCGTGAGGGATTCCTGCACCACCCGGTAGACGGTCAGCCCCTTCGCCTCGTCGAGCGGAACCTCCTCACCCTCGACGGCGAGGGTGGCGTGGGCGCCGGAGCGGTTGGCGTCGCTGATGAGGTCCTGGATACCGGAGATCCCCGGGGTTGCCGCGACGTCCCGGCCCTCCTCCGTGTGGAGGACGGAGAGCAGGCTGCGCATCTGCGTCAGCGCTTCGCGGCCGCGGGTGGAGATCGTCTCGAGCGCCTCGATGGCTTTCTCCGGATCCTTGCGCCCCGCATAGCGGCCGCCATCAGCCTGCGCGATCACGACGGTCAGGGAGTGCGCGACGATATCGTGCATCTCGCGGGCGATGCGGTTGCGCTCGGAGACCGTGGCCAGTTCCGCGCGGGCCGCGAGGTTGGCGACCTCCTCCTGGCGCCGGTGGGCTTGCTTGCCGAACTGCCAGCACAGGGCGATGGACACCAGGGCCAGCAGGCTTGCCATGCCGATGGTCCCCCAAATCTCCGGGTCGGCCAGCACCTCCTTTAGGGTGATTTGCTCAGAAAAGATCGGGTTATACAACCGGTCCGCGATGAACTGCCAGGTGATCGCCGCGAGGCTGCCGACCACTGCAATAGCCAGCCACATCCTCCGTCGCCGCGGCAGGTGCGCCCGAATGACGTACACCTGCCAGCACACCAGCGGATACCCGAGTAACACAGCTAACCCCCCGGACAGGGCGGAGAGGGCCAGGCCGACCGCGATCATCGCCACCCCCAGCTCCACGCGCCATTGCTGCACAACCAAGCCTGCGTAGGAGATGGCGAGACCAGCGAGGAGTATCGGCGCCTGCCAACCCCCGGACTGGCCGGAGGCAAAGCCAATCTCCGGAAAGGAAAGCAGGAGGAAAAGCAGCGAGATGACGAGGAACTGCAGGCGCCGAGCCGGGTCGCGCCACCACGTCGGGTTGGAACCGAGGGGGCCGGTGCTCAGCGGGTTGTGGCCGAGCGCGCCGGGTACATTGTTTTCGGGCATAGTTCGACATTCTAGGGTCGGCTGGGTCGGGGGCTCGTCGTCCTGAAGTATCATCTTCCCCATGGCCGACGTGAAATTCGATGACGTAACGATCCAGTACCCCGGCGCGGAGCGACCCAGCGTGCGGGACCTCGACCTGCACATCGCCGACGGCGAGTTCCTGGTGCTCGTGGGCCCGTCCGGCTGTGGAAAGTCCACCACGCTGCGCGCGCTCGCCGGCCTGGAGGCGACGAGCGGCGGGCACATCGCCATCGGCGGCAAGGACGTCACTGGCACCGAGCCGGCAGCTCGCGACATCGCGATGGTCTTCCAGGACTACGCCCTCTACCCACACATGACGGTGCGGGAGAACATGGGCTTTGCGCTCAAGGTCGCCAAGCGCTCGAAGTCCGAGATCGCCGAGCGGGTGGATCGCGCGGCGGAGATCCTGGGCCTGCAGGAGTTCCTGGACCGCAAGCCGAAGGACCTTTCCGGTGGCCAGCGGCAGCGCGTGGCCATGGGCCGGGCGATCGTCCGCGAGCCGCAGGTCTTCCTCATGGATGAGCCGCTGTCCAACCTGGACGCCAAGCTGCGCGTCCAGACCCGCGCCCAGATCGTGAAGCTGCAGAAAAACCTGGGGGTGACCACCGTCTACGTCACCCACGACCAGGTGGAGGCGATGACGATGGGTGACCGCGTGGCCGTCCTCAAGGACGGCGTGCTGCAGCAGGTGGACAGCCCGAAGGAGCTCTACGAGAACCCGGATAACGCCTTCGTGGCGGGCTTCATCGGCTCGCCTGCGATGAACCTGCTGAGCACCACCGAGCCGCTGCCGGGCTTCGATGAGACCCTGCCGGCCGGCTACGCGGGCAATGGTGGAGCCAAGGAGCTGATCGTGGGCGTGCGCCCGGAGCACCTCACCGTGGATACCGAGGGCTCGGCCAACGGCGTCCGCGGCGAGGTCAGCCTCGTCGAGGAGCTCGGCGCGGACTCCTATATCTATGCGGAGACGGACTACGGCACCCTCGTGGCCCGGGGTGGGGCGGGCGGGCAGCCCGCCATCGGGCAGACCGTGGTGCTCACACCGGCGGCAGGCGCCCGGATCCACTTCTTCGACGCCCAGACCCAGGAGCGGGTCGGGGGTAACGGCCGGGGCTAGAATTAACCACTAGAAAGATATTCATCGTGGGATCTACCCCCCGATTACCTAAACTTGGGGTGCAGACTTTTCAGCTTTCCCGCTGACTGCCACTCACCAGCGCGCCCCAGCGGCGCGGCGGTGGGTGGCTTCCCTGCATCTTTCGCCGGGAAGGTCAGCCGGGAATACCTTCTAGAAAGGCTCCACTATGGCAAACCAGTACAAGAAGATGCTGGCGATCCTCGCGGCATCCGGCATGGCTCTGGCAGCCTGCTCCGACGGCGGCTCCGACGACTCCGCCAAGGGCCAGGAGGGCGCCGACGCCCGCGGCCCCATCACCTTCGCGATGGGCAAGAACGACACCGACAAGCTCCGCCCGATCATCGACGCGTGGAACGAAGAGCACCCGGACGAGCAGGTGAAGCTCCAGGAGCTCGCCGGTGAGGCCGATGCCCAGCGCGACACCCTGGTGCAGTCCCTGCAGGCAGGTCAGGACGACATCGACGTCATGGCACTGGACGTCGTCTGGACCGCACAGTTCGCAGCCAACGGCTGGCTCGCACCGCTGGAGGGCGACCTCGAGGTCGACACCAGCAAGCTGCTGAAGCCGACCGTGGAGTCCGCAACCTACAACGACAAGCTCTACGCGCTGCCGCAGAACACCAACGCGCAGCTGCTGTACCGCAACACCGACATCGTCAAGGACGTCCCGGAGAACTGGGACGCACTCGTCGAGGAGTGCAAGGAGGTCAAGGACCAGGACTGCCTGACCGCGACCCTGAAGCAGTACGAGGGCCTGACCGTCATGACCGACAGCTTCATGCGCGGCTGGGGCGGGGCCATCATGGACGAGGACGGCAACGTCACCGTCACCGATGAGAAGTCCCAGGAGGGCCTGCAGGCTCTCGTGGACGCCTACCAGGACAAGACCATCTCCTCCGCCTCCACCGGCGCAACCGAGGAAGAGGTCAACCTCGCCTTCACGCAGGGCCAGACCGCAATGGCGATCAACTGGCCGTACATGTACACCAACGCCGAGGAGGAGGGCTCCGCGGTGAAGGGCAAGACCGAGGTCTCCCCGCTGGTCGGTAAGGACGGCGTCGGCGTGTCCACCCTGGGTGGCTACAACAACGGCATCAACATCAACTCCAAGCACAAGGCCACGGCCAAGGAGTTCATCGAGTTCATCATCAACGAGGAGAACCAGCGCTCCTTCGCCAAGGCATCCTTCCCGCCGGTGCTGGCAAGCATCTACGACGAGGAGGACATCCAGGAGGAGTTCCCGTACATGGAGGCCCTGAAGGTCTCCCTGGAGAACGCGAAGCCGCGCCCGGCGTCCCCGACCTACGACGCCCTGTCCAAGGCGGTGCAGGATAACTCCTACGCAGCGCTGACCCAGAAGCGCGAAATCGACAAGGCCACCGAGGACATGAAGAAGGCCATCGAGTCCGCTCAAAGCTAAGCGCCTCTTCACCCCTCTCGTCGCTACGTGCGAAACACAGGCGGCCACCGCATCACCATGATGTGGTGGCCGCCTCGCCATTCCTGTCGGGGGTGGCGACTATGCTTTTTATGCAACCCGCCCGCTGGTGTCCCCGGCGGGCCCGTCAACGGCAAAAGGAGAAAGCCTGTGAGCACCTCGCCGACATCGGCGGCACCGGCCGACCAGGCGCCTGCACCGGGTACCGCGCCACACGGCAGGAAGGCGAAGGCAACGCGCCCCACCAAGCCGCGCCGTGACCTGCGCGCGGTCTGGCTCGTCGGCCCGGCCATGCTGCTGCTGGCCCTGGTCATCGGCTACCCGATCCTGCGGGCCATCTATCTTTCCTTCCAGGCCAACCGGCACCTCGACCCGGACACCGGCATGTTCGTGGAGGGTGGCTTCGCAGGCTTCGACCACTACCTCACGTGGATCGCCCAGCGCTGCATGAGCTCGAACGGCACCGTGGTGGAATGCACCTCCGGCATGCTGCCGACGGACTTCTACCCCGCGCTCGGCATCACCCTCTTCTTCGTAGTGGTCACCGTCAGCCTGGAGACCCTGCTGGGCCTGTGGATGGCACTGGTGATGAACCGCAGCTTCCTCGGCCGCGGCCTGCTGCGCGCCGCCGTACTCGTGCCCTGGGCGATCCCCACCGCCGTGACCGCGAAGCTCTGGCAGTTCATCTTCGCCGACCAGGGCATCATCAACTCCCTGCTCGGCACCCAGATCCACTGGACCACCGACCCGTGGGCCGCCCGCTTCGCGGTGATCATCGCGGACGTGTGGAAGACCGCACCCTTCATGGCGCTGCTGATCCTCGCGGGCCTGCAGATGATCCCGCAGGGTGTCTACGAGGCCGCCCGCGTGGATGGGGCCTCCAAGTGGCAGCAGTTCACCCAGATCACCCTGCCGCTGGTCCGCCCGGCGCTGATGGTCGCGGTGCTTTTCCGCACCCTGGACGCGCTGCGCATGTACGACCTGCCGGTCATCATGATCTCCGAGTCCTCCAACTCCCCCACTGCTGTGATCAGCCAGCTGGTGATCACGGATACCAAGCAGGGCAACTACAACTCCGCCTCCGCCCTGTCCACCCTCATCTTCCTGCTGATCTTCGGGGTGGCATACGTGATGGTGAGGTTCCTGGGCGCCGATATCGGCGGAACCCAGGATGCTGGCAGCAAGCCAAAGAAGTCTCTGCTGAGCAGGCTGCGCGGCGGGAGCGTCGCCACGAAGAAGAACGAGCAGAAGGCTGAGACCGACCGCGGCGACGTCCCCGACAAGGGCAACGCAGCGGGCGCGCAGGGCGCGCACACCGTAGATACCGCAGCGACGGGAGGACAGCGATGAAGAAGGCAACCCAGACTCTGCGCAACTACCTCGCCGTCATCGTGATCCTGGCGTGGGGTCTCGCGCCGTTCTACTGGATGGTGGTCACCGCCCTGCGCGACAAGCGCTACACCTTCTCCACCAACCCGCTGCCCAGCCACCTGACGCTGGAGAACTTCCGCGACGCGCTGGCCACCGACGCCGGCAATAACTTCCTCCGGGCGATCGGCAACTCACTGATCATCGGTGCCGCGACCACCGCGATCGCGCTCACGGTGGGCGTGTTCACCGCCTACGCCCTGGCCCGCGTGGACTTCCGCGGCAAGGGGCTGGTCACGGGCATCATCCTGGCGGCCTCAATGTTCCCGGGCATCGCGCTGGTCACCCCGCTGTTCCAGCTCTTCTCCAAGATCGAGTGGATCGGCACCTACCAGGCGATGATCATCCCGAATATCTCCTTCGTCCTGCCGCTGACGGTGTACACGCTGACTAGTTTCTTCCGCGAGCTGCCGTGGAAGCTGGAGGAGGCCGCCCGCGTGGACGGCGCCTCCCGTGGCCTGGCTTTCCGGAAGGTCATTCTTCCGCTGGCCACGCCCGCCCTGTTTACGACGGCCATCCTGGCGTTCATCGCGACCTGGAACGAGTTCATGCTCGCCAAGCAGCTGTCCACCCCCGCCGTGGAGCCGGTGACCGTAGCGATCGCCCGCTTCTCCGGGGCCTCGGCCTACGAGTTCCCCTACGCGGCGACGATGGCTGCCGGCGCGCTGGTGACGGTGCCGCTGGTCGTGATGGTGCTGGTCTTCCAGCGCCGCATCGTCTCCGGGCTCACCGCCGGTGGCGTGAAGTAGGGGTTGGTTGATCGTGTCGAAGCCTGAGCACGCGGCGCGGGGCACGCGCGAGGACCGGCCAGTCGATGGGGCTGCCAGCGGGCTGGACGAGCGCGCCGGTGGAGCTGCCCGGTGTGGCGCTCCAGCCGGCGAGGTGGATCCGGACGGCCAGCGCAAGAAGCTGGTTTGGGAGTCCGCCCTGGGCTTCGTGGGCTTTTTCACCCTGCTGGCCGGGGTGCAGGCGGTGTGGAATGTCTTCCAGCCCGAACCCTCCCCCTGGCCCGGTGTATTCTTCGCGGTCCTACTGCTGCTGAGCTGGCTGGTGTGGCGTCGCTACCGTCGCTACCGGGAGTACTAGAGCGCCCCTGGAGAGCACAAAGAAAAAGCGCCCCGAGGGGCGCTTTTTGCCTTTCCTGGCCGAGCTGCGAGGCCCGGCGATGGCGTTGCTGAGCTGCGAGGCCCAGCTTTGCGGCAGCTGGAAACTACTCGCCGAGGAGCTTGCGCTTCAAGGCGGCGTCCTTCTCCATGACGCTATCGCGCATATCCTCCTGGTACTTCACCATGCGCTCCATGAGCTCCGGGTCAGCCACCGCGAGCATGCGGACGGCCAGCAGGCCAGCGTTCTTCGCACCATCAATGGAGACGGTGGCGGTCGGCACGCCCGCCGGCATCTGCACGATGGAGAGCAAGGAGTCCAGGCCATCGAGGTTCTTCAGAGCACGTGGAATGCCGATGACCGGCAGCGGCGTGGCTGCCGAAACCATGCCCGGCAGGTGCGCAGCACCCCCAGCGCAGGCGATGATGACCTTCACGCCGTTCTTGTGTGCCTCGCGGGCATAATCCAGCATGCGCTCCGGGGTGCGGTGCGCGGAGACCACGCCGATCTCCATCGGGATGCCGAACTCGGCCAGCACCTCTGCGGCGGGTTCGACGGTCGGCCAGTCGGAATCGGAGCCCATGATCAGGCCGACCTGCGGGCCGGTGGGGGCAGAGTTCTTGTTGCTAGTCATGTTATGTGCCTCCTGGGGCTGATCGGTTTCTAGGCTTCGGTCCAGCCGTCGGACCACTCGGCGGCGACGAGGAAGTCCGCGGCCAGGCGGGCGTCGCGGCGCAGCTGTGCCACCGCTTCGTCGGTCGCGGGCTGGCCTGCGGGCAGGGAGAGGTTCACGTGCCCGATCTTGCGACGCGGGCGCCAGTCTTTGCCGTACATGTGGATCTTGGCCGCCGGGAAGCGGCGCCACACCTGGTCCATCCGCTCGTGCATCGGCATGGCCGGGTCGGCATCGTCGTTCCCCAGCACATTGGCCATGACCGTGGCGGGCGCGGTGAGATCTGTGCTGCCCAGCGGGCGGTCCAGCACTGCGCGCAGGTGCTGCTCGAACTGGCTGGTCACGGACCCGTTCTGGGTCCAGTGCCCGGTGTTGTGCGGGCGCATGGCCAACTCGTTGACGCTGATCGCCAGCTCACCGTCGGCGTCGCGGAACTCGAAGAGCTCGACGGCGAGCACGCCGGTGACATCCAGCTCGGTGGCGATGGTGCGGGACAGTTCGCGGGCCTGATTGAGGACCTCGCCGTCGTGGCCCGGGGCTGGGGCGACGGCCTCCACGCAGATGCCGCGCTCCTGCACGGACTCGGTGATCGGCCAAGCCTTAGCCTCCCCCGACGGGGTGCGGGCCACCAGGGCGGAGAGCTCGCGGACAAGCTCCACCTTCTCCTCGGCCATCAGCGGCACGCCCTTGTCCAGCAGTTCTGTGACCAGCTCGTTGAGCTCGGCCTCGGAGTCCGGGAACCACACGCCCTTGCCGTCGTACCCGCCGCGGCGGGCCTTGAGGCAGACCTTGCCGCCGGTGGTGGACCAGAAGGCAGCGGCGTCCTCGGTGTTCGCGATGGCGGTGAAGGCCGGGACCGGGGCGCCCAACTCGGAGAGGCGCTGGCGCTGGATCAGCTTGTCCTGCGCATTAATCAGGGCCTTCGGCTGCGGCTGGACGTTGATGCCCGCGGCGATGAGCTCGTCGAGGAACTCGTTTGGCACGTGCTCATGGTCGAAGGTCACGGCATCGGCGTCCTTAGAGACCTCCGCGACGTGTGCCTTATTGGTGTAGTCCCCCAGCACGACGTCCGCGGTGACCTGCGCGGCAGAAGAATCGGCGGAGCCGGCAAGCACGCGGGCAGAGAGGCCCAGTTCCACGGCCTCCTGCTGCATCATGCGGGCCAGCTGGCCATCGCCGATGATGGTCACCAATGGGGCGCCCGGCGCGTGGGCAGCCGCCCGGGCGATGGACCAGTCAGCGGCGCGGGTCATGCCGACCTCAGCGTTGGGATTGGAAGCGGATGGTGCAGAAGAATGAGCTGAATCTTTCACACGGCCAATCATAGTGCCCGCGTGTAACTGCGGATCAGCCGGACGAAGCGTTTGGCATAGGGCACGTCCCGCAGCACGATCGGATTGCGGGTTCCCATCACGAACACGGAGACGGTGGAGCCCTTCGCCCGAGCGTCCACGATGTACTCCAGCGGCACCTGGGCAGTCTGGCTGCGCCAGTGCCCGGTGGCGGTGATGAGGCGCTCGTTGGTGAGCATCATCCGGCTGCGGGCGCGGAAGATCATCTGTCGCCCGCAGCGCCGCCAGGCCAGGAAGAGCCACAGCATCACCAGCGCGCGCCGACCCCACTGGGCCGCAACGTAGAACGGTTCGCCAACGTGCATCGCCAGCTGGCTGGGCACGGGGAGGCTATAGCCGAGCAGGCGGAGCGCCTCCGCGTCGAGGTAGTGGTCGATCATCCCGATCAGTGCCCAGGTGACCCCGGTGATCAGCAGCAGCTCCAGCACGGGGAAGAGCAGGGAGCGACGGTTGGGGCACAGCTCGGCGAGAATCTGCTCGCCTGGTTCGAAGGTGATTTTCCCGAAGGCCATCAGCTCTCCCCTTCCGCGGGTCGCAGGTGGGTGACGTCGCCGGCGGCGACGACCAGCTCTCCGCCACAGTCGACGTCCACAACCAGCGCACCGGTACCCTCCACGTCTCGGGCGACGCCGTGGGTGGTCGTGCCGTCCGGAAGGTGGACCACGACCTTCGTGCCCAGGGTGGCGACGACCTGTCGGTAGCGCGGCAGCACGCTCTGCGGTGCCCCGCCCAGCTGGATGAAGCGGCGTAGCCCGCCCACCAGCTCGTCGATCAGCGCGATGGCCAGGCGGGTGCGCACTCCGGGGCCGCCCTCGCTCGACTCCTGGTCGCCTGGCATGCCCTCCAGAACCAGGGAGGTCGCATGCGGCACCGGCAGCTCCGTGCGCTGTAGATCCACGTTCAGCCCCAGGCCGATCACCACGATCGGTTCGGGTTCAAGCTGCACGGCCTCCACGAGGATCCCGCCGAGCTTCCGGCCGTCCACCATCACGTCATTGGGCCACTTCAGCTCCGCCGGGACCTCCGCACCAGCTGCCCGGCTCACCGCGCGCACCGCGTCCACCGCCGCGACACCGGTCAGCAGTGGCAACAGCCCCAGCCGGGTCGCCACATCCACCCCCGGCAGTCGAGCGGCAACAGAGACGATCAGCTGACTGCTGCGCGGCGCACCCCACGCCCGGTCCAGCCTCCCCCGGCCCTGCGTCTGCTCCTCGGCAAAGAGCACGGAGAACTCCGGCACCTCCTCGCCTGCCGCCAGCGCCGCCCGGACCTGCTCAGCGAGCACGCTATTGGTGCTCGTCGTCTGATCGAGCACCTCCACGGCCCCACAGCCGAGGGCGGGCAGCACCTCGCGCAAGGTGGCGGCGTCGAGAAGAACACGGGAAGTTTGCATGCCCTTGATGTTAGAACACGGCGCGGACACACCCCGCCATCCTCAGCCACCCAGCTCGTGTGGCATAGGGACTGACCCGCTGCATGATCTAGACTGTGTGCCATGAATCCTCAGAATGACACGTCCACCACGGCCGGAAAGATCGCGGACCTCCAGGATCGCCTGGCGAAATCCCGCCAACCTGCCGGGGAGGACGCGGTGCGGGCGGTCCACAACGCCGGTCGACTCACTGCCCGCGAACGGGTGGAAGCGCTGCTGGATGATGGCAGCTTCGTGGAGATCGATGCTCTGGCCCGGCACCGCTCCAAGGCCTTCGACCTGGAGAAGGAACGCCCGCTGACCGATGGCGTGGTCACCGGCCACGGCACCATCGACGGCCGCCCGGTCTGTATCTTCTCGCAGGATGCGACCCTCTTTGAGGGCAAGATCGGCGAGACCACCGGCGCGAAGATTATTAAGGTGCTGGAGCTGGCGCTGAAGTCCGGCACCCCGGTAATCGGCTTCTACGAGGGTGCAGGCGCCCGTCTCAAGGAGGGCATCATCGCCCTGGACATGTACTCCCGCATCCTGCGCCTGCAGACCCAGGCCTCGGGCGTGATCCCGCAGATCGCGGTCGTCGCCGGCGAGTGCCGTGGCGTGCAGGTGCACGGGATCGCGATGTCCGACGTCGTCATCTCCATCGACGGGCAGGGTTCCCTGTCTATGGACGCCAACCCCGGCGGGGTGGTCGAGGCTCAGGAGACTGGTACCGCCCACATCGTGGTCCCCGACGAGTCCGCCGCACAGGACACGGTGGCCGACGTGCTGAGCTACCTGCCCTCCAATAACCGGGCGATCGCACCGGCCACGGAGCCTGTAAACACCGAGCTGGCGAACCGCCGCGCCGAGGAGGGTGCCGACGCTGCCGCGCTGGTCCACGAGATCAACCACCTGATCCCGGACTCCGGGTCCGAAACCTACGACGTCCGCGATGTGCTGGCCGCAGTCCTGGACGAGGACAGCCTGCTGGAGCTGAGCCTGGGCTTCGCGCCGAACATCATCACCGGCTTCGCCCGCCTTGAAGGTCGCGCAGTCGGCGTGATCGCCAACCAGCCCACCGTCAAGGCGGGTGGCATCGACATCGACTCCGCGGAGAAGGTCAGCTACTTCATCCAGCTCTGCGACGCCTTCAACGTGCCCCTGGTCTCCTTCGTCGACGCCCCGGGCTTCCTGCCGGAGGAGGCGGACGCGCCGGTGATCCGCCGCACCGCGAAGCTCTTCCACACCACGGCTGCAGCGTCGGTCGGCAAGATCACGATGATCACCCGCAAGGCCACCGGCTCCGCCTACCTGGCCCTGGCTGCAAAGCGGATGGGCACGGACCTGGTCTTCGCGTGGCCGACCGCGGAGGTTGCGGTGGCGGACGCTGATACCTTCGCCGCCGAGATCGGCGCGGACGAGGCAAGCTCCCAGGATCCCTACGAGGCCGCGGCGAGCGGGCTGGTCGATGCGGTGCTGCCGCCGAGTGAGACCCGCCAGAAGCTAGTGGAAGGCCTCGCCCTGCTGGAGCGCAAGGTTGAGGACGGCTACCCGCGCAAGCACAGCATCGTCACCTTCTAGCGCCCCGCTGCCCACCGAGCCCCCGCCAAGCACACGTTTGGAGCATCCATGAGCAGAAAGTTTTCCCGCGCCCGCCGCAAGACACAGCCAACAGAGCTCACCAGCGCACGGCTGACCCACCGCACCGGTGCCGCGTCGGCTGAAAAGGAGGCGCCGCAGGCGGAGCCACAGGCCGCCGTCGAGGTGGTGAAGGGCAATCCCACGCCCATCCAGCGCCAGGCCCTCGAACAGCTGGTGGGCGAGCTCACCGAGCAGGCCGAGGAGCGCCGCCGCGCCAAGCCGAACACCCGCGGCTGGTATGGCTCCGCGGGCGAGCCCTTTCCCAATGCCCCGGAGCCGAATCCGGCGGGCTTCCGCAGTCCGAATCTGCCGCAGGCCTAGCTGCCGCTCATCGCGGCGGCGGCACACCGATACTTAACTCCCGTCCCTTTCAAGGAGCGAGACATGCCTGATTCGCAGGCCACCCCACGCATCGTGCTGGCGTCCTCCTCCCCCTCCCGGCTCTCCATCCTGCGCAGCGCCGGGGTGGAGCCAGTAGTCCAGGTCTCCGGTGTGGACGAGGACGCCGCGATGCAGCGTTTGATCGACACGGCCGCGGGCCAGGGGCGTACCCCCACCCCCGCCGAGAAGGTCTGCCACTTGGCCAAGGCCAAGGCGAATGTCGTCCTGGAGGATGGGCTCCAGCTGGGCGAGGGCGACGTCCTGATTGGTGGGGACAGCATGCTGCTGCTCGACGGGGAGCTGCAGGGAAAGCCGCACACCGCGGAGGAGACCGTGCGCCGCTGGCAGCAGCAACGGGGCAAGCGGGCGGAGCTGATCACCGGGCACGCGATCTACCACGACGGGTACTGGTTCGAGGGTTCCTCGGCCACGAGTGTGTTCTTCGCGGATGCCAGCGATAAGGACATCGAGGCCTACGCCGCCTCCGGCGAGCCCTGGGGCTGCGCGGGCGCGTTCACGCTGGAGGCCCTCGGCGGCTGGTTCATCGACCGCATCGAGGGGGATCCTTCCAGCGTCATCGGGCTATCCCTGCCGCTGGTGCGCCAGGCGCTGGAGCACTTCGGGCTCAGCGTCTCGGATTTCTGGAACCGTTAGCCCCGGCCAGGGTGGCTGATACGGTCATCGCCCCGGCGCGCCACCGGCATCAGCTTCGGGGGCTAGCCGGGTTCCCAGCGTCGCGGTGTGCCCTGCCTATCACCCTCGCTCGGCGATCGGCACGACCTTCCGCTGCTCGGACCCGTTGTAGGCCGACAGCGGGCGGATCAGCGAGTTGTTTTCATACTGCTCCACGATGTGCGCCGTCCACCCCGCCACGCGGGCGATGACGAATAGTGGCGTGAAGAAGTCCACCGGGAAGCCCAGCAGGTAATAGGCGGGGCCGGCCGGGAAGTCGAGATTCGGCTTGATCCCGGTGCGCTTGTCCATCGCCGCGGCGAGGTTCTCGTACATCGCCACCCACTTAGCCCCATCGTGGCGCTCGGCCAGCGCGCGGAAAGACTGCTCCATGCTCGGCACGCGGCTATCGCCGTTCTTGTAGACGCGGTGGCCGAAGCCCATGATGAGCTCCTTGTTATCGAGGGTCGTGTTGACCCACTCCTCTGCCTTCGCCGGGTCGTCGACCTCCAGCATGGTGTGCATGACGAACTCATTGGCACCGCCGTGCAGTGGCCCCTTCAGTGCGCCGATCGCGCCGGTGATCGCGGAGTACACGTCGGAGCGGGTCGAGGTGATGACGCGGCTGGTGAAGGTGGAGGCGTTGAAGGAGTGCTCGGCGTAGAGGATGAGGGACTTCTCGAAGTCCCGCACGTCCTCCGGGTTGCTCGCTGGCGAGTCCGGCCCGTTGCCGAAGACCATGGCCAGCAGGTTTTCCGCCACCCCCTTTTCCGGGTCCGGGGCGACGATGTCCTCGCCCTTTCGGCGGCGGATGTCCATGGCCATGGCCATCGGCAGCTGGGCCAGCAGGTTGTGGCCGACGTGCGTGATGTGCTCCCGGTCTGGGGTGAAGTGCTCCGGGTCCTTGGTTCCCATGTAGCTCACCGCGGTGCGCATGACGTCCATCGGGTGGCAGTCGGTGGGCAGGGAGTGGATCAGGGAGATCAGCCCGGCATCGAGCTTGCGGTAGGAGCGGCCTGCTTTGTTGAACTCGGTCAGCTGTTCTTCGGTGGGCAGTTCGCCGTTCCACAGGAGGTAGAACACCTCCTCAAAGGTGCAGTTTTCGACGAGGTCCTGGACGGCGTAGCCGCGGTAGGTCAGCGAGTTCGTCTCCGGCATGACCTTCGAGACACTGGTGTAGTCGGCGACCACCCCGTAGAGCCCCTTGCGGACCTCCGGCTGCTCGGCTGCGTTGTTCTGGGCGTTGGCGTTTTGCGTGTTCGTGCTCATGGTGGAAGCTCCTTTGCTCCTCGTTGCTGTGGCTCAGGTGGTGCTCTTGGGCTTTGGTGCTTGCGGCTCGGGCGCTGCGTGGAATCGGTTGCTGTTGGTCTTCGGGCCCCTCCGCGCCCGTCCTCCGCGCCCGTCGAGGTTCCGCTGCGCGCTAGAAGATGCCCCGCGGGATCTGCGGCGCGCGACCCAGGGTGTCCGCTGAGAATCGGATGTTGAGCTCCCCGAATTCCGCAGCACTCATCGTCGGCAGGTTTTCGGCTGCGTCCAGGAAGCGGTTCTGCTCCGCCTCGTCGATGACGCCCTCCGCCAGGGTCCGGAACTTTTCGACGTAGTTGGCGCGTTCGAAGGGACGCTCGCCCAACGGGTGCGCGTCGGCGACGGCGAGTTCGTCCTCAATGACGGTGCCGTCCTTCAGCGTGATCACCGCGCGTGCCCCGAAGGCCTTCTCCGCGGGATCCTCGGAGTGGTAGCGGCGGGTCCACTCCGGATCCTCCACCGTGGAGATCTTCCGCCACAGCTCGATGGTCTCCGGCCGCTGCGCCCGTTCTGGGGCGTAGCTGTGCTCGTGGTGCCACGTGCCGTCCTCGAGGGCCACGGCGAAGATGTACATCACCGAGTGGTCGAGGGTCTCGCGCGAGGCGTGCGGGTCGAACTTCTGCGGGTCTCCGGAGCCGGTGCCGATGACGTAGTGCGTGTGGTGGCTGGTGTGCAGCACGATGGATTCGATCTGGCTCAGATCACCGACCTGATCGCGCATGCGCCGGGCCAGGTCGATGGGTGCCTGGGACTGATACTCGGCGGAGTGCTCCTTGGTATAGGTGTCCATGATCCCGCGCTTGGGCTCCCCCGGCTCCGGCAGCGGAACCGTGTACTCGCCCTCCGGCCCGTCCAGGAGCCAGGCGATCACGCCGTCCTCGCCCTCCCAAATCGGGGCGGGCGCCCCCTCCCCGCGCAGTGCACGGTCGACGGCCTCGATACCCATCTTTCCGGCGAAGGCTGGGGCGTGGGCCTTCCAGCTGGAGATCTCTCCCTTTCGGGACTGGCGGGTCGCGGTCGTGGTGTGCAGCGCCTGGCCGATGGCCTGGTAGATCTGCTCCGGATCCAGCGACAGCAGGGTACCCAGGCCCGCAGCCACACCCGGGCCCAGGTGGGCCACGTGGTCGATCTTGTGTTTATGCAGGCAGATCCCCTTCACGAGGTTGACCTGGGTCTCGTAGGCGGTGGTTATCCCCCGGACCACGTCCTTGCCGGTCAGCCCCAGGTCCGCACCGCGGTGCTGGGCGACCGCGAGCACGGCGGGGATGTTATCCCCCGGGTGGGAGTAGTCCGCAGCCAGGAAGGTGTCATGGAAGTCCAGTTCTCGCACCGCCACCCCGTTGGCCCAGGCCGCCCACTCCGGGGAGACCCTGTCCGCCACGCCGAAGACGGTCGCGCCCTCCCCCTGTAGCGGACGGCCGACCGATAGGGCCTGGGCGCGGGCGGAGGACACCGGGCGGCGCAGCACCGAGGCCACCGCGACGGCCGCGTTGTCGATCACGCGGTTGACGACCATCTCCTCGACGTCCTCGTCGACGGCGACGGGGTCGGCGGCCATCGTCGCAATCTTCCACGCCAGATGTTCCTCCCTGGGGAACTCCTCGGCAGACTTTCGGGTACGGACAACGTGGTTTTCCACTATGAGCCTCCTCACAACTCCTTAGCTTGGCGAAACTAATAGACTGCACAGCAGACACGCGAAGCACTTTCTCTAAAGCCAGCGAGTGAGAGAATTCATAGTTGGCTTGTGAGAGCACGTCAGCCCCACCCCAGTTCAGTAGAGCTTGAGCGAAACACCGCGTGCCAGGTAACAATTCGGAAACGAATAGCGGTAGGGTGATGAGTTCAAAGAGGACCCACATTGGAGGAGTTAACGTCGTGACGGCCAAGACGGATCAGGTGTCGAGCGCGCCAGCTCAAGATGCTGCTGCGACGGCCAGCTCCGAGGGCATCACCCCCATCAAGAAGGTGATGATCGCCAACCGCGGCGAAATCGCGATCCGCATCATCCGCGCCGCACAGGACGAGGGCATCGCCTCCGTCGCGGTCTACGCCGAGCCGGATGCCGATGCCCCGTACGTCCGCATGGCCGACGAGGCCTTCGCGCTGGGCGGGCAGACCTCCGCCGAGAGCTACCTGAACATCGACAAGCTGATCGCCGCGGCCAAGGAGTCCGGCGCCGATGCCGTTCACCCCGGCTACGGCTTCCTCGCAGAGAACGCGGACTTCGCCCGCGCCGTCATCGACGCTGGCCTGAACTGGATCGGCCCGCCGCCGGAGGCCATCGACCGCCTCGGCGACAAGGTCACCGCACGCCAGATCGCCGCGATGGTCGATGCTCCCATGACACCGGGAACGAAGCACCCCGTTTCCAGCGCCGCCGAGGTCGAGGAGTTCGCCAAGGAACACGGCCTCCCGGTTGCCGTGAAGGCCTCCTTCGGTGGCGGTGGCCGCGGCATGAAGGTCGCCTACACGATGGAGGAGATCCCAGATCTCTTCGACTCCGCCACCCGCGAGGCCATCGCAGCCTTCGGCCGCGGCGAGTGCTTCGTCGAGCGCTACCTCGACCGCGCCCGCCACGTGGAGGCGCAGGTCATGGCAGATAAGCACGGCAACGTCCTGGTCGCCTCCACCCGCGACTGTTCTACACAGCGCCGATTCCAGAAACTCATCGAGGAAGCTCCAGCCCCGTTCCTGACCGCCGAGCAGAACCGCCGGATCTACGAGTCCGCCGAGGAGATCTGCCGCGCCGCGGGCTACCAGGGCGCGGGCACCGTGGAGTACCTGGTTGGCTCCGACGGCCTGGTCAGCTTCCTGGAGGTCA
Organism: Corynebacterium sp. UMB9976; assembly: GCF_030212265.1. Classification (NCBI taxonomy): domain Bacteria; kingdom Bacillati; phylum Actinomycetota; class Actinomycetes; order Mycobacteriales; family Corynebacteriaceae; genus Corynebacterium; species Corynebacterium sp. UMB9976. The sequence continues at coordinate 82,623 of NZ_JASODY010000003.1, forward strand.
ACACCCGCCTGCAGGTCGAGCACCCCGTCACCGAGGAGATCACCGGCTGGGACCTGGTGCGCGAGCAGTTCCGCATCGCAGAAGGCCGCCCACTGTCCCGGACCAGCCGCCCGACGCTGCGTGGCCACGCCATCGAGTTCCGCATCAACGGCGAGGACGCAGCCAATAACTTCATGCCAAACCCAGGCATGATCACCGACTACCGCGAGCCCTCGGGCCCGGGCGTGCGCATGGACTCCGGAATCGAGGAAGGCGCCGTCATCGGCGGTCAATTCGACTCCATGCTGGCCAAGCTCATCGTGTGGGGCGAGAACCGCGAGCAGGCCATCGCCCGCTCGAAGCGTGCACTGCGGGAGTTCCAGGTTGCTGGACTGCCGACGGTCATCCCTTTCTTCCAGCAGATGCTGAACAACCCGGACTTCACCGCGGAGGATGGCTTCAAGGTCTACACCCGCTGGATCGAAGAGGAGTGGGACGGCTCCCTGCCCGAGTCGACGGAGGACGCATCCGCAGCGGCGGGCGGCGAGGAGAAGCTGCCCCGCCAGCGCGTCACCGTCGAGGTGGAGGGCCGCCGCGTGGAGATCACCGTCCCGGGCGAGCTGATGGCCGCTGGTGGCCGCACGAAGCGGGCCCCGCGCCGTCGCGCCGCCGCCGGCGAGGCCGCTATCACCGGCGATACCGTGGCCGCACCGATGCAGGGCACGATCGTGAAGATCGAGGTCTCGGAGGGCCAGCGGGTCGCCGAGGGCGACACTCTGCTGGTGCTGGAGGCTATGAAGATGGAAAACGCCCTGCAGGCACACAAGTCGGGCGTGGTCACCGGACTCGCTATCGCCCCGGGCGATAGCGTGACGAAGAACCAGGCTCTCTTCGAGATTCTCGACGACTAGCCCCGCTGACTCCACCCCCTTCTGCCCTGCCGCTCCCGGCGCCTCCGACAGAGTTCGCCAGGCGACACAGGGCGCGAGAGTGAGGGTGAGCTACCCACCGGCATGTGGGTCTGTTTAGAATGGATTAGTAGATCTGGTCCACGCTGGAGGTCACCCATACCCCAGTGATGAGGCCTGGCCTATGCCCTTGGGGGCGGCGCTTCTGGCTGCGAACGTGGCTTTCAGTTCGCGGCGTGGTTCGCTTGCTCCCGGTGCCCACCCTGTTTTGCGGAGTTTCAAAATCTATGACCGATAACCACCTCGACCCCACGGACCAACCGGATCTGGTGACCGACACGTCCACCGAGGCAGAAGAGCGCGACCGCGGCACGCAACGGGTCTCCCCCAAGCTGCTGGGAATCATCGGTGCCGTCTTCCTGGTCATCGGCGCGATCACGTGGATCGTCAGCCTCTCCTCCGTCAAGGGCTTCTCCGAGGATCACCCCACCGCGGTGAAGGCGGACACCTCCTACTACCTGCTCGCCGATAAGGACGCCCTCGAGGCCACCGCCTGTGGTTTCTTTGGCCCCGGCAGCAAGCCCATCCACGACAAGGTCAAGGACCTGGAGGATCTCACCGACGAGGACGTCAAGATCAAGGACGTCTCCCTGCCATTCACCAAGGTCAAGGGTGTCTATGCCCGGGTGGAGTTCACCGAGAACATCCAGGGCGCGCACATCGCGTGCAACGAGGGGAAGAACTACATCTCCGCCAAGTCCGGCGGCTCGCTGAATACCCTGCGCTGGATCTCGATGATCGGCGTGGGCAGCGGTATCGCACTGCTCGTCGTGTCCGCAGTTCTCCGCGGTCGGGAAAACCGCTAGGCCCCGCAGCCGCACACGATGGACGCCCTCGCGAATCAGTTTTCCAACCAGGTCGCCGAGCAATACGCCCGCCTAACCAACTCCCGTCGGGGATTCGTCCTCTCCATCGACCAGGGGACGACCTCCACGCGCTGCATCATTTTCGACGGTCGCGGGGACATCGTGAGCCGCAGCCAGCTGCCACACGAGCAGATCTTCCCGCATCCGGGCTGGGTGGAGCACGATCCGGAGGAGATCCGGCTCAACATCCGTCGCGTCATGGCCGACGCCGCTGCCTCCGAGGACATCACCCCGGACGAGATCGCGGCCGTCGGCATCACCAATCAGCGTGAAACCACGGTGATCTGGGACCGGGCCACCGGCGAGCCGATCTACAACGCGATCGTCTGGCAGGACACCCGCACCTCCGACCTCGTCGACGCGCTCACCGACGAGGAGCGGGAGCTCATCCAAGAGCGCACCGGCCTGCCGCCGTCGACGTACTTCGCCGCGTCGAAGATCCGCTGGATCCTGGACCTTGTGGACGGCGCCCGCGAGCGTGCGGAGCGCGGCGAATTGGCCTTCGGCACGATCGACACCTGGGTGATCTGGGAGCTGACCCGTTCCTCCCGCTCCCGTTCCGGTCGCCGTTCCGGGGCCAAGGCAGGACGCCAGCGCGCCAAGCACGTCACCGACGTCACGAACGCCTCCCGCACCATGCTGATGGACCTTTCCACCCAGCAGTGGGACGAGGAACTCTGCAAGATCTGGGACATCCCGATGTCCCTGCTGCCGGAGATCGTCGCCTCCAGCGAGGTCATCGGCCGGGTGCGCCGCTCCGGCCCGGTGCAGGGCGTGCCGATTGCTGGCATCCTCGGCGATCAGCAGGCCGCTGCCTTTGGGCAGGCCTGCCTGGAACCGGGGGACGCGAAGTCCACCTATGGCACCGGCAGCTTCCTGCTGCTCAACACCGGTGACGAGCCGCAGCGCAGCAAGCACGGGCTGATCACCACCATCGCCTACCGGCTGGGTAATCAGCCCCCGAAGTACGCGCTGGAGGGTTCCATCGCCGTGACCGGCTCGCTGGTGCAGTGGCTCAGCGACTCCCTGGGATTCTTCAACACCGCCGACGAGATCGAGCCCCTCGCCCGCTCCGTGGCGGATAACGGTGGCTGCTACGTGGTCCCCGCCTTCTCCGGGCTGCTCGCGCCCCGCTGGCGGCCCGAGGCGCGCGGGGTGATCACGGGGCTCACCCGCTACGTGACGAAAGCCCACATCGCGCGCGCCGCCCTGGAGGCCACCGCCTTCCAGACCCGGGAGGTCGTCGAGGCGATGAACGCGGACTCCGGCGTCCCGCTGACCAGCCTGAAGGCCGACGGCGGCATGGTGGAAAACGACCTGCTGATGCAGTTCCAGGCCGACCAGCTGGGCGTGAGCGTCACGATCCCGAAAATCACGGAGACCACCTGCCTGGGTGCGGCCTATGCCGCGGGCCTCGCGGTGGGCTTCTTCCGGGATGAGGAGGAAATCCGGCGCCTGTGGCAGGAGGAGCACACCTTCACCCCACGGGCTTCCGAAGAAGAGCGGGACGAGCTCTACCGCATGTGGAATAAGGCTGTGGAACGCACCTTCGACTGGGCCACGAAAGCGTAGGCTCGTTATATGACTTTTTCGAATGCCCCGCAGAACCGGCCGGGGGAACACGGTTCGCGGCCCGATCCCCGCAGCGCTGTCCGCATCGGGAATAAGGAGCGCGAAGAGGCCATGGACCTGCTCTCGAAGCACCTCGAGGCGGGCCGGCTAGACATCTCAGAGTACGACGAACGCTGCCGCCACATCGCCAACGCCAGGGTGCATGGCGAGCTCTCGGAGGTTTTCCTGGATCTCCCCCGCATCCCACGCGGGGACCAGGCGCAGCCATCGCAGGTGGTTGCGGTGCCGGGTTATGGCAGGCAGGTGTATACCGCCGAGGAGGTCGCCGTGGCCTCCAAGCGGGGGCGCAATATCCGCGGCGGGATCATGGCACTCTCCGTGGTCAGCGCACTCATGCTGACCACCGTCTCGGATTGGTTCATGTGGATCATCCCCGTCATGGCGATCCTGCTGTACATGCTCAAGATTGGCCCGGAATCGTGGTACATGCCGACGAATCGGCAGCTCGAGCGCGAACAGCGCCACGCCGTTCGCCAGCTACGCCAGCAGCGCCGCCTCAACCGCTAAGACTGCCCCCGTGGGTTGATGCTCCCCCGGCGTCCCGCGCCACTACCCCTCGCTGACTCCAGCCCAGTCGCGCCGTCTCTCCGGCGCGGAGCACAGCGCAGGGCTCCACTTAGGGACGGAACTGGTCGATGACCCCGGCGAAGAGCCGGACGCCGATGCCCAGGGCGCGCTCGTCGAAGATGATATTCGGCCGGTGCAGATCCGGCTTCTCCCCCTCGCCGGTCCACGTTCCCAGGCGTGCCATCGAGCCCGGCACGTGCTCCAGGTACCAGGAGAAGTCCTCCCCGCCGCTGGACTGCGGCGCCTCCACCAGGGAGTGCGGATCGACGTTGCGCACGGACTGCGCGAGCAGCGCGGTCGCGACGTCGTCGTTGGTCACCGGCGGCACGCCCTTCGTGTAGTGCAGCTCCGCAGTCGCGCCCGTCGGGGCGACGATCTCGTCCAGCAGCTCGCGGACGATCGCCTCGCTTTCGCGCCACACCCCGACCTCCGCGGTGCGGAAGGACCCAACGAGACGGACCTCCTCAGGGATCGCGTTGAAGGCCTGGCCGCCGTGGATCGAGCCGAAGGCGGCGACGGTGCCGCTACGTGGGTCCACCCGCCGGCTCAGCAGCTGCGGCAGCATCGTGACGACCAGGCCAGCGGCGTTGATGAGATCCGCGGTCAGGTGCGGGCGCGAGGTGTGGCCGCCGGGGCCGCGCAGGACGATCTCCATGACGTCCGTGGCCGAGGTGATCGCACCCACGCGCACACCAATCTGCCCGCAGCGCAGCTTCGGTTCGCAGTGCACCGCGAAGATCTGGTTCACCCCACGCAGGGCGTCGGCCGCGATGACGTCCTTGGCCCCACCGTCCAGAACCTCCTCGGCGGGCTGAAAGATGCCACGCACCCGCACACTCAGGGCGTCCTCGCCGTACTCCTCGACGTAGGCAGCCAGGGCGACCATGAGCCCCAGCAGGATGGTGGTATGCATGTCGTGGCCGCAGGCGTGCATCACGCCGGGCACGGTGGAGCTGAACTCGAGGCCGGTGGTTTCGGTGACCGGGAGGGCGTCGATGTCCCCGCGGAAGGCAATCATCGGTGCGGTGTCGGGCCCGATGTCGACGGTGGCTCCCTTGCAGGTCATCTCCTGCGGTGTAAGGCCGGCGTCGCGGAGGATCCCCATGATGAAGGCGGTGGTGCCGTCCTCCATGTGGGAGAGTTCCGGATTCCGGTGCAGGTGGCGCCGCCACTCGATCAGACGGTCCACGTTCTCGTTCAGCCACAGGGTGACGAACTGAGTGAGTTGGGCCGCCTCAGAGGTGGGTCCGCCGTGTTGCACTGCATGCCTCCCGGCTTAAAGCCAATAATTGTCGATGTCTGCTGATTGTGGCGCTTCAAGACCGAGTTGTCTAGTTACGCCGCATGAAACACCATTCTATATGCCCACCCCTGTGGCGCGTGACTTCGCGGTAGCCTTGGGCCATGTCTAGCCACAATGCGCAATCCTCGCCCGCTGCGTCGAATCCCGGGCAGGCCCCCTACGAGCTCGCGGAGCAGGCTGCCGCGGCGTTGCTGCAGAAGACTGGTTTTTCTGCTTTCGACGCCGCCATCGTCCTGGGTTCCGGTTGGCGACCAGCTGCGGACGTGGTCTGTGAGGCCGCGGAAAGCGACGTCCAGGAGTTCCCGATGTCCGATCTGCCGGGCTTCCTGCCGCCCACCGCAGAGGGCCACGGGGGCACCATTCGGGCGCTGCGCATCGGCGAGCGCAACGTGTTGATCCTGCTGGGTCGCACCCACGCCTACGAGGGCCACGAGCTGTGGCGGTGCGCGCACGCGGTGCGCACGGCTGCCGCTGCGGGGGTGAAGCAGGTCGTGCTGACCAACGCGGCCGGCGGGCTGACTGAGGGCATGTCTGTGGGCGAGCCGGTTCTGATCAGCGATCACATCAATTTCACGGCAAAGACCCCACTGGTGGGCGCGAACTTCGTGAACCTGGTGGATGCCTACTCCCCCGAGCTGCGCGAGAAGGTCAAGGCCCTGCGACCCGGCATCCGTGAGGCCGTGTACGCGATGATGCCAGGGCCGCAGTACGAGACCCCGGCGGAGATCCACATGCTGCGCACCTTCGGGGTGGGCCTGGTGGGTATGTCCACCGTCTACGAGACGATCGCTGCCCGGGAGGCTGGCGTGGACGTGCTCGGTATCTCGCTGGTGACGAACCTGGCGGCGGGGGTGACCGGTGAGGCGCTGAATCACGAGGAGGTGCTGGCCGCCGGCCAGGCCGCGGCTCAGGAGATGGGTTCCCTGCTCGCGAGCGTGATCCTGTCGTGAGCCCCTCCCCGCAGGACATGAACACAGCCCCGCAGGACAATAGTTCCCAGCCGGGCTTGAGTTTCGGCACCGCGGGGCTGCGCGCCCCAGTGGGCGTGGGCCCGGATCGCATGAACGTCGCGACTGTCACCCGGGCGACCGCCGGGGTGGCCGATTGGTTGATCGCCCAACACGCAGACCGGGCCGCAGCCGATATCGCCGTAGCGGTGGCCCACGACGCCCGCTACGGTTCCGAAACCTTCGCGCGAGCCACCGCCGAGGTATTCGCAGCCAAGGGATTCACTGTCACCCTGCTGGGTGGCAACAACCCCACCCCGGTGTTGGCCTGGCTGGTGCGCGACCGTGGCCTGGATGCCGGCGTGCAGATCACCGCCTCACACAACCCGAAGGGCGATAACGGCTACAAGCTGTACCTTTCTGGTGGCTCCCAGCTAGTCTCCCCCGCCGATCGCGAGATCGAGGCAGCCATCGCGGCCCAGCCGGCGGCCGAGGAGGTCGCCCGCTCCCGCAGCGTGCAGCTAGAACTCGGCGCATCCCAGGGCTACGAGTCCGCGATCAGCGCCCCGGTTGTTAGCAGCGAGAACGCGGTGCTCACCGCACGGCGAGCCCTGACCATCGCCTATACCCCGATGCATGGGGTCGGCGGGGACACGCTGGAGTCTGTACTGCAAGCCAATGGCTTCGCGGATATCCATGCGGTGGCAGCGCAGCGCTGGCCGGACCCGGAGTTCCCGAGCGTGGATTTCCCCAACCCGGAGGAGCCCGGCGCGACCGACCTGCTGCTCGCGCTGGGTAAGGAGGTCGGCGCGGACCTGCTGATCGCACTCGACCCGGATGCGGATCGCTGCATGCTTGGCGTGCCCACTGGTGGCGAGCCGGCCTACCGGATGCTCAGTGGCAACGAGGCCGGCCCGCTGCTGGCCCGCCGCGTGCTCTCTGGCGTGGCGGCAGACGCCGCTGCCCCGCCGGTGGTCGCGACGACCTACGTCTCCTCCCAACTGCTGGGTGTGATGGCCCAGGCCAGCGGGTGGGAGTACGTGGAGACGAAGACGGGCTTCAAGCACCTGGCGCGCGCAGCGGAAGGTCGCCCCGGGGAGTTGGCTTTCGCCTACGAGGAGGCCATCGGCACCTGCCCCACCCCCGGCATCGTCGCAGATAAGGACGGCATCGCCACCGCGTTGGTCGCGGCTGCGTGGGCGGCGGAGCTCGCCGCTGCGGGACGGAGCCTGGCGGACGAGCTGGCGGTCATCGAGCAGGAGTTCGGTTGCTTCCGCTCCAGCCAGCTGTCGATCCGCTTGGAGTCCATTGCGCAGGCCACGGACGTCATTAAAAAATTCGCGGCCGCACCGCCGGAAAACCTGGCGGGGGCCGCGATGAGCGCCGAACTGCTGGGCGAGGAGGCCGCGGAGGGCCTGCGCCTGGTGGGCAATGCAGACGGCGTGGCGCTGCGGGTCGTGGCCCGGCCGAGCGGGACGGAGCCGAAGGCGAAGTTCTACCTGGAGGCCGTGGGCGAGGCCACGGACCGCGAGCAGGTGGAGGCGGGGCTAGCGGCTCTCGAGGTCGATATTCCGCGGGCCGTAGAGGCGGTCGCCGGCGTCGCCTAGGCCCGGATCGATGTAAGCGTTCTCGTCGAGCGCCGGGTCGATCGTGGCGGTGACGAGCTTGCGCACCGGCAGGCCGGAGTTCACCAGCTTGTCCACGCCCGGCTGGGCGGAGACCATGCACACGCAGGTGATGTCGTCCGCACCATGCTCGACGAGCAGCTCCACGGCATTGAGCAGGGAGCCACCGGTGGCGAGCATCGGGTCGACCAACATGACGGGCTGCCCGGAGAGGTCATCCGGCAGGGCCTCAAGGTACGGGACTGGCTCGTGGGTCTTCTCGTCGCGGGCCAGGCCGATGAAGCCCACCTGGGCGTCCGGGATCATCGAGAGTGCCGGGTCGATCATTCCGAGGCCGGCGCGGATGATGGGGACGATGATTGGCGGGTTCTTCAGCCGGTGCCCCTCGGCGGTGGAGACGGGGGTTTCCACGTCGAAGGATTCAGTCTCGAGGTCGTTGCTGGCCTCGTAGATCAGCATCGCGCCGAGGTCCGCGAGGGCGTCGCGGAAGACCACGTTGTTGCTGCGGGCGTCGCGCATAATCGTCAGACGGGCGCGCACGAGAGGATGATTGACCACCTTGATGTCCATGACTCCAAATCTACGTTAGGCACGGCGCACGCGAGAAAATTGGCATGGGTGGGAACCAAATGACCGTCCTCGTTGTCTAATACCTCTGAGTTACTTCACGCACCGAGACGATTCAGGGAAGATTCAGGGGGAACAATGGTGCCTTTGACGAACGGTATTGGGGGACACAGTGGCGGTCAGGTGATCGCCGAGCAGGAGCGGATTCAATCAGCGGCGCAGGAGGCGCGGGCAGTGGCGGAGCAGCTGGCTGCGACAGCCCCGCCGCATACGCCACACGTGGAGCTGCCATTCCTGCCGGAGTTGGGGAGCTTCCTGGCCGCACTGCAGCAGGCCCGGGCTCGGCATCACGGGGCCACCGGGGAGTTGGCGAGGTTCTACCAGGGCGCTGCTGGTGCGCTGGATGAGTTCCGGGGCCGCGTGGACGAGCATGAGCAGACAGCCCAGGCTGGCTTTGCTGCCCTCGAGGGAGGTGTTCAGTGATGAGTGCACCGGTATTGGCACCAGCTGGAGGCTCCGTAATCGAAGAAGTGGCCGGCTCCGTTCTTGGGGAGATGGCTGGCTCGGTGCTCGGCGGGGGTGGCTGTGTTCCGGATTTTCTGGGGCTCGTGGAGCCCATCGCGGCCCTCATCCCACAGCCGCTGCAGCCTGGAGTGTCCGCGCTGCTGGGTTCCGGGGTCAGCGGACTAGCCGGGGAGGTCATCCAGACAGTCGGGTCGGCTGTGCTCGGCGAGGCCGGTGGGGCGATGGCCGCCAAGTTCGCGCAAGGTTCGGATGCGGTGGACCTCATTGAGGAAGTCCGCCAGGGGCTGGACGCGGTCGCCGGGCGCGGGCAGCAGGCCATCCTGGCGGCGATCGAGGATGTCGGGGCAATCGCGATGGAAGCTCTGGCGGAGATCGGTGGCGCGGTGAATCCGGTGCAGCTGCTCGGCCCGACCGCACCAGTGGCGCTGGCGGAGGCGCAGGCCATCGCTTGCAAGCACCTGGGCCGGGCGGAGGCCCGCGTGCAGGCGCTAGGCCAGGAGTTGCTGGGGCTGGCGGAGGAGGCGACGGCCACCGTGGTGCCGGCGGAGGCGATCCCGGAAGCACCCGCGCCGTCCGAAGGGGCGAGCGGACAGCCTCCCGCAGCGGCGAACCCGGGTGGGGCCACGGGATCCGGGTCGGCTCCCGGTGGGGCGGCTGCGAATTCCGGTGACGCCGCGGATTCCGGCGATGCTGTGGCGGGTGCCCCGACCGAGGCGGCTGCCAAGGCCGTGGCCGCGGCGAAGACGCAGCTGGGCACCCCGTACGTGTGGGGTGGCACCACACCAGGCCAGGGCTTCGACTGCTCCGGCTTCGTCCAGTGGGCCTACGGACAGGCCGGGGTGGAGCTTCCCCGCCTGGCCGATCAGCAGGCGGTGGGCCCGCAGATCCCGATGGACCAGGTGCAGCCCGGGGATCTAGCGGTGTGGGATGGTCACGTGGCGATGGTCATCGAAGACGGCCAGCTGATCGAAGCGGGCGACCCGGTGGGTATCAGCCCGATCCGCACAGAGAACATCGGCATGGGTTTCCACGGTTTCTACCGCCCCACCGGCTAGCCGGGGTTAGTCTGTGGGCACTGAAAAGGTTCACCGAGCCAGTTCGCACTGGACCGGTTTATCAAAGGGGGATTTCACAACATGGGTGGGGCTCATTCTTCCCGGAGCGTTCCGGGCTTGGCGCGGATCGTCACGCAGCCCGAGGAGCAGGAATATCTTCAAGCGCAGTTCCTCGGCGCTCCCCCTGCGGTGGTGCCGAAGGTGCTCGACGCCCGGCTTCGCAATGTCGAGGCTATGAGTTCGGATCCGGCCGGGTAGAATCCGCAATCATGGCAGCTTCCAAACCGACAACGTTTAAACCAAACCAGCTCGTCACGCTGAAGATGGAGACCACCAGCGGCACCTGGTACACCGTCTGGGCCCCACTGTGGGTCGTCAGGGGCGAAAAGTGGCAGGCATTCCTGGGTAAGGACGACACGATCTCCGTGTTCTCCTCCCCCGCCGAACTCCACGCCCACGTTGTCGGCAGCAACGATCACGTGCTCGCCGAACACCCGAAGTGGCAGGAGTTCAAGGCGGACGCCGACACCCAGATGTCGGCGCAGAAGATCCAAGAGATCTCCCTGATCGAGACCCCGAACCAGCTGGCCGGCCGGGCAAGCTACGAGAACGTCCGGGACGTCAGCCGCGCATACCGCCTGCTGCAGTCCATCGGCGGTGTCGCTGGCATCGAATCGATCAACAAGTGGTTCGGCTCCTACTCCATGCTGCAGAACATCTACCGCGGCGCGGACCACTACTCCGGCCAGAACGGCGTCGAAGAATGGACCGCAATGGGCCGCATCGTGCTCGGCGCGTGGGCGGAGATGCTCGACGACCTCGAGGACGGCCTCACCGAGGTCAAGGTGGACGAGACGGCCGTCGCGGAGTCCCAGAAGCGCATCGACGCAGTAGACAAGGCTGCGGCCGATGCCAGCGCCGCCGCCGCGAAGAAGCGGGAGGACGCCGCCGCGGAGAAGGCCGCTGCTGGCAGCACCGCCGACGAGAACGCCGACCCGTACGACAAGACGGTATGGGCGCAGGCCGGCATTGACCCGATCCGCATCTCCCTGAACGGCCAGCGGGTCTACACCCTGCGCTGCTACGTGGGTGGCAAGCCGGTGTTCCTGGGCCGCCACGGCCAGATCAACACTTTCCCCAACCCTCGCTCCCTGGTGCGCTGGCTCATCGACGCCCCGCAGCACGACCTCGAGGAGATGGAGACCTGGGGCGACATCGTCCAGGCCGCGAATGCCGGCGAGTTGGAGGTCACGGTTCACGACCTGAACCAGTACACCTTCACCGGACTGCGCGAGGACATCGCCAAGTCCGTGGACGCGGTGGATCCGAAGCAGCTAAGCCGCGCTTATGAGCTGCTGGCCGACGCCGCCGACTGGGCGGGCGACGACGCCGTGAACAAGGTTCTGGTCGGCTTCCCGCGCCTGCAGACCTACATCGCCTACGTCACGGGCTCGCCGTCGGGCACCACCCCGACCGCACCCTTCGACGAGGAGGTGCGCGGCTGGAAGCAGCTGGAGGATGACCTCATCAAGCGCTTCAGCAAGTTCTAGCGTGAGCCGCTAGCTGCCTAAGGAAGCTGAAAAGGGCGCCTCCCGAAAGGATGATCTTTCGGGAGGCGCCCTTTGATGTTCTTCTAGGCCCGTAGCCCAGGCATTGTGCTGAGCCCCGCCCCGCGCCAGCAGCACCAGCCGTGCGTACCGGGTCAGGGCTCAGTGAGCCCCAGGGAATCCGCTAGTCCTGCGAGGCGTCTCCGCCACTGGCCTGGTCGCCGGGCGCTCCGGGCTGGTTGCCGTCGGCTGGGGCGCCCTGCTCATTGGAGGACGGATTCTGCGCCGGACCACCGTACTGCTGGCCCGGGCCCTGCTGCGGCTGACCGCCGTACTGCTGAGGCTGACCATAGCCCTGTGGCTGGCCCTGCCAGTTCCCCTGCTGTGGCTGGCCACCGTACTGCTGCGGCTGGGCCTGCCAATTGCCCTGCTGTGGCTGGCCACCGTACTGCTGACCCTGCCAGTTCCCCTGCTGCTGCACAGGCTGCTGGGCAGCATTGGCCTGCTTGCTAGAGCGGTTCGCCACATCACCAAGGAACTTATTGCGCTGCGCGTCGATCTCTGCTGGCTTCTTCACGATCAGCCACACGCCCACTGCGATGGTGAGGAGGCTGATGAGAACGCTGAGGTAGAAACCAAAGCCCTTCCCCTGCTCGCTCAAGTTCACCATGTCCAGGAAGTCCTCCGCATCGGAGCTGATCAGCTCCCGCAGCTGCGAAGAGAAGATGATCGCATAAAGCACTCCCAGTCCACCCGAGGCAGCGGCCAAGATACCCGCTATCTTGAACTTGAGGTTCCGGAAGACCAACACCGCCGCGGCCACCACGAGGGCCAGGACGATGGCCTCCACGAGGAACGCCTGCCAGAGAAATTCGCGTTCGGTGTGCTTGCCCTCGAACGGAATCTCTGCGGCGACCTTTAGGGAGCCGAAGCCGTTGATCTTCACGTCCCCACCTGCCGTGATCCCCATGAAGGAAGCCGTGGCGCTCATCCGGTACCACGCGAGCAGCCCCGCGATCAGCTGAAGCACGGCGAGCACCCCGAGGATGCCGCCCATCAGGCGCGGGAGGGTCTTGCTCTGCAGGCTCGTTGCCGCTGCGAAGGCACGCTGCCCCACGGCGGCGCTGATCTTCTCCCCGGTTCCGGGGCCAGAATTACCTGGCTGCTGGGCCTGCCAGTTGCCCTGTTGTGGCTGACCCTGCCACGCTCCCTGCTGTGGCTGAGCACCGTACTGCTGGCCTTGCCAGTTGCTCTGCTGAGGTTGGACGTAGCCCTGCTGGGGCTGTGCTTGCCAATTGCCCTGGGGTGGTGTCTGCCAGTTCTGTGGTGCCTGCTGGCCCTGCCAATTCCCCTGCTGCGCCTGCTGGGGCTGGCCATAACCCTGCTGGGGCTGGCCCCGCCAGTTCTGCGGCGGCTGCTGTGGCTGCGCGGTACCGCCCTGGGATGCGGGCTGCCCGCCCTCCTCAGGCGTGTTGCTCTGCTGCCCGTTCGACTCCGGGTTCGTCATAGTGAATCCTCAACTCGATGAAAAAATATGGGACTTAGCTCATATTTTTTAATTCTCGGCTACACCTTAAAGCCCCGGTCGAGCGCATTCAATCGCCCCCCTTAAGAATCGGCCCAGCCCCCACTCTGGGATCCCCCCGCAGCCAGCCCCCGCGGCTAGCTGCGCAGCTCGTGGCTCAGCGCGTCCAGCTCCCCGCCGCCGGACATCTCCACCGTGAGCTCCTCCAGCGTCACGTCCGCCAGGTCAGCGTTCATCACCTGCTCGCCCATGTTCAGCATCATGAAGCGATCCCCCACCAGGTAGGCGTGGTGCGGGTTGTGGGTGATGAAGATGACTGCCACCCCGGATTCCCGGGCCCTCTTCACGAAGCGCAGCACCATGCCGGATTGCTTCACACCCAGCGCCGCGGTGGGCTCGTCCAGGATCAGCACGCGCGCGCCGAAGTAGATCGCCCGTGCAATCGCCACGACTTGCCGCTGGCCACCGGACAGCGTGCTGATCGGCACCTCCACATCCGGGAGGTTCACGCCCATCTTCTCCAGCTGCTCGGCGGTAATCTTGCGCATCTCGTCGGCCTTCAGCCGCCCCAGCGCGCCGGTGATCTCCTGGCCCAGGAAGAAGTTCCGCCACACGGACATCTGCCCCACCACCGCGAGATCCTGATACACGGTGGCGATCCCCCGGTCGAGGGCGTCCTTCGGGTTGCGCAGCCTCGCTGGCTCCCCGTCGATCAGCATCTCGCCGCCGGTGGGCTGGTGCAGCCCAGAAAGCGCCTTAATCAGCGTGGACTTGCCAGCGCCGTTATCTCCCAGCACGCAGGTCACGGTGCCGGGGCGGATCTCCATGTCGATACCCTTGAGAACCAGCCGCTCGCCATAGGCCTTTTCCAGGCCGCGCATCTCGATGATCGGCGGGGTGGCACCGTCCTCGGCGCCGGCGGCGTCCTTATCAGCAGCGCCGTCAACAACGGCGCCCTTATCGGCGACGACGTCGCCTGCCGCGCCCGTCCCGGTCGACGTCACCGTCGCCGCGTCCTTCCGCTTGTTTCCGCGAGTCACTTGGCACCTCCCTGCACCCGAGAGAAGGAATTATTGGTCAGCACGGCCAGCAGCAGCATCGCGCCCAGGAAGAACTTGAACCAGTCCGGGTTCCAACCGGCATACACGATGCCCTGGTTGGTCATGCCGAAAATCAGCGCACCAATGGCCGTGCCGATCGCCGTGCCGCGGCCACCCGTCAGCGAGCAGCCACCGATCACGGCGGCGATGATGTACAGGAACTCGTTACCCACGCCCTGCCCGGCCTGGATCGAGTCGAAGGCGAAGAGGTTGTGCATCCCCACGAACCACGCCGAGAAGGCCACGAACATGAACAGGGTGATCTTCACGCGCCGCACGGGAACACCCACGGCGCGGGCGGCGTCGGCGTCCCCACCGACGGCGAAAATCCAGTTACCGAAGCGGGTCTTGAACAGCAACCAGCTGGCCAGTGCCACGAACAGTAGCCACCACACCACGGTGATCTGCACGTCCACACCGAAGACCTCGAAGCTGGAGGCGAAGAACGCCTTGGCGGAATTGTAGCCCTCCATGTCGGAGATCGTTGGGGTGGCGACCTGCCCGGTGACCAGCTTCGTCACGGCGAGGTTGATGCCCTGCAGCATGAGGAACATCGCCAGGGTGATCAGGAAGGAGTGAATGCCGGTCTTGGTGACCAGGTAGCCGTTGATCGCGCCGATGGACAGCGAAATGATCAGGGAAAGGAACACGCCCGTCCACGAGTTCAGCCACAGGTTGTAGTTCAGCATCGTGGCGGCGAGCGCGGCGGTGGTCACGGCCACGCCGGAGGAAAGGTCGAATTCGTCGCCGATCATCAGCAGCCCCACGCCGAGCGCGATGATGCCCAGCGTGGAGCTGGAGTACAGCACGGTGGCGAAGGCGTCCGCGCTGCGGAAGGCCGGGGCGAGGATCATGAACAGCGCGAAGATGAGGATCGCGCCGACCAGGGAGGTCAGCTCGGGGCGCTTGAAAGCCGCGAGGACGGCGTTCTCGCCGCCCTTGTCTGCGTTCTGTTCCGCTGCGCCGTCGGCTGCGGTGTCCGCGGTGGCTTCTGTGTCCGGGGACGACGTCAGGTTCGGCGCCGCCTGGGCATTCTTCTCCGCCGTTGCCGGGCCGGTGGCGTGCTCGGGTGTGGGGTCAGACATTTAGCGCAGCCCCTCCTTCGCGGCGTCTTCGATCTTGTCCACGTTGCTGGCGTCCACGAAGGCCGGGCCGGTGAACACGGGCTGGCCACCACCTGGAATTGCACCGTTGCGCTTGGCGAGCCAGAGCGCGTCGACCGCAAGGTAGCCCTGCAGGTAGGGCTGCTGGTCCACGGCCCACTGCACCGTGCCGTCCTTGATGGCGGTGACGAGCTCGGCGTCGGTGTCGAAGGTGACGATCTTGGCATCGGAGCCAGCGGCGCGGGCGGAGTTGACGGAGGCCAGGGCCACTGGGGCGACGAGGTTGAGAACCCAGTCAATGTTTCGGTCCTGGGCGAGCTTGGCCTGGACCGTGGAGGTCACGCTGGTCATATCCATGCCGTTGACGTAGAGGGTCTCCAGCGTGCCGCCTCCCTTGGCCTGGAGGGCCTTCTTAGCGCCACCGCAGCGGGCCTCCTGGGAGGGATTGCCCTGCTCGTGGATCACGCAGAGCACCTTCTTCGCGCCGTCCTGGGCCAGCCGCTCACCCGCGGCTTCACCCGCGACGTGCTCGTCCTGGCCGAAGAAGGCGGACACCCCGTAGCGCTCGTAGTGGCCCATGCCGGAGTTCAGCCCGACGGTGGGGATCCCCTGTTCGGTGGCGCGGCGGGCGATGGGACCCAGCGCCTCGGCGGTGGGCATGGTCAGCGCGATGCCGTCGACCTGGGAGTCGATGGCGTTGCGCACGAGGTTGGCCTGGTCGGGCGCCTGCGGGGAGCTGGCGTAGCGCAGCTCGATGTTGTTCTTCTTCGCGGCGTCCTCCGCGCCGCGGCGGACCAGGTCCCAGAAGGTATCGCCGGGCGCGCCGTGGCTGATCATCGCGACGGTGTAGCGGGGCGTATCGACGCCACCGGCCGCGCCGCCCTCGCCGTTCGCGTTCTCGCGCGGGCGACCGCCGGTGGCGGAGCAGGCCGCAACCGTGCCCATCGACAGCGCCATGAGCACCGCGAGGGCTCGCTTGAACGCGGTGTTGATTCGGGGATTATTTTTCTGCACGATTCCCGATTTTTCGCAGGTCAGAGGCCTAAGTCAAACCGCGAGCGGGCCTTCTGAATCCTTCAAGACGCGCTGTACTGCATCGATACCGCGCCGATACGCCCCGCCCCGCGGCACCACGCGCGTGGGCGCAGGCGGCGGGGTGTCGTGGTTACTCCTTCTCCGCGGAGCCCTCGTCCGTGGAGCCCTCGTCGCTACCGGGCTCGTCGTCGAGGCTCAGGCCGAGCTGCTCCAGCTCCGCCTTGAGGTTCTCCATGGACAGCTCCAGGTTGGCGTCCTCCCCAAGCGCCCCGGCCGCGCCGTTGGGGCTGTGCAGGCCCTGCAGGCCCGCGGAGATGCCCTGGCCTGGCCCGCCGATGTGCTCGTGGTCGTGGCCGCCGTGATCGTGCTCGTGACCGGCAGCCGCGCCGCCAACGGTGCTTAAGCCCAGCTCCTCCCCCAGCTTCGCGTAGGCCGGGTAGATCACGGTCTGCTCCAGCTCGGCGCGCAGCGGGGCATCGCAGAAGGCGTGGTCCAGCGCGTTGGTGGTCAGCTCCAGCATCTGCCAGTACTCCAGGTCGAAGACCTCCGCGAGGCGCTCGAACTCCTGGGTCATCGTCGTGCCGGAGACCAGGCGGTTATCGGTGTGTACGGTGCACACGAAACCCAGCTCGTAGAGCAGGTTGAAGGGGTGATCGGCGATTTCTTCGGCAACACCGGTCTGGGTGTTGGAGGTCGGGCAGATCTCCAGCGGGATGCCCCGGTCGCGCACGTGGCGGGCTACCGGCCCCAGCTCGATGCCGGAGAGGGTGGCGTTCAAGTCCTCGTAGATGCGCACGCCGTGGCCGAGGCGGAGGGTGCCCTGAACCAGGGCGTCCTTGATGGACTCCACGCCCGCGGCCTCGCCGGCGTGGATGGTGAAGGGAACGAGGTTCTCGCGCAGCAGCTGGAAAGCCTCGGCGTGGTTGGCGGCCGGGAAGCCGTCCTCTGCGCCTGCAATGTCGAAGCCGACCACGTAGCCCTCGCCCGGGCTGGAGATCGGGTAGTTATCCACGGTCAGCTGCGCGATCTCGGTGGCGCGGTCGGCATGACGCATGGCGCACAGGATCAGGCGGGCGTGGATGCGCTTGTCCTTCGCGGCGGCGGCGCGCTCGCCCTCCTTCGCGCCCTGCACGGTGGCCTCCACGACCTCCTGCAGGCTCAGCCCGTTGGCCTGGTGCTGTTCGGGGGCGTAGCGCAGCTCGGCGTAGACCACGTTGTCCGCGGCCAAGTCCTCGACGGCCTCGCGGGTCACCCGAACCAGCGCCTCCTTCGTCTGCATGACGGCGGTGGTGTGGTCGAAGGTGGTCAGGTACGTCGGCAGGTCGCCCGAGTTCGCAGCGTCGTAGAACCACTTCTCCAGCTCCTCGGGGTCCGTGGTGGGCAGCTCGTAGCCGATCTCGGCGGCCAGCTCCACGATCGTGGCTGGCCGGAGGCCGCCGTCCAGGTGGTCGTGGAGTTCGACCTTGGGCAGGGATGCAATGACGTCCGAATCAATCATGGGGCACAGCTTACTCGGCAGCTGTGCCCCATGGTGGTGGGCGGGAGGTCTAACCACCCCGCCATGTGAAGCTCGGTGAGGAAACCGGCGGCTTATTTGAAGATCGAGCGGATGGCCCCACCCAGGACCACACCCACGGCGGCTCCGACACCCACCAGCCCGGCGCGGCCGGCGTCGGTGGAGCCGGTGCGAACCTCCTGGCGTACGCGGATCACTGCGGCCGGTGGCACCGGTGGGGTCATCATGGCCAGGGACTCCGGCGTGGTGGCTGCCCATGCGGAGCAGTACAGGGTGATGCGCCAGATGAAGTAGAACAGCACCATCACACCGATGATCGGGCCGAACGCCGCGCCCGCTGGGTTGCTCAGCGCGTTGGAGAAGAACATCGTGGCGAACTGCTTGAAGATCTCGAACGCGACTGCACCGATGATGGCTGCCTTGAAGGCGGACTTGCGCGGCACCTTCGCGCGCGGCAGGTAGACCATCAGCCAGAAGAACACCAGCAGGTTGGCCAGCAGCGCGACGACCAGGGCCACGAGGAAGGTAATGAATCGGATGCCCGGGACCTCGTCCAGCCCCACCAGGCCAAGCAGCTTGACCGTCAGTCCCGAGTTACCGATGGTGGTGACGGCGAAGGCCACGACCAGGGCCAGGATCAGCCCCAACAGGCCCAGCAGGTCGGAGAGCTTGCCCTTGATGAAATTCTCCGGGCTGTTATCGACCTTCCACATCTCGGAAGCACCGATGCGCAGGTGATTCATCCAGCTCAGGCCGGACCACAGGGCCAGCAGAAGACCGATGGAGAACACGGACTTACGCTGATCGATTGCTCCCTCGACGATGGTGCCCAGGGTGTCACCCATCTCGCCGCTGCCCATGGACGTCACCTGGTCCATGACCTTGTCCAACAGTTCCTGGTTATTCGCCAGGATGATCGCGACCGTCGCCAGCACGAGCATGGTCAGCGGGAAGATAGACAGGACGGAGAAGTAGGTAATCCCCGCGGCGAACTGGTTGCCACCCTGCTCGCCGTAGCGCTCGTTCATCCGCATGATGTGGTCGAACCACGGCCACTTGTCGCGGAGCTTGACCAGCGCCCCTTCGTCGTCTTTGCGGCTGCGCTCCACGCCGTAGGCGTCGAGCTTGTCATAGTCGGGCGTCGTTGATGTTTTCGCCATCAGCGCGTCCATCCTTCCTTGGGCAGGCTTTCGGGGCTTCGGGTTGTCGATCCGGGGTCGGATCTTTTCGTGGCACGCGCCGGACCGCAGTTGGCCGACCTGGGCACGTACCTCATTATGTCGTTTTAAGATTCGCGGTGTGCCGGTTTAGGGCTTTGGCAGGAAACCGACGCGGTCGTAGACCTGCTCCACCGTCTTCGCAGCGATCTCGCGGGCACGCTCCGCGCCCTTGGCCAGGACGCGCTCCAGTTCGGCGCGGTCGTCCATGTACTCGTTGTACTTCTCGCGCAGCGGCGAGCAGAAGGCCTCGAGCACCTCGGCGGTGTCCTTCTTCAGGTCACCGTAGCCGGAGCCCGCTTCCTGATACTGGGCGACGAGCTCGTCGATGCTCTTGTCACCGAGGGCAGACTGGATGACCAGGAGGTTCGACACGCCCGGCTTGTTCTCGACGTCGTAGCGGATCTCATTGTCGTTATCCGTCACCGCGCTGCGGATGCGCTTGGCGGAGACCTTCGGGTCGTCCAGCAGGTTCACCAGGCCACGCGGGTTGTCGGTGGACTTGCTCATCTTGGCGGTCGGATTCTGCAGGTCGTAAATCTTCGCCGCGCCCTGCGGGATCATGCCCTCCGGCACCACGAAGGTCTTCTTATAGCGGGAGTTGAAGCGCTCCGCGAGGTTGCGGGTCAGCTCCAGGTGCTGGCGCTGGTCCTCGCCCACTGGCACGAGGTGCGGGCGGTAGAGCAGGATGTCCGCGGCCATGAGCATTGGGTAGGCGTAGAGCCCGGAGGTGGTGTTCTCGTTGCCCTGCTTGCTGGCCTTGTCCTTGAACTGGGTCATGCGGCGAGCCTCGCCGTCACCGGTGATGCACATCAGCACCCACGCGAGCTGGCTGTGCTCTGGGACGTGCGACTGCACGAAAAGGGTGGAGCGCTCCGGGTCGATGCCGAGCGCGAGCAGCTGCGCGGCACCGGCGAGGGTGCGGTTGCGCAGGTCCTTCGGGCTATATCCCGGCACGGTGATGGCGTGCTGATCCGGGATGAAGTAGAAGGCGTCGTAGTCATCCTGCAGGGTAATGAACTGCTTGACCGCGCCGAGGTAATTGCCCAGGTGATAGGAGTCGCTGGTGGGCTGGAGTCCGGAGACGACGCGCTGCTTCTTCGCGCCGTTATCGCTGTGCTGTGGGTTTTCGCTGCTTGTCATGTCTTCTAATGCTACTCACCGGGTTTCGGCTGCGTGTCGCCGTCCCCCTGTCCGTGGCATTCGCAGCCACATTCTTTGTCGACGTCCGTCTCGGTCGCCGCTTGTCCCCCGGCGCGTGGGCCCTCTCCCGTGGCGGTTGCCCCCGGGTCTTCGCCGTGGTGGCGGTGCCGCAGCCCGGCGATACCCTCGGTGATGCGCAGCTGGCGGGGGCCTGCGGGGCGCAGCTCCCGGGCCTTGTTCAGCAGGCGGTTGGACAGGCTGTGCTCCCGGTCGCGGGTGAACTCGCGCTCTTGGTACTCGAAGACGGGCAGTGACCAGTGGAAGAAGATGGCGCACAGCCGCAGGCCGAAGGTGAACGCGAGGACGATGATCGCGTTGACGTTGTCGTTCACCCCGGCGGCGTTGAGCGCCAGGTAGAGGATGGATCCGGAGACCGCGACGGAGGCGTAGAGGTCGCCCTGGAAGACCAGGGGGACGCGGTTACTCATGATGTCGCGGAGCACGCCGCCAAACACGCCGGTGAGCACCGCCGCGACGATCGCGATGAGCGCCCCGTGCCCGGCGCCCAGGGCGATCTGGGTGCCGAGCACCGTGAACACAGAGAGCCCCACGGCGTCGAGGATGAGGAAGACCCAGTGGAAGTAAGTCATCATCACGGGGATGGCCACGGTGATGAACGCGGCGACGAGCACGAAGACCAGGTAGATCGGGTTTTCTACCCACACCAGCGGGTAGTTCCCCAGCAGCACGTCGCGGACAGAGCCGCCGCCGATGGCGGTCACGCACGCGATGATGGCCACGCCGAAGAGGTCCATGCGCTCGCGGCCGGCGGCCAGGGCGCCGGTCGCGCCTTCGGCGGTGATGCCGATGACGAAGAGGACGATCAGGAACATGCCGTCTCCCGGTGGGTTTAGCGGAACTCGAGGATCACGGGGCTGTGGTCGGACCAGCGCTGGTCGTAGGTGGGCGCCTTGTCCACCCGGGCAGCGGCGGCGTGCTCCAGCAGTCCACCGGTGACGGCGTGCAGGTCGATACGCCAGCCCGCGTTCGTGTCGAAGGCCTTGCCGCGGTAGCTCCACCAGGAGTACGGGCCGTCCTCCTCGGGGTGGAGGTGGCGCACGGCGTCGTGCCAGCCTGGCTGGGTGGCGGCGCCTGCCGCGATGCGGGCCTGCGCGAGCTCGCCGGGCTGGTAGTCCACGGCACCGAAGAAGTCCTCGGCCGCCCCGGCGGGGTTACCGACCCGGCCGGAGTCCTCCGCATCGCCCACCTGGGTTGCACCGTCCGGGTAGGTGCCGAGCACGTGGTCAAGGAAGGCGCGCTCGGCGGGCAGGAAGCCGGACTTGTTGCGGTTGGGCTTCCAGTTCTTCAGGTCCGCGCGGCGGTGGCAGATATTCCAGTCACCGCCGATGAGCATCTGCTGCCCGCCGGCCTCGGCGGCCGCGGCACGCTGGTGCATGAAGGGCGCGAAGGCATCCAGGAAGCGGAACTTCTCGTCCTGCTTCTCGGTGCCGCTGGCACCACTGGGCAGGTAGAGGGAGGCCACGGTGATCGGCTGGGTTGTGCCCCCGACCTCGGCGTCCACGGTGGCCTCGATGTAGCGGCCAGAGTCGTCGAACTCGCGGGCGGCCTCCACCGCGCCCGGGTGTTCCGGGTTGGCCTCGTGGCCGAAGCCGATCTGCACGTCCCGCAGTGGAAGGCGCGACAGGATCGCCACCCCGGCCCGCCCCTTGGCCGCGGCTGGCGCCTGGGCGAGATGCCAGCCGTCCTCCAGGGCGGGGGCGATGGCCTTGGCGGTCTGCGCCTCGTCGGCGCGGACCTCCTGCATCAGCACCACATCAGCCGGGTGGGCGGCCAACCACGGGAGGATGCCCTGGTTGTTCTCGTGGCGCACCTTCGCGGCCGCCCTGATTCCGTTGACGTTAACCGTAGCGACAGTAAAACCCATGCCCACCAATATAGGCCGTGGCCCGGACATACCAGCAGCCGCGTAAGCCGCGGGCTAGGCGGTGGCGAGCTGGCGACGTCGTAGCAGGAAGGCCAGCAGCCAGACCACCGCACCGGTGGCAGCCAGGGCCGCACCCGCGAGAGCTGGGGCGGCATAGCCGAAGCCAGCGCCAATGACCGCGCCACCGATCGCAGCACCAGCGGCGTTGGCCATGTTCAGCGCGGAGTGGTTGAGGGCCGCGGCGAGGTTCTGGGCGTCCCGGGCGACGTCCATCAGCCGGGTCTGCAGGCTCGGGACCAGGCAGGAGCCCAGGAATCCGATGAGGCCGAAGTTGGCGATGCCTGCGATGGCGTTGGTGGAGGTGAAGTAGAACGCGCCCAGCACCACGATGAGGCAGATGAGGCTGCCGGCGATGGTGTACTCCAGGTTCCGGTCAGCCAGCACGCCGCCGAACCAGGTTCCGAAAACCATGCCGATGCCGTAGACCATCAAGGGAATCCAGATGAGGGTTTCGCTGAAGCCTGCACGCTCGGTCAGCGTCCAGGAGATATAGGTATAGACCGCAAACATGCCGCCGAAGCCGACCGTGCCGATCGCCAGGGTGAGCAGTACCTGGGGGTTGATCAGAGCGCCGAGCTCGGTGATCGGGTTGCTCTTCGGCATGAGGGTCATGTGCGGCAGCGAGATATACAGCGCCACGAAGGTCACCAGGCCGATCACTGCGACGAGCAGGAAGGCGAAGTTCCATCCGAAGTGGGTGCCCAGCCACTGCGCGGCGGGCACACCTGCGACGGTGGCCACCGAGAGTCCCAGCCCGGAGAAGGCCACCGCCTTGCCGCGCTGCCCCGGCGGGGCCATCGAGGCGGCGATGAGCGCGGTGACGGAAAAGTAGGCACCGTGTGGCAGGCCGGCGATGAAGCGGCTGATCAGCAGCATGTTATAGCTGCTGGCCAGCACGGTCAGCCCGTTACCGATCGTGAAGGCGATCATGAGCACCAGTGCCAGGCGACGGCGCGGCACGGTGCTGGTCAGCGTGGTGATGAGCGGGGCACCCACCACCACGCCGAGGGCGTAGGCGGAGATGACGTGCCCGGCCGTGGCCTCCGAGATCTGGAAATCCTCGGCGATGAGGTTCAGCAGCCCCATCGCCACGAACTCGGTGGTACCGATGCCGAAGCCACCGAGCGCGATGGCCAGCATGGTGATGATTCTCCTGCGGCTGCCCATGGTGGTTTGTGTTGGCACGGGGCGGCGATTCGGCATGGTTGGCACGGGGCACGCTTCCTGAAATTCTTTGGCTGGGCCGGATGAATACGAAGTAACGAAAAAGAATCAATATTTTTAATAACTTTTTTCGCCTTTCGCAAGCGAAGTTGCGACAGTACCCGTATGATTCACGATTTTTCTACTTCACGTAAGCTGGGTAGCACGATAAAAATCGAGTGACTTTTAACGGTTCACCGAAAACGATGTGAAAGCAGGGAGATACCGCCTTATGGCCAAGATCATTTACACCCGTACCGACGAGGCCCCACTTCTGGCCACGTATTCGCTGAAGCCGATCGTGGAAGCTTTTGCATCGACTTGCGGCGTGGACGTGGAAACGCGTGACATCTCGCTGGCAGGTCGTATCCTGGCCGCTTTCAACGATAAGCTCCCGAAGGAGCAGCAGGTCAACGACGCTCTCAAGGAGCTCGGCGAGCTGACCCAGTCCCCTGAGGCCAATATCCTCAAGCTGCCGAACATCTCCGCATCCGTCCCGCAGATGCGCGCAGCCATCGGCGAGCTGCAGAAGGCCGGCTACGACCTGCCGGACTTCCCTCTCGAGGTCAACACCGAGGAGGAGAAGGACGCCTACGCCCGGTACAGCTCCGTCATGGGCTCCGCCGTGAACCCGGTGCTGCGCGAGGGTAACTCCGACCGCCGCGCGCCGAAGGCCGTGAAGAACTACGTGCGCACCCACCCGCATACCATGGGTGAGTGGACCGCCGAGTCCAAGACCAACGTGGCGACCATGGAGGCCAACGACTTCCGCCACAACGAGCAGTCCGTCATCATGCCGGAAGAGGATGACCTGCGCATCCAGCTGGTGAAGGCCAACGGCGAGACCACTGTGCTGCGCGACTCCCTGCCGGTACAGAAGAACGAGATCGTGGACTCCACCGTCCTGCGCGCGGCAGCGCTCGACGAGTTCCTGCGCGCCCAGGTCGCCCGCGCGAAGGCTGAGGGCGTGCTGTTCTCCGTGCACCTGAAGGCAACGATGATGAAGGTCTCCGACCCGGTCATCTTCGGCCACGCAGTGCGCGCCTACTTCTCCGACGTCTACGAGCAGTACGGCGAGGAGCTGCTGGCCGCCGGCCTCGACGGTGAGGACGGCCTGGCTGCCATCCTCGACGGCCTGTCCGAGCTGGACAACGGCGAGGAGATCCGCACCGCATTCGACAAGGGCCTGGAAGACGGCCCGGATCTGGCGATGGTCAACTCCCACCGCGGCATCACCAACCTGCACGTCCCGTCCGACGTCATCGTCGACGCCTCCATGCCGGCCATGATCCGTGACTCCGGCAAGATGTGGAACAAGGACGACGCCCGTCAGGACACCCTGGCCGTGCTGCCGGACTCCTCCTACGCAGGCGTCTACCAGGTCGTCATCGACGACTGCCGCAAGAACGGCGCATTCGACCCGACCACGATGGGCACCGTCCCGAACGTCGGCCTGATGGCGCAGAAGGCTGAGGAGTACGGCTCCCACGACAAGACCTTCAAGATCGAGGCGGACGGCAAGGTCCAGGTCCTCAACAAGGCCGGCGACGTGCTCATGGAGCACGAGGTCTCCGAGGGCGACCTGTGGCGCGCCTGCCAGGCCAAGGACATCCCGGTTCAGGATTGGGTGAAGCTGGCCGTCGAGCGCGCCCGCAAGACCGGCGACCCGGCCGTCTTCTGGCTGGACCCGGAGCGCGCCCACGACCGCAACATGGCAACCCAGGTCGAGAAGTACCTGAAGGACCACGACACCGAGGGCCTGGATATCCGCATCCTCTCCCCGGTCGAGGCCTGCCAGCTCTCCGTGGACCGCATCCGCGAGGGCAAGAACACCATCTCCGTCACCGGTAACGTGCTGCGTGACTACCTGACCGACCTGTTCCCGATCCTGGAGCTGGGCACCTCCGCGAAGATGCTCTCCATCGTTCCGCTGATCGCGGGTGGCGGCCTCTTCGAGACCGGTGCTGGCGGTTCCGCGCCGAAGCACGTCGAGCAGCTGACCGAGGAGAACCACCTGCGTTGGGACTCCCTGGGCGAGTTCCTGGCGCTGGCTGAGTCCCTGCGCAAGCTGGCGGACACCGACAACAACCCACGCACCCCGGTGCTGGGCGACGCGCTGGACGTTGCTACCGAGCGGATCCTGGAGGAGGGCAAGTCCCCTCAGCGCGAGGTCAAGACCCTCGACAACCGCGGTTCCCACTTCTACCTGGCGATGTTCTGGGCTCGTGCGCTTGCCGATCAGAAGGACGACGCCGACCTGGCCAAGCTCTTCGCCCCGGTCGCCGACTCGCTGGAGGCTGCCGAGGACGAGGTCATCAAGGAGCTCAACGACATCCAGGGCAAGTCCGTGGAGCTGGGTGGCCACTACCACCTGGACGAGGAGAAGGCGAACGCTGTGATGCGTCCGGTCGCTGCATTCAACAAGATCATCGACGATCTCGCTGCAGCGGATAACTCCCTGGAGGGCTAGTACACCTCCCCTGCTGGGCCTGCATCAGGCCCGCCCCCAGGGGGTCAGCGGAGGTATATAGCCGACTGGGCCTCGCGCGCTAGAGATAGCGCCGCTAGGCCCAGTTTTTCTTTTCCGCCAGCCGGGAGCTCCCCCTGCCCCGGCCCGGTCGCCGTTCAGCGGGCGGCCCCGCTGCTCATGTCTCAGTTCAGCAGACGGCCCAGCTGCTCATGGTGGTGCCCGGGAAGCACCCCGGCGTCGAAAACCTTGCGGGCGGCTTCCTTATCGCCCAGCTTGGCGGCGAAGGCCTCCCCCATCGTGACACCATGCTCCGGCACCGGTCCGAAGCGAATCTCGTCCAGCGGGCGGATGCGCCCGGCGGTAATCACGCGGAAGTAGGCGCCGCAGTCGCCATGCTGTGCGAAGCGCTTGACCCAGCCCTTCTCATCGAGCCAGGCGGCGAAGGTCGCGCACGGGGTGCGCGGCACGCTTACCTCGAGCTCAGCGCTACCCATGGACACGCGCTGGCCGATGTAGACCTCCGACCACTTCACCCCAGCGGTGGTGATGTTCTCCCCGAAGCTGCCGTAGACGAGCTCACGGCCGAGCTCCCCTTCCCAGAAGTCCAGCTCCTCGCGGGCGAAGGCGTAGACGGCCTTATCTGCCCCACCGTGGTGCTTATCGTCGCCGATCGTATCCCCAACGACGCCGCTGCCGTCGCCGTAGTTCGGGCCCGGCGCGAGCACGTCGATGTGCGACTGCGGCAGCTTTTCGATGCCGGTGTGCTCGTAGGTTCCGGCGGGGTTGGGTTGTGGGCGACCAACTGCCACCTGGAGCACGCTCGGCTCTGCGTCAATCAGGAATGCAGCGTCTGTATTCGCCATGGTGCAGGTCCTTTCTGGCGCCTTGTGGGCCCGATTTTTTGCTCGTTGCGCTGGGATTCTTTCTTTATCCCGTGCACCACCCCACCCTAGTGACTCAACTGCGTTTGCAGGTGCGACCCGCAATTTTTCCGCCAAAAGTGTTGAAGCCCAGACCTCCTACCTCCCATCCGATGCGGTGCAAAACAGCGCTTCGTGCGCTGCTGCCACCCACCGCATGAACCCATACCGAGCGGTACTTAAAAACCGCCAATACGACCCCAGGACCACCGAGCAACAGCCCCCAAAAGACCCAAAAGTAGACTAAGTGGTATAAATTTTTAAACGCTCTTGACCTGCACCGTTAACGCATAAAGACCCCGAAAATAGACAGAGCGGTTTACTTTTTTCAGCGGGGACTATAAAGTGAGTCACCACACAGCGATCGAGCGGCACAATCCACCCGGATCGCCACGATTCACAACACAGACTCAAACACACGAAAGAGACAGGAAAACCATGCCAAAGTACGACAACTCCAACGCAGCAGAGTGGGGCTTTGCCACCCAGCAGATCCACGCCGGCCAGACCCTGGACCCGACCGGTTCCCGTAACCTGCCGATCCACATGACCACCAGCTACGTCTTCGACAACGCCGAGCACGCCAAGCAGCGCTTCGCGCTCGAGGATCCGGGCCCGATCTACTCCCGCCTGACCAACCCAACGGTCGAGGTCCTCGAGAACCGCCTCGCCACCCTCGAGGGTGGTGTCCACGCCGTCGCCTTCGCTTCCGGCATGGCTGCCATCACCGCCGCGCTGATCAACGTCGCGAACTCCGGTGACCACATCGTCGCCTCCCCACGCCTCTACGGCGGCACCGAGACCCTCCTTCTCGTCACCCTGCCGCGCCTGGGCATCACCACCACCTTCGTCGAGAACCCGGATGACCCGCAGTCCTGGCAGGACGCCGTTCAGGACAACACCGTCGCCTTCTTCGGCGAGACCTTCGCCAACCCGCAGGCGGACGTCCTGGACATCCCGGAGATCAGCAAGGTTGCCCACGAGAACAAGGTCCCGCTGATCATCGACAACACGCTGGCTACCGCAGCACTGGTCAAGCCGCTGGAGCTCGGCGCCGACGTTTCCGTCTCCTCCCTGACGAAGTTCTACACCGGCAACGGCTCCGCCATCGGCGGCATCCTCGTCGACGGCGGCAAGTTCGACTGGACCCAGGAGCGCAACGGCAAGCCGGTCTTCCCGAGCTTCGTCACCCCGGACCCGGCCTACCACGGCCTGAAGTACGCCGACCTCGGCGAGCCAGCCTTCGGCCTGAAGGCTCGTGCGGGTCTGCTGCGCGACACCGGCGCCACCCTCTCCGCGTTCAACGCCTGGCTGGCCGTCCAGGGTCTCGACACCCTGAACCTGCGCGTCAAGCAGCACAACGAGAACGCCAAGCAGGTCGCCGAGTTCCTGGACAAGCACCCGAAGGTCGCCAGCGTCGCCTACGCCGGCCTGGAGTCCAGCCCGTGGAACAAGGTCAAGGAGAAGCTGGGCCTGGAGTACACTGGCTCCGTTCTGGCCTTCGACCTGGCCACCGGCGACGCCGACCCGCGCGAGGCCGCCTGGAAGTTCATCGACTCCCTGAAGCTGCACTCCGACCTCGCTAACGTCGGTGACGTACGCTCCTTGGTCGTCCACCCGGCCACCACCACGCACTCGCAGTCCACCGAGGAGAACCTGCGCAACGCGGGCATCTCCCAGGCAACGGTTCGCCTGTCCGTCGGTATCGAGGACGTCCGCGACATCATCGCCGACCTCGAGCAGGGCTTCGAGCAGATTTAACTCACGAGGTTTTCTATGCGCTCCGACTTGCTGCCCGCCTCCGGTTCCTACGCCGATATTCCCATCGGCGAGGTGCTCACCGAGGCGGGCGCAAGCATTCCCGAAACCTCACTGCGGCTGTACGCCTTCTACGACGCAGCCGAGCAGGCGGCGGTATCCACGCCGCCGGAGGAGCGCCCCATCGTGCTGATCGAGCACGCCCTCACCGGCGACGGCAACGCCACCGACTGGTGGGCCGACATGGTCGGCGTGGGCAAACCGATCGACACCTCCAGGTACCTAGTGCTCTGCGCCAACGCGCTGGGTGGGTGCGCGGGCTCCACCGGCCCCGGTTCCCTGCACCCGGAGGGTGGCTTCTGGGGCTCCCGCTTCCCGGGCCTATCCATCCGCGACCTCGTGCAGGCCGAAAAGCAGCTGCTCGACGTGCTGGAGATCCCCCGGGTCCACGTGGTGGTCGGTGCTTCCATGGGCGGGGCACGCACCCTCGAGTGGTCGCTGCTCTACCCGGAGATGATGGACGCCGTCCTCCTCATCGCCGTCTCCGCCCGCGCCTCCGCCTGGCAGATCGGCATCCAATCGGCGCAGATCCGCGTGATCGAGGCCGACCCGCTGTGGCACGGCGGGGACTACTACGAGGCCGGCATGGGACCGGTCTGGGGCCTGGGAGAGGCGCGCCGCATCGCACACCTGACCTACCGCGGCGAGCTGGAGGTCGACGAGCGCTTCGGCGCCGAGCCGCAGCGGGGCGAAAACCCGCTGGGTAAGTACCGCTCCCCCAATCAGCGCTTCTCGGTCGAGGGCTACCTGGACCGGCAGG
Source organism: Corynebacterium sp. UMB9976 (assembly GCF_030212265.1). Classification (NCBI taxonomy): domain Bacteria; kingdom Bacillati; phylum Actinomycetota; class Actinomycetes; order Mycobacteriales; family Corynebacteriaceae; genus Corynebacterium; species Corynebacterium sp. UMB9976. The sequence goes on from NZ_JASODY010000003.1 coordinate 112,019, forward strand.
CGATGAAGCTGCGCAACCGCTTCGACGCCGGCTCCTACGTCACCCTGACGGATGCCCTGAACCGCCACGACGTCGGCCGGGATCGCGGCGGCATGAACGCCGCCCTGGGTAACTCCACGGTCCCCACGATGGTCTGCGGCATCGACACGGACATCCTCTACCCCTATCACCAGCAGGAGCACCTCTCCCGCAACCTGGGAGCCTTCCTGGGGCTGTCCCAGATCACCTCCCCCACCGGCCACGATGGTTTCCTCATCGAGGCCCGCCAGATGGGCAATGTGCTTGAGAAGTTCCTCACGGCCGCCGAGGAGCTGGCCGAGAATCCGGAGCAGCGCGCGGAGATCCTGCAGCACCACAACCGCTAGGAACCGCTAAGGGCGGCCACCGAACAACCGCCACCCAACCCCCACGCCCAGCGTCGCGGGATACCCAGCTCCGCGCGACCCCCGCGCAAGGACTTGGTCCGGATGCCCCCTAGCTGCCCAGCGTGTCCACGCTGATCGCCAGGTACATCATCAACAGCCCCACGCCCCCGGCGAAAAAGCAATCAAATTTGCGGCTGCGGACCGCGAAAATCCCCAGCACGTCGGAGTCCACGACCCACCGGATCGTGGCCAAGAACACCAGGCTTGCCCCCATCGCCGTGGTGCCGCGGCGCCAACGATCCGCCGCGATGAAGAACACCCCCACCGCCAGAAGCAGCAAAAACACCCCGATGAGCGCCCGCTGCGCGATCACCGGCAGCGGGGAGGCGGGCACGTCCCGGTCGTGCGGGTTGGCCAGCAGCTGTCGGCGATAAGCGCCAATCTGCGCGGCCTCCGCCCGCTCGTTCGGGGTGTCCGGCATCGTGCCCAGCTCCTCCAGCTCTAATCCCCTAGTTCTCGCCCTGCTCCGCGAGGAGCTCGGCGCGCTCCACGACGTTGTGGACCAGGAAGGCGCGGGTCAGCGGGCCCACGCCACCCGGGTTCGGCGAGATCGCGCCCGCGACCTCCCAGACGTCCGGGTGCACGTCGCCGGCAAGCTTGCCGTCCAGGCGGGAGACACCGACGTCGAGGATCGCCGCCCCCGGCTTGACCATGTCCTTGGTCAGCATGTGCGGCTTGCCTGCAGCAGCGACGATGATGTCCGCGTTGATGGTCTCCGCCTTCAGGTCCTTCGTGCCGGTGTGGCACAGGGTAACGGTGGCGTTCTCGCTGCGGCGGGTCAGCATCAGGCCGATCGGGCGGCCAACAGTCACGCCACGGCCGATGACGACGACCTTCGCGCCGTTCAGCTCGACGTCGTAGCGGCGCAGCAGGCTGATCGCACCGTTCGGGGTGCACGGCAGCGGGGCGGGCTCGTTGAGCACCAGCTTGCCGAGGTTCACCGGGTGCAGGCCGTCAGCGTCCTTGGCCGGGTCGATGCGCTCCAGCACCGCGTTTTCGTCGAGGTGCTTCGGCAGCGGCAGCTGCACGATGTAGCCGGTGCACTCCGGGTCCGCGTTGAGCTCGTCGATGACGGCGTTGAGCTCCTCCTGGGTCACGTCCGCCGGCAGGTCCTTGCGGATGGACTTCACGCCGATCTGCTCGCAGTCCTTGTGCTTCATCCGCACGTAGGAGTGGCTCGCCGGGTCGTCACCGACCAGGACCGTTGCCAGGCCCGGGGTGATCCCCTTGTCCCGCAGAGCGTCGACTCGTTGCTTCAGGTCCGCGAAGATCTCGTCGCGGTATTTCTTTCCATCCAGGGTAATCGCAGCCATGCCCGCCATTATTCCACAGGCCTAGCGCTACCCCACCGGCGTGCGCCCCCATTCCCCCACTTCAGGGCGAAGACCCCGAACGCGGGTCACTGCCCGCCCGGGAAACCCAGCTGCCGCCAGGCCTCGTACGCTGCCACCGCCGCCGCGTTCGAGAGGTTCATGCTGCGACGGGCCGGCAGCATCGGGATCCGCAGCTGCGCGGTGATCCGGGGATCCGCCAGAGTCGCCTCGTCCAGGCCGGTGGGTTCGGGGCCGAAGAGGAGGACGTCACCGCGGCGGAAGCCCACGTCCGTAAACCAGGTCTCCGCGTGCGTCGTGAAAGCGAAGACCCTCGCCCGGGGCGGGGCACCGTCTGCTGCCTGCTGCCGACTCAGCTCTGCCTGCTTACGGCTCAGCCCGGTCAGGTGGGTGGCCGCGGCCTCGAAATCCTCGTGGAGCTGCACCTCCGCCAAGTCGTGATAATCCAGACCGGCGCGGCGGACGTGCTTCTCCTCGAAGTTGAAACCCAATGGGCCCGCCAGGTGCAGTGCCGCCCCGGTGCCCGCGCACATGCGGATCGCATTGCCCGTGTTCGGCGGGATCTGCGGCTGGTCGAACAGGATATGGAAGGGCGGATCGGCGGCCGGCCGGGGTGACGTCGTCAAAGAAGAAGAGCGACCTGCGGCGGAAGCGGGAGTGGAAGGCTGCGAAGACACGCCACTCACCTTAACCGCGCCCGCGGGCGCTGACGGCACCGGAACACGGTAAGAATGGAGGGGAAGAACCCCGACGATCGGGCACGAAGCCCATCAGACGATGAAAGAGGTCGATCAGACATGGCTGATGCACCGAAGGACGCCACACCGCAAGGCAAGAAGACCCCGACCGGCGGAAAGCAGCGCCCGGTGGACATCACCCTGTTCGGCGCGACCGGATTCGTCGGCAAGATCCTCGCGGGTTGGCTGGCGGAGCACGCGCCGAAGGACGTCACCATCGCGCTGGCCGGCCGCAACCGCGAGAAGCTGGTCTTCCTCAAGCAGCAGCTGCTGACCATCCACGAGGGCGTGATGGACTGGCGCATCGTGGAGGCGGACGCCTTCGACGAGGACGCCATGACCGAGCTGGCGAGGAACACCCGCGTGGTGATCTCCACGGTGGGTCCGTTCGTGCGTTACGGCGAGGACCTCGTGCGCGCCTGCGCGGAGGCCGGCACACACTACGTGGACTCCACCGGCGAGGTGCTGTTCATGCGGAAGATGATCGACAAGTACGACGACGTGGCGAAGGCCAACGGGGCGCGCATCATCCACGCCTGTGGCTTCGATTCCGTGCCCTCCGATATCGGCATGCTGCTGATCAACGAGGCCGCGGCCAAGGATGGCAAGAAGCTGGCCGAGGTGACGAACCTGGTCAGCATGCGCGGGGCCATGTCCGGCGGCACCGTAGAGTCCGCACGCGAGCAGTTCCAGGCCGCACAGCGCGACCCGGAGCAGAGGCGCGTGCTGGCTGACCCGTACTCCCTGAGCCCGGATCGCGAGGCGGAGCCGGAGCTGGGCGAGCAGCCGGATTATGGCGTGCTGCAGACCGAGACCGTCGGCGCCCCGGAGGGCTGGGCCGGGCCTTTCCTCATGGCCTCGGTGAACACCCGCGTGGTGCGCCGCTCCAATGCGCTGAGCGGCTTCAAGTACGGAAAGTCCCTGCGCTACCGCGAGTTCCAGTCCACCGGGCCGGGCCTGAAGGGCCGCGCGCAGGCCTACGCAATGGGTGGGGTTAACTGGACGATGCTGACCGCGATGAAGGCGCCGAAGCTGCGGGACTTCATCTCCCAGTGGGCACCCGAGCCGGGCGAAGGTCCGACGAGCAAGGCGCAGGAGAACGGCTACTTCCGTTGCGTGTTCCACGGCTTCGTGAAGCCGAATCCGGCGCCGAACGTGGAGCCGGATTACATCGCCACCCTGTACTCCCAGGGAGATCCGGGCTACCGCTCGACCTCCCGGATGCTGGGCACCGCAGCGCTCACGCTGCTCAAGGATGAGGCGGAGCTGCCGGGAACTGAAGGTGGCGTGCTGACCCCGGCGACGGGCCTGGGCATGGTGTACGTGCGTCGCCTCCGCGAGTCCGGGATGCGCCTGGACGTGGCGCGAGGCGGGCTCTACCGCACCTCCACCCCGCAGTAACCGGGCAGTTCGGCAGCCGGGCGGGGCCGTGTGGGGCCCTGCCGTGCGGTCCCGCCGTGTCGACAGGGCCGATGTGAACGAGTCCGGTGCCGGTGGCTTAGCTCTCCGCTCGCGCGGGACCGTTGGCGACGACGAGGTCCGGGGCGGGGCGCCGATTGATGTGGGCGCGCTCTTGGGCGGCCCACATGTTCCACCAGGGGGCGTAGTAGGGGTCGCGGTGCAGCGCGCGGTGCTTGCGCAGCTGGGTGGGGGCATCCAGCACCAGGGTCCGGTGGGGGATGCCGCGGCGGCGCAGCACGGCCAGAGCCTCGGGGCTGAGGGCACCGATGCCCTCGACAATTAGTGGGCGGCCGGGGTCCAGGGGCTGCCACTGCGCGGGGGTGTTCTTCTCCCAGTCCCAGCGGCGAAAGCCCGGGCAATTGGGCTGCAGCACCTCGGCGGCGAGCATGCGGGCTGCGGCGAAGAGCCCACCCCAGCCGGGGTAGAAATCCTCCAGGTGCACCAGCTGGGGCGTGGTGTTGGGATCCGGGGGTGTGCTCGGGGATACGCCGGGCTGGTGGCTGGACGCACCGAGTGTGGTCATGAGGTGTTCTGCGAAGTGGGTCTTGCCGGAGCCGCTGCGACCGTCAATAAGAATCACCCACCGCGGGGCGCGCCCCACACGGCGGTGGGGTGTTTTAGCGGGCTCGATCTGTGTATTTCCGCAGCCTCGCTGGCCGGCGACCCAGGCGGTGAGCTCGCGGGTGGCTTCTGCGGGCGATAGCCACGGCGCGCTAGCCATTCTGCACGCCCAGCAGCACGAAGTGGCCGGTCCACACGGCGATCCCCAAGGAAAGCAGGCTCAGTGCCAAGGAGCCCACAACCACGGCCCAGTCCCAGCCGCCGAAATGAGCCTGCCGAGCCCAGGTGCGCTCGATGGGCTGGCCCTCGGCGTTATGGGTGGCGCCAAACCCACGGGCCTCCATCGCGGTGGCCAGCTTGGCGCCACGACGCAGCGCCAGCACCAGCAGGCTGAAGGACTGCTGCAGCGCACGCTTCAGCTTGCCCTCGTCCCCCAGGCCGCGGGCGCGGCGGGCACGCTCCACGGCCGTCCAGTCCTCTCGGAATAGCGTGACCAGGCGCACGCCCGCCACCGCACCGATGACGAAGCGGGTGGGCAGTTTCCACAGCTGTGCAAGGCCGTCGCCGAGGCGGGTGGGGTCCATGTCCGCGGTGAGCACCACGGCGGGCACGCCCACCGCCAGCACGCGAATCATCACCGCGATGGCCAGCTGCACCGAGTTCTCGGTGATGTGGATGAAGCCCCATTCGAAGTAGCTCTGCCCGCTGGCCCGCCCGTAGAAGAGCATGCTCACACCCGTCAGCGGGGCTAAGAGCAGCAGCGGCCAAGCCCGGCGGAACAGCCGGGCAGGCCCGACCCCGCACAGGGGCGCGACGACCAGCAGGGTCAGCGCGAAGGACACGCTGGCGCTGACAATATCGATGCTGATCAGCAACGGGGTGGTGAGTAGGGCGAGCGCGAGCAGCCGGGTGGATGGGTCGATGCGTTCCAGGATCATGCCCGCACCTCCAGGCCGGGGCCCTGGGGAAGGTGCCAGTGGTGCTGGCCCAGCGCGGCGAAGTAATCCGCGTCGTGGGTGATGGACAGCAGGCCCATGCCACCGTCCGCCAGCTGTTGCAGCAACCCGACCAGGGCGGTGAACGTGTTGAGGTCCTGGCCGAAGGTCGGTTCGTCCAGGATCAGCAGGCGCGGCTCAGTGGCCAGCACCGCGGCCACTGAGAGCCGGCGTTTCTCCCCACCCGAGAGGGTGAAGGGGTTGGCGGCCGCGAGGTGACTCAGCCCGAGGGTGCCCAGCAGCTCATCGGCACGCCGCTCGGCTGCGGCGGCATCCATCCCGGCAGCCTTGGGGCCGAGCAGCAGCTCGTCGCGGACGGTGCGGGCGGCCAGCTGGTGCTCCGGGCTTTGAAAGACGTATCCGATGCGGCGGACCAGGTCCTTCGAGCGCCAGCTGCGGGGGTCCGGGGTTTCCCGGCGCCTGTGCTTGGCAGGCTGGAGCCCACTGGCGTCCAGCTCCCCGCCCGCCGCGGGAACCAGGCCCGCGAGGGTGAGCGCCAAGGTAGATTTTCCGGTGCCGTTGCCGCCGGTCAGGCAGGTGGACCCCGGCTCCAGGACAGCGGTGATGCCGGTGCGGATGGTGTGCTGGCCCCAGCCGATGGCCAGGTCGCGGGTGCGCAGCAGTGGCTTCCCGCTCGCGTGGGCGTCCCCGTCTGCGTGCAGGGACGCAGCGTCGATGGTTGTTTCAGCGTCGATCGGGTGGGCAACGGTGCCTCGGTTGCCAGCATGGTTCTGGTGATCAGCATGGCCCTGGTTGCCAGTTGAACCGGGCGCGGCCTTCAACGCGCCCAGCTCGGGCGGCGGGGTGCCCATGCGGCGCAGCGCGGGAGCGACCCCCGGCACCCAGATACCAGCCTCGGCGAGCCGCTCGGCATGAGTCTCCAAAATCTGCTCGGCCGGGCCGTCTGCAAGCACTCCCCCGGCCTGCCGCCCGGCACTGACCTGCTCCTCCACGCCGCTGGGGTTAGTCTCCCCGAGCACGAGGATGCGGTCGACGTGCCCGGCCCAGGTGGCTGCGCGGTGCTCGACCACGATCAGTGTGGCGCCGGTGTCCTCACAGGCCCGGATGACGGCGTCGCGCACCTCGGCCACGCCCTCCGGGTCGAGGTTGGCGGTGGGCTCGTCCAGCACAATCACCCTGGGGCGCATGGCCAGCACCCCGGCCAGCGCGAGCCGTTGCTTCTGCCCGCCGGAGAGCCGGTGGGTGGACCGGTCGAGGTCCAGCTCCCCCAGCCCGACGGTGCGTAGAGCCTCCGTGGCGCGCTGCCACATCTCTTCCCGCGGGATGCCGAGGTTCTCGCAGCCGAAAACAACATCGTCGCCCACCCGGGCGGCGATGACCTGCGAGTCCGGGTCCTGCAGCACCATGCCGACCAGGCCCCGGGCCTGGGCCGGGTCCTTGCCGTCCAAGCGGATGGCACCGCGCTGCTCGCCGTCCTCGGCATCCCCCAGCACCCCGGCGATACCGGCGAGCAGGGTGGATTTACCTGCGCCCGAGGCCCCGAGCAACAGGACGCGCTCCCCGGGTTCCAGGCGTGCGGTGATGTTCGCGATGGCCGGGTTCTTCCGGCCGGCGTGGCGCCAGCCGAAGTCGGTGATCTCCACGACCGCCCCGCCCGGCGGCCGCCCGTGGCTCGTCATGGTTTTCTCCCCTTGAGCGGCCTAAACCAGTTGTTGGCGTTGCCTGCCCGCCGGGAAGCGGTCGAGCGCCCCGGTAGCAGCCAAACCGCGGACGAGCAGCCAGCCCACCAGGCCCGCCAGCACGATGCCGGAGAGAATCATGGTGGACAGGTAGGTGGCGTTGAAGGCCAGGGACTTCGCGTAGTTTCCGCTGGTCGCCAGCTCCAGGATGAATTCGAAGATGGCGGCCACAGCACCGGCGGCCATGGCCACGCCCAGCCCGGCGCGGCGGTAGGCGAAGATCGCGAAGACCAGCTCCGCGCCCAGCCCCTGGGCCAGGCCGGAATAAACGGTCTCTATGCCCCAGTGGTTACCCAGCAGCGCGGAAACGACGGCGGCGAGCACCTCGACGAAGAGTGCCGCGCCCGGCTTGCGGATGATCAGCCCGCCCAGCACGCCGCCGAGCAGCCAGATGCCGACCGCGAGCCCGCCAAGGCCCGGGGTGGCAGCGTCGAACACGCCGTAGGCCGCGCCCCCAATGCCGTTCCAGACCCAGAAGATCAGGCCGCAGGCCACGCCGAGCACGGCGGCGACGATGATGTCCACCACGCGCCAAGATCTACTATGTTGGGCAGCCTGCTGCTCACCTGAGAAGCCGTGGGCTTCGCTGGTCTGTGATGGTTTTTCGGGCGTGATGCTCACGCTTATCCTCCCTATCGCCGGCATGATCCGGATCAGGTTCATCGGTCGGCACCACGGTGCTGGCGCCCTCTCAGCCCGGACTTTCTCCCGGACTCCCGCGTTGGTCGGGTCTAACCCTAGCAGCCGCCCCGGAGGACCCTATTTCCGGTGGCGGGTGAAGAAACTCAAGATCTCCGCCCCGGCATTGACCGCACGGGTGGGGTTCGCTTCCTGCTGGCCCCCGTCGTTACGCACCCCGGCAATCCCGGACTCACCGGGCCGGGCGGCTTCGCCCTCGCCGGGCCAGGTGTGCCCCATCCCCTTCACCGCGATGTGCATGACGTCCTTATCCGCCGCGCAGTCGCGCCACTGGTAGCGGCGGACAATGGGGGTGACGTTGCGGACCGCGGGGGCCCCGAAGCAGGAGGCACGGTGTGCATAGGCGGAGGTGAAGCTCATCGCCCCGAGGTACGGGGTGCCGTAGCGGGAGCCGCCCTCGTAGTGGATGCGGCTGTCGTCCTCCCCGTGGATTTCGAGGAAGGACGTCGCCCTGCTGCCGTGGAACTGTGGGTGTTCTTTGCCACGCTGTGCCCGTGTTGCGCAGTTCTGCCAGGTGCCCTTGTAATAGGCCCCTGCGACCGAGGCGAAGGCGGCGAATTCCTGGGGCATCTCGCAAGCGAGCTTTGCGACGAAGCCGCCGCCGTTGCTCATTCCCGCGGCGTAGATGCGCAGGTCGTCGACCTGGTAGGTGGCGGCAATGCGGTTGATCAGGTCCCGGACCAGGGCCAGGTCTTGCTTCCCGGTGGCCGTGGCATAAGGTGCGCCCGCCCACGCCTTGTCGACGCCGTCGGGGTAGGCGACGATGGCGCCGTCCCGGGCGAGGTCGCCGAAGCGGGCCATGGCTGCGCCGGACTGCCCATAGCCGTGGAAGGCGAGGATCAGCGGCTTGGGCCGGGTGGTCTGGGACTGGCGGGGCAGGGCGTCGGCGGGCACATGCAACACTGCCTGGCGGTTCAGTCCGCCCGATGTCAGCTGGACTTGGCCATTGTGCCCGGGGCGTGGGGCACCCCGCAGCGGGGCGGAGTGTTGGGTATTGCGCAGCACGGGCGCGGGGCTGGTGCTCGTGGCTGGGTCCGTGGCAGCACCCTGGCTGGCTTCTCCCCCGCTACCCCCACGGGTGCTGGGCTCACTGCCCGCGCCGGCCTGGTCCTCCCCGGTACCGCCTGCCCCCGGGGTGCGGTCGTTGCTGGTCCCCGCCGTCCGGCTCGAGCGCTCCGGGATGGCCACGGCGGATTCGTGCTCGGTGCGTTCGCTGACCAGGCTGTGTCGGCTTTTTCGGGTGAGGTAGTCGACGCTCCAGCCGGTATTTTTCTGCAGCCACACCCCGGCCCCGGCGGCGAGCCCAATGGCCACGGCTGCCAGCGCGAGGGCGATGATTCGCCGCAGCATATAGCGCCGCTGGCTGGTGGGGCGCCCGGAAGGGCTAGGGGTGGTCATTCCCCCGATCTTGAAGGGTGGGCGCGCTGATTGTCAATCGGTGAATCGCATAAGTGTTATTCCCCACGTTGTGATCGCCCCCGCCTCCCCCGGCCACAGGCATGTCCTCACCATCACCGCCGCCGACCAGGGCCGCGACCACGGCCGACCCGGTAGCCAGCTCCGGGGCACTTCAGCGGAAATCCCGCGACGGGCTACCCAGCGCCGCGGCACCACCCAGCTCCGGCTCCACGGCCTCCAGCAGGTCGGCGGTAACACTGGCCGCACCCTCCGCGTTATGCACGATCCCCCGGACCACCACGATGCGCGCTGTCATCGCCACCTGCCGCTGTTTCTTCCATAAGCCCTGGGTGAGCATCACGTTCGCGATGCCGGTCTCGTCCTCCACCCCGAGGAAGACGACCCCGCCCGCAGTGGCCGGGCGCTGCCGGTGCGTGATCACCCCGGCCACCCGGATCCGCGAACCATCCGGCACGTGCAGCAGATCCACGGCGGGCACCACCGCCGCCCCACCCCGGCGTTGCCCGCGACGCACCCCGGCACGCACCGGCAGGTCGTGCCACTGGGAAAGCTGGCCCCGCAGCAGCTCAACGGGGTGCCCGTCCGGGGTCACCGACGTGGCCGCGAGGTCCGCGGCAGCCAGCTCGAAGGCGCTCATGCCAGGCAGCGCGGGAACCGACGGGGCGGACGTCCCCGGCAGCATGCCCTCCCGCTCCGTGGCCGCCAGCCCCGCTGCCCACACCGCCTGCCGCCGATCCAGCCCGAGGCTCTCTAAGGCCCCGGCCCGCGCCAGGGCCGCCACCTGCGCCACGCTGAGCCCGGCTTCCCGGGAGAGGTCGCTGACCTGCCGGTACTCCCCCTTCTCTTCCCGCGTGGCGACGATCCGCTCGGCCGCCTCCTCGCTGATCCCCGCGATGGATGCCAGCCCCAGCCGGATCGCACCGATGGGCTCCGCGGTGCCCCGCCCCAGCCCGTGCACCCCGCGGGCGCGGTTGACGTCGTCAAAAGAAGAGGAAGAAGACGCAGCAGAACCTGCCGAGAGATCCGTGTCCGCCTGCACCCCGGAAGCGTTGACGCACACCGGCAGGATCCGCACCCCGTGGCGGCGGGCGTCCGCGATCAGCGACTGCGGCGAGTAGAATCCCATCGGCTGGGCGCGCAGCAGCGCCACGCAGAACTCCGCCGGATAGTGGTACTTAAACCACGCGGAGTAGTAGACGAGTGCGGCGAAGGACTGGGAGTGGGACTCCGGGAAGCCATAGGCCGCAAACGCCGTGATCTTCTCCCACAACCGGTCCGCGACCTCCCCGGCGATCCCGTTGGTGCGCTCCAGGCCCTCATCGAAGCGCTCCTTGAGCCGCGCCATCCGCTCCGGGGAACGCTTGGAGCCCATCGCGCGGCGCAGCGTATCGGCCTCCGCCGCAGTGAACCCGGCGGCATCCACCACGACCTGCATCAGCTGTTCCTGGAACAGCGGGATGCCGAGGGTCTTGCCGAGCGCGGGCTCCAGGCACGGGTGGTCGAAGGTCACCGGTTCCAGGCCGTTGCGCCGCCGGATGAACGGGTGGACCGACCCACCCTGGATGGGGCCGGGGCGGATCAGCGCGACCTGCACGACCAGGTCGTAGAAGCGCCGGGGGCGCAGGCGGGGCAGGGTGTTCATCTGGGCGCGGGACTCCACCTGGAATACGCCCACCGCGTCGGCGCGGCTGAGCATCTCGTAGACCGCTTCCTCGGTCGGGGCCAGGCGCCACAGCTCGATGTGGCGGCCGCGGTGGATGGCCACCTGGTCAATGGCATGATGCAGGGCTTCGAGCATGCCCAGGCCTAGTAGGTCGAATTTCACCAGTCCGACGGCCGCGCAGTCGTCCTTATCCCACTGCACCACGGAGCGGTTCTCCATGCGCGCCCACTCGGTGGGTACGACGTCCGCGATGGGGCGGTCGCAGATGACCATGCCGCCGGAGTGGATACCCAGGTGGCGGGGCTGGCCGATCAGCTGTTCAGCAAGCTGCCGCACCCGCTCGGGCGCCTCGGCGGTACCTCGGGTCCAGGCATCCACCTGGCCTGCCGGGTAGCCGAGCGCGCGGGCGGCATCCCGCAGCGCCCCCTTGCGCCGGTAGGTGATGACGTTCGCGACCTGGGCGGCGTTATCCCGCCCGTAGCGGCGGTAGACGTACTGGATGACCTCCTCGCGACGTCCGGATTCGATGTCGAGGTCGATGTCCGGCGGCCCTTCGCGTTCCGGGGAGAGGAAGCGTTCGAAGAGCAGGCCGGCGGCGACGGCGTCGACGGAGGTGATGCCGAGTGCGAAGCAGACGGCGGAGTTCGCCGCCGAGCCGCGCCCCTGGCAGAGGATGTTGTTGCTGTGGCAGTGGTCGACGATGTCGTGGACGATGAGGAAGTAGCCGGGGAAGCCCAGTTTTTCGATGACGTCGAGCTCCCGGTCGATGACCTCCCAGGCCTTCTGCGCCGCTGCGGTGGAGCCGCGCCACCCGTAGCGGTGGGTGCCGTTTCTTTCCACGAGCTCGCGGAGCCAGGACATCTCGCTGTGGCCTTCCGGCACGGGGAAGTGCGGTAGTTCCGGGGCGACGAGGTTGAGTGTGAAGGCGCATTCTTCGGCGACGTCCACGCTGGTTGCGGTGGCTTCCGCGAGCCAGGCGCAGTCCCCGGCGAGCTGTCGCAGTTCCGCCCCGGAGCGCAGCCAGGATCCGCCCATGGGGTGGGTAACGGGTTCGGCGCGGGCGACGTCCCAGCGCCGCCGTAGGGCGGCTTTGGCCCCAGCCAGGCGGGCCTGGCTGGGGGTCGCGCAGGTGGGCTGCGAGGAGAGGATCTCGCGCAGCCCGTGGGTGGTGGCGAAGGCGTGGAGGGCCTGGTTGTGGTCCACGTCGGCCGGGTCCATGCTCAGCTGCAGCTGCACGAGGCAGTGTTGCGCACCGAAGGCGTCGAGCAGTTCAGCAGCCCGGCCGGGGGTGGCGAGTTGGGCGGCGTCGATGAGGACGCGCCAGTGCCCGCCGGCTGCTTCGGCGAGCTCGTCGAGGCTGGGGTATTCGACCGCGTCCTTATCCCGGTGGGTCATCCGGGCGGTGGTGATGCTGCGGCTAAGCCGCCGGTAGCCCTCCTGGCCGCGGCAGAGCACCGCCAGGCCGGGGGCCTGAGCCCCGTCGAGGCTGAGCTCCGCCCCGAAGACGGTCTTGAGCTCGCCCTCTGCCTCTGCGGCGGCGGTGGCGAAGCGCGCAGCACCGTACATGCCGTCCCGGTCGAGGCAGGCCAGCGCGGTGATGCCGAGTGCGATGGCCTGCTCCACCAGTTCCTCGGGTTCGCTGGCGCCGTGGAGGAAGTGATAGCTGCTGGCGGCGCGCAGCTCCGCGAACTCCACGTGCGCTGCGGCTGCGCGCGCCCTACCCCCAGGTTCCCCCGCCGCGGTTCGCGCCCCGCGGATCCCATCAGGCTGCTTCCCGCGCCTGAGGTCAAGCCGCTCCGCGGACTGGGCCTCGCCGGGGTAATCGCCACGTCGGCCACCGCCCTGCTCGCCACGCCCCACCTCGTTCCGAGATCGGGCTTCAACGCTCTCACCTGTGGTTTTCCCCGAAAGAATACGCTCGATCCGCGACCAACTGAGGGCCTTGGGGTTGTTGAATCCGCGCGTATACGTCACGGAAAGAACCCTACCCTAAATCAAACACCCATTCGATATAGCGCAGCGTTCACCCCTGCCTACCGCCCCAGTACCGCCATTCCCTCAAGGCAGAAATCGACGACACCACGTGCATAAATGACAAGAAAATAGACCAAGTTGTCCATGCTGCCCCACGGTGCTAAATTTGCCTTCAACAAACAGTGACCCGCCAAACAAAAAACACCCGTGCCAACGACGGCACACGGCGGACACCCCCAGATCTAGGAGGATCACCATGACTCTTCGACGCAAGGCCCTGGCCGCGACGATCGCCCTGACCACCAGCTTCAGCCTCGTGGCCTGCTCCGGCGGCAACGACGACGACACCATCGTCATCGGCACCACCGACTCCGAGCAGAAGCAGTGGCAGGTCTTCAAGCAGGAGCTGGATAACGCCGGCCTGAAGACCGAGATCAAGTCCTTCAACGACTACTCCATCCCGAACCGTGCGCTGACCGACGGCGAGATCGACGTCAACAACTTCCAGCACATGATGTTCCTGGCCGAGTACAACAACGGCAACAACACCGACCTCGCACCGGTCGGCGCCACCGAGATCCTGCCGCTGGGCCTGTACTACAAGGACCACTCCGACCTGAAGGACGTCGAGAAGGCTGGCGAGGTCGCCATCCCGAACGACTCCACCAACCAGGGCCGCGCCATCAACGTCCTCGTCCAGGCTGGCCTGGTCACCCTGAAGAAGGAAGGTCTGCTGACCCCGACCCCGGCTGACATCGACACCGACAAGTCCAAGATCAAGGTCACCCCGGTCGACGCAGCCCAGACCGCTACCTCCTGGCTCGACGGCACCCCGGCCATCGTCAACAACTCCTTCCTGGACCGCGCGGACATCGACCCGAAGACCGCCATCTTCCAGGACGACCCGGAGAAGGAGGAGGCACAGCCGTACATCAACGGCTTCGTGACCACCAAGGACCGCAAGGACGAAGAGGACCTGAAGAAGCTCGTCGAGATCTGGCACTCCAAGCCGGTCCAGGACGCCATCGACGAGCAGACCAAGGGCACCTCCGTCGCCGTGACCATGTCCGGCGATGAGCTGCAGAAGGTGCTGGACACCACCCAGCAGAAGCTCAAGGAGCAGTAAAACCCAACCCCCAAAAAGGCGTGTCTCGCATGGCCGGCCCACCAGCCCGCCAGCCGAGGCACGCCTTTTAAACCGGAAGGCACCCCAATGGCCCAAGGCACATCCGCCGCCCCCGACACGGCCGGCCCCGCAACCCCGCGGGGCGACCGCACGGGAACGGGAATCGAATTTCGCAACGTCCACAAGGTCTTCAAGCAGGGACGCAAGTCGATCACCGCTCTGGAGGACGTGAACATCACCATCCAGCCGGGCTCCATCGTGGGCATCATCGGCTACTCCGGCGCGGGCAAGTCCACGCTGGTGCGCCAGATCAACGGGCTGGACAAGCCAACCAGCGGCGAGATCCTGCTCGACGGGCAGGACATCGTCCCGCTGAAGGAACCGGAGATGCGCAAGCTGCGCTCCGATATCGGCATGATCTTCCAGCAGTTCAACCTGTTCTCCTCCCGCACCGTGGCGGGCAACATCGCCTACCCTCTGAAGCTGCAGGGCATGCCGAAGGCCGAGCGCGAGGCGCGCGTCGCCGAGCTGCTGGAGTTCGTGGGGCTGGCTGATAAGGGCCGCAGCTACCCGGAGCAGCTCTCCGGCGGCCAGAAGCAACGCGTGGGCATCGCCCGCGCCCTGGCGACGAACCCGAGCCTGCTGCTCGCCGACGAGGCAACCAGCGCGCTGGACCCCTCCACCACCCGCGACGTGCTCGCGCTGCTGCGCCGCGTCAACGAGGAGCTGGGCATCACCATCGTGGTGATCACCCACGAGATGGAGGTCGTCCGCTCCATCGCCGACCAGGTGGTCGTCATGTCCAACGCCCGCGTGGTGGAGCAGGGCTCGGTCTACGAGGTCTTCTCCAACCCGCAGACGGAGGTCGCGAAGAACTTCGTGGCTACCTCCCTGCGCAACACCCCGGACAACGTGGAGGCGGACGCCCTGCAGGCCGGCGACGGCCGCCTGTTCACCATCACGATGAACCAGGGTGTGGGCTTCTTCGACGCCGTCTCCGAGCTCTCGGCTACGGATGTGAGCGTGAACATCGTCCACGGCGGGGTCACCACCCTGCAGAACCACTCCTTCGGCCGCCTGACCGTGCGCGTGACCGCTCAGGACGCCGCCGGTGAGGCAGCGATCGAGAAGTTCTACGCCGACCTGTCCCAGCGAACCGATATTGAGGAGATCCGATGAGCGCGCTGACTACTTTCCCGACCGCCGCGGGCTCCACCGCCACCACAGCCGCTACCGCCCCTGCCACCGCGTCCCCGGACACCCTCGTGCTCGCCGCGATGGACTGGGACCGGCTGGGCGGCACTTTCACCCAGGCGATCTACGACACCCTGACGATGGTGCTGGCCACCCTCGTCATCGGTGGCCTGCTGGGCCTGGTCTTCGGCATGCTGCTGTACACCACCCGCCCGGGCGGGGTGCTGTCGAATAAGCCCATCTACTGGGTGATTAACTTCCTGGTGAACTTTGTTCGCCCGATTCCGTTCATCATCTTGCTCACCGCCATCGGTCCGTTGAGCGACGCCCTGGTGGGTAGCCGTATCGGTCTGAAGGCCGCGGTGTTGGGCATGGTGATCGCCGCGACCTTCGGCGCGGCCCGCATCGTGGAGCAGAACCTGGTCACCATCGACCCGGGCGTGATCGAGGCGGCGAAGTCCATGGGTGCCTCGCCGCTGCGGATCATCTTCACGGTGATTATCCCGGAGGCCCTGGGGCCGTTGATCCTGGGCTTTACGTTCATGTTCATCGCGATCGTGGATATGTCCGCGATGGCTGGCTACATCGGCGCTGGCGGTTTGGGTGACTTCGCGATTGTCTACGGTTACCGCGCCTTCAATGACGAGGTCACGTGGATCACCGTGCTGGTTATCATCGTTATCGTCCAGGCTGCTCAGCTGTTCGGTAACTGGCTGGCCAAGAAGGTTATGCGCCGCTAGAAGCTCACCCTTCTCCGGGGTTTTGTGCCCCTCTTTTGAGGACGTCGCCCCCTTGCACTTCGGTGCGGGGGCGGCGTTCTTTTTTCTGTCTAAAGCGGGGCTGGGCCTGGACCGAGTGAGCCTGGAGCGAATGGGCTTTGGCCGAGCGGGGGGGTGAGCGCGAGGACCGGTGTGCGCTGCCGCGGGGGCGGGCGACGGTGACGAACAGGTTCGGCGGTGGGCGCGGCGTCGTCGTCTAGAAGACGAGGTTGACGAGCAGCACGTAGAACACCGTCCCCAGCAGGATGGACTGGGTGGCGGAGCGGCGCCACAGATGCCAGGCCGTGGTGAAAGCCACCGCGATGAGCAGGGAGGCCAGGCCGCCGGGGGCGGCCATCCGGTCGGCGGCGGTGTAGATCACGAGGATGCTCATTACGCCCACGGGCATGCCCATGCCGAGCCATGCGACGAGCTTGGATTCCCGGAAGGAGCGCAGGGCCGCGAAGGGCAGGCCGCGCAGGGCGACGGTGACGATGCAGAGCGGGAGCAGCACGCCGATGGTGGTGCCGAGGCTCACGCCCGCGGGCAGGCCATAGCTGCCGGCAGCCTCGGCGGCGTGGACAGCCTCGGCGGCCAGAACTGTGGGCTGGGGGCTCATACTTCCTGCCTTTCGTCCCCGGTGCGCCAGCGCAGCTGGAGGGCGCGGTCCAGGCCCGGGAGGTAGAAACGGGCGAGCAGCACGGCGAAGTAGAGCAGCATCGCGATCATCAGCATGTTGCCCGGGGAGACCAGCAGCGCCACCGCGGCGGTCACCACGGCCGTGAGGACCAGGGAGACGTCCCTGGTGGCGAGGAAGGACTCGATCAGCAGCACGACGAACAGCGCGGTGAGCGCGAATTCCATGCCCTCGAGTTTCCAGGGGATGGCGTCGCCGAAGAGGGCGCCGAGGACTCCCCCACCGACCCACGCGCACTGCAGGACGATCTGGATGGCGATGACCTGGCGGCCGGTGAAACGCTGATTGGGGTTGGCGCTGACGATCGCATAGGTCTCGTCCGTCAGCGCGTAGATGCCGTAGGCGCGGGCCAGCCTGCTGCGGATGACGTGCAGCGGATAGTTCAGGGCGTAGAAGACGTGCCGGAAGTTCACCAGCAGCCCGTAGAGCGCGGCCGAGAGTGGCCCCACTCCCCCGGTGACGAGACTGAGCGCCAGGAACTCCATGGAGCCGGCGTAGATCACCACGGAGAAGATCGGCGCCCAGAACCACGCGAAGCCCATCTGGGTCAGCAGGATGCCGAAGGCCAGGCCGAGCGGAACCATGCCGAGGCCCACCGGCATGGCCAGCCCGATGGCGTGGCGGATGCCGCCCTGGTCGAGGTTCCTCTCTTCGGTACGCCGCGGGTTAGCCAAGGATCTCCTCGCAGTCGACGGCGATCCACGACTTCGAGCGCTTGGGGTTATCTCCGCAGGAGGACACGACCATGACGCTGTCCCGGCGCTCCATGCGGACCCGGAAGCGCAGCCCAGAGGCGGTATCTTCCACGACGCGGACGGCGACGTCGGCGGCGGACTGCGTGGTGTCCTCGTCGCTGTTCTGCGGGGTTTCTTCCCAGGACGTCAGCGCGGCGAGGCCGACGGGCAGACCGCGGTCGTCGAGCTCGTGGGCCACGCGGAGTTCGGCGGCTTGGCTGGCGGGGTCGAGGCAGCCGCGGCCGCGGTTGCCCTGCAGCCAGAGCTCGCCGCGCTGGGCGTGCTCCACCATGCTGCGGGCCCCGCCCTCGGCCATGCGGCCGAAGGAGTAGTTGGCGGGCAACAGGAGCATGGAGGGCGCGAAGCGGTGTCCCTTGGTGTGGGAAGATTCCCAGATGATCGGGTCGATGGGGTCTACCGAGGAGTGATCGTCGAATTCGGCGTGCTTCGGGTCCACCGGTCCGGCTCCCACTCCGGCGGCGTCGGCGTGGTTCTGGGTGAGCGCGGGGTTCGCGGCGGGCTGGCTCCCCGGCATGCCTTCGTCCCCGGTTACGCCGGGCTCGTCGAAGCGCTTGCTTAGCGCGGCGGCGAGCGGGCGGCCACGGACGGCGCAGCAGCGGTCACGGCGCCCGTGGGTGCAGACCAGCAGGATGGGGTGGTCGACGCGGCGAGCACCCGGGGTATTGCCCGGGGTGCTCAGATCGAGGTCCAGGAGGGTCTCCACGCTGGGCAGGTTCATCCTCTCGAGGACGGGTTCGGTGCCGGTGGCCCAGGCGATATAGAGCACCCGGGTGTTGTTCTGGCGGCGGTCCTGGCCTTCCCGGCCGGGGCGGCGGATGAACTGGAGTTCGGCCCCGTTGTCCTTGAGGAAGGTTTTGATCTTCGCGTTCAGTTCGGCGCCGAAGGCGGTGCCGTCGAGGATGTCGTGCCCCCAGCCGGTGTAGAACTCCAGGCAGAGGATGATTTTTCCGGGTTTTGCGGTGCCAGCGAGTTGCTCTCCGGTGAAGGTGGAGCAAATGGTGGGGGCGTCGTCGAGCTGTTCGGTGGTGAACTCGTGTGGCGAGACTCCCGCGAGTGGATTTCTGCTGGTAGCCATAACTGACAAGGTACCAAATGGAAGGCCTTAGGCAGACCTAAGCGGCCGGATCGGTTGATCGCGGCCGCTGAGGGTTTCGGGGCTCACGCCCGTGAGGTGGGCGGAAGGCCCACGGGTGCTCTTAGGAGCTGAGGGAGATGCTGCCGGATGGCTTGGAAGCGCCCTTCTTCACGGTGATCTTCGGGCCGTTGTCGAAGACCTTGTAGTTGTTGACGACTGCGCCGACCTTTGCGCCACCGCCGGTGGCGAAGGTGCCTTCCTTCGAGCCAGCCTTCCAGGTGAAGTCGACGACGAGGGACTTGTGGGTGCTGACGGTACTGTCCCCCTTGAAAAGCAGGCCTTCCTTCAGGCCGACGTTGACCTGCTTGACGCCGTCGTTGGTGGTCACGCCGTACTGGCTCTGGTCGAGCTGCTTGATGCTGCTGCCGAGGAGGCCGTTTTCGAAGGTCTCGACCTTGACCAGCTGGAAGCTCTCCGGCATGCGCTCGATGAGGTCGCTGACCTTGGTCTCGCCCTTCACACCCTGGATCTTGATGCGGGTCTTGACGGTCGCGCCTGGACGCACGGTCTCAGCACCGGTGACGAGCTGCTTGTAGACGTCCACGTTCCAGGCCGGACCGCCGACGTTACCGAGCTTGTACTCCTTGCCCTGAGCTTGCTCCAGGTCCTTCGGGGCGGAGGAGCCGAGGCTGCTCAGGCTGCCCAGCGGGCTTGCGCCTGCGGCGGTGACGCCGCCCATGGCGACGGCCGTCGCTGCAGTGAGGGCAATGGTGGCCTTGCCGATTGCGTTGATCTTCTTGGTCGCCATTTCTTTGGACCCTTTCATTCTGACCCGCGCCGGCGCGCTGGCCTTTGTGTCTTTGAGGACTGGGAACTGGGTGCGCTAGGCGGTCCCGCCTGTCGCTTGCCGGGGTATCTCGTTCTCTGGAATGACCCCGGTTCGCCCCAGTGTCTGGCAGCTTACTATTTTCTTAGCTCCAGTACATTCCTTTGAAAAACTATTTCCGTTTTATTTTTCCGCCACCACCCCCCTCGCCCCACTTTCCAGCGTTAACGCAACTCAGTCGACTCTCAGTAAGTCGCCTCGATTCGCCACTTTTGGCCCTTGCATACCAGCAGGTAGGCACCCTCATCAGTGGCGATCTGTAGGCGCGCGTAGCGCTTTCCTTCGGCCCACCACTGCTCGTCCACGGGCCAGGGGCCAGCCCACCCCCGGATGGGTAGTGTTCGGTTACCCCACCGCAGCCGTTGGGGCGAGTCGCTCATCAAACCCCGGCCGGTCACGTGCACGGGCTGCTCATGATCGCCGAGCACTGCGATCGCCGCGGCCGGGTGCCCCGCGCTGGGGTTAGCGATTTCCCCCACGGTCGCGGGCAGCGGCGCGGGCAGCTCACCCCGCCATTGGGTCGTGGGCTGCGCGGAAACCTCCTCGGGCACTTCCTCTCCATAGGGCAGCGTGAGAACGCGCCCACCGATGGCGCGCCCACCCCGGTGGACGACCTGCTGCACGGCGGCCATGCCGATGAGGGCCTGTGCGCGCCCAGCAGCGGCGCGAGCTGCGCGCAGCCCCTCGTCCGCCCCGCCCCAGAGAGGTTCGGCGATAGTACCGGCGGGCACCGTTTCGACCGGGAGCAGCTCGATGGCGACCACTCCGGCGGCGGAATCCTCAAAGCCATCCTGCTCCGGCTCGCCAACCTTGGTGCGCAGCCGGGTGATCCAGCCGTCGAGCTGCCAGCGGACGCGCTGGGCGGTGTCCTCTTCCGTCAGGGGCTCGCGGCAGCGCCAGGCGCGCTCCACCACGGTGGGGCCGGTGTACTCCGCAGGTGGGTTGAGGTGAACCCGCACGGTCAGCCGGAGGCAGGCCTCCCCGCGACGGAAGAGCTCCCCGTGCAACCGGGCGGCTGCCTGGCGGGCAACGAAGGCCGCGGTTTCGGTGCTCCGAATGGGTTCCTCCACCTGATGCAGCACTTCGACGGGCTGGGTGGGGCGCTGCGGGGAGACCTCCCGACCAGGTTCGCCGCACGCCACTCGGTGCCAGTACACAGCTTCGGCACCGAAGCGCCCCGCTACGTGCTTCCGGCCCAACGCCGCGAAGTCCCGCAGACTGCGCACCCCCAGCTCCTGCAGGGTGCTGACCAGCTCAGCGGGGGCGCTCAACACAGCCTCCACCGCCAAAAACCCGATGGGCAGGGTGGGCACGAAGCTGGAGTTTCCACCGGGCGGGACGTGCACCCCACGGCGAGCCGCCCACACGGCGGGCATCAGGTCGTCGGCGGTGCCGGCCAGGCACTCCACCCCCAGCCGAGCTGCGGAGTCCAGCAGGAGCTCAACAGCCACAGCCTCCCCGCCGTAGTAATTCGCCAGCGGCCGGGTGGGCAGCGCGACGAGGCCGGGACGTAGTGTTTCCACTCCGGCAGCCACGTCCATCAGGGCGGCCACGATGTCCTCGTGGATCGTGGCCTCCTGCACCGGGTCGGCGGGCGCGTGCCGGAGTTCCGGGCAGGTCGCGAGCGCGTGACGCTGTTTCATCCCCTGGCGCACCCCCTGCGCCCGGGCAGCGGCATTGCAGGCCTGGACGCGATAGTCCGCGATCGTGGCAGCAGGCCGCAGCATATCCCAGCCGCGGGCAAGCCCCACGGCGTAGACCGGGAAATCCGGGAACCACAGGACAGTCACGCGCTCGGCCGCGGCAGCGCCCGCCTCGGCACTTCCCGCTTTCCCCCGGCCAGTCACAGCGCCACCTCGATCCGACCCCGATCGACCTGGCCACCAGCACCATCGCGGCGGCCCGTCAGTTCCGCCGTGATGCGCTGCGGCGGCTGTCCCTTTCCCCAGACGCGCCCGGCCACGCTGATAGAGCGGATACGCCCGCTCCCCCGCCCCAGCCCGTGGACGCCAGCCACCTGCACGTCGAGGTTCAGCCGCGCACCCGGCCAGGGCGCACCACAGCTGAGCAGCGCGCAGCTGCTCTTGCGCAGCCGCGCCTCTACGGGGCGAGCGAAGGTGGGCGTGACCCGCTGGACGGGGACGTAGACCACCAGATCCACCCCCTCCGCCAGGGTCGAGAGCACCGCCCCGACGTGCGGCGCGGGATCCGGCACGATGATCAGCCGGGAGAGTTCCCCGCCCGCCGCAGCGACGGCCGCCAGGGCGAGGTTCGGATACCCCACCACCGCAGCACACCCGCCGTTCGCGGTGACATGCGCAAGAATATCGACGACCGCGGCGGGGCAGTCTGCCATCGCGGTCACCGCCCCGCGCGCCAGCCCACCGCCAGCAAGCTGGCCCGCGAGCCACTCGGGCATGCCGAGCGTCCGCGCCCGCCCCACCGTCGCGGGCTCGGGCGCCACCGCGCGCAGCGGCGCGGCCGCTCGGGCAGATTCCGCCTCCTGGCCCACAACCTGAGGCTGCGCCACACTCTGCAGCCCAGCCACACCCCGTGGCTCCGCTGCGCCCTGAGGTTCCGCCATGCCCCGAGGTTCCGCCGCACGCGAACCCGTGGCCACAGTCTGCGCTGCAGCCCGCGCCGCCGCACGGTTGCTTTTGAGCTTTTCGATCGCATGGACAACATTGCTCTCGTCGATCAGCATGGGCACAGCACTCCCTCCTCTATATCGGCACCATCAGCTCGGGAAACATGCAGGCCAGCCCGCTCCCGCCGGGGTTTAAGGTTGAGTTCACAGCTCCAGCCAGGCCGACCGGATTGACGTCCTAAAAAATAGAAAACACACCAGACAAGTCGAACAGATGTTCTAATTCAGGGATTCTAGACCCACCTGGCGCGGTTCACCAACGCCCTGCTCACCGCCGAAAAAGACCGCGCAGCCGCGAGGAACTAGACTCGTCACATATGAGCAAAAAGAACCAGCCCCGCAAGAACGCCCAGCGCCCCACCCCGCAGCGCTCCCCGCGCGCTGAGCAGAATCGCGCAGCGCGGCAAAACAGCGCAGCGCGGGACAGCGCATCCCAGAACAGCGCACCGCGGAACAAGCAGGGCAGCGCCCCCAGCGAGGCGACCATCCTCGTCCGCGCCCCCGAGGGCGTGCGTGCCGCCGCGTCCCTCCTGCTCGGGCTCGGCGTGGCAGCGATGGTCATGCCGCTGGCGACGACCTGGCAGGTCCTAGTGCTGGTCATCGCCATCGGGGCGGGCTTCCTCGTGACCTTCAGCCACCCTTACCGCAAGAAGGTGCGCGCGGCCGTGGAGTCGACGGGGCGGAAGTACAAGACCTCCGTCGCGCAGATCATGCCGCTATTCCCCCTCTGGCTCGCGCTGATGATCCTGCCCGCCTTCCAGATCCACTCCTGGATCGCGGCACTGATCGTGCTCGCGCTGGCCGGGGCCTATGCGTGGATCTCCTTCCCCAGCATCGACGGCACCCGCTATCTCGCCGAGCCCGGGACCGGGCAGGTTCGGGACGACGCTTAAGCCCCCGCGTTCTGAGCCAGGTGCACGGTCCAGCTCAACGCCAGTGCCCCTGCCCTACAGTGCGGACTGCCCGCTGATCCTGGCTAGCCCACGCCCCAGCCTCCCCACGAACGCGAAAGCGCGCCGCACCTCATCGTGCGACGCGCCTTTCTGCTTGAGGAGCACTGCTAGGGAGGCGCCTCAAGCTGCTGGGATTACTCCCACTCGATGGTTCCCGGCGGCTTGCTGGTGATGTCCAGCACCACGCGGTTAACCTCCGCCACCTCGTTGGTGATGCGGGTGGAGACCTTCTCCAGCACGTCATAAGGGATGCGGGACCAGTCGGCGGTCATGGCATCCTCACTGGAGACCGGGCGCAGCACGATCGGGTGACCGTAGGTACGGCCGTCGCCTTGCACACCCACGGAGCGCACGTCCGCGAGCAGGACGACCGGGCACTGCCAGATCTCGCCGTCCAGGCCAGCGGCGCTGAGCTCCTCGCGGGCGATTTTGTCCGCCGCGCGCAGCGTCTCCAGGCGTTCCTCGTTGACCGCACCGATGATGCGGATGCCCAGGCCCGGGCCCGGGAACGGCTGACGGGCGACGATAGCCTCCGGCAGGCCGAGCTCGCGACCCACCGCGCGGACCTCGTCCTTGAACAGCTGGCGCAGCGGCTCGACCAGCTTGAACTCGACGTCGTCCGGCAGGCCACCAACGTTGTGGTGACTCTTGATGTTCGCGGTGCCGGAGCCGCCGCCGGACTCGACGACGTCCGGGTACAGGGTGCCCTGGACCAGGAAGTCCACGGTGGAGCCCTCCGGGGCGTCGGCCAGCACGCCAGCGACGGCGCGCTCGAAGGAGCGGATGAACTCCGCACCAATGGCCTTGCGCTTGGCCTCCGGGTCGGTCACGCCGTCCAGGCGCTTGAGGAAGGCCTCGCGCTCGTCCACGGTGATCAGCTTCGCGCCGGTCGCGGCGACGAAGTCGTTCTCCACCTGCTCGCGCTCCCCTGCGCGCAGCAGCCCGTGGTCCACGAACACACAGGTCAGGCGGTCGCCGATGGCGCGCTGCACGATCGCGGCGGCCACGGCGGAGTCCACGCCACCGGAGAGGCCACAGATAGCGCGACCGTCCTCGCCGATCTGCTCACGAACCTGCTCGATGAGCTCCTCGGCAATGTTGGAGGCGGTCCAGTTCTGCTCCAGGCCCGCGACCTCCGTGAGGAAGCGCTCCAGCACCTCCTGGCCGTGCGGGCTGTGCATAACCTCCGGGTGGTACTGCACGCCGGCCATGCGGCGATCCAGGCACTCGAAGGCGGCGACCGGCGCGCCGGCGGACTTCGCGGTGACGGTGAAGCCCTCCGGGGCCTGCGAAACCGCGTCGCCGTGGCTCATCCAGGCCTTGTGCGAGCCCAGACCCGCGTGCATCACGCCGCCGTCATCGAGGATCTCGACCTCGGTGCGGCCGTACTCGCGCTGCCCCGTCTCAGAGACGGTGCCGCCGAGCGCGTGCGTCATGGCCTGGAAGCCGTAGCAAATGCCAAACACCGGCACGCCCAGCTCCAGCAGCTCCGGCTGCAGGGCCGGTGCACCATCGGCGTAGACCGAGCTCGGACCACCCGACAGCACGATGGCCGCAGGGTTCTTGGCCTTGATTTCTTCAATGGTGGCGGTGTGCGGAACAACCTCGGAATAGACCCGAGCCTCACGCACACGGCGCGCGATCAACTGTGCGTACTGCGCGCCGAAATCCACCACGAGGACTGGCTGATGATTTTGGTGATTCACGCTGCTCATCCTATCGCATATACGGCTAGTCCCCCACGGGGTGGGTAACACCCGCGGGGGACTTCGCACCGCCTTAGTGCGCGAGGTCTCCCTTCGGCTCGTGATGGTGCTTCCAGTTCGGCACCGCACTATTCACCGCAAGGTCCAGGTGGCCGCCCACCGTGGTGATCTCGGCGTCGATCCCGAATACGCTCATCAGCCGCTCCGGGGTGAAGACCTCGTGCGGGGTGCCGGACTTCACGAGCGCGCCGTCCTCCAACAGCACAATCTGGTCGCAGTAGCGGGAGGCCAGCCCCAGGTCATGCATCGCGACGATCACGCACACATTGTGATCGGCCGCGAGGTGGCGCAACTGCTCCATGAGGCGGAACTGGTGGTGGATATCCAGGTGGTTCGTCGGCTCGTCCAGCACCAGCACCTTCGCGCTCTGCGAGATAGCACGGGCCAGCTGGACGCGCTGCTGCTCACCGCCAGACAGGGTGTTCCACGTGCGATCCATCAGATGGGCGACGTCCGCGTGCTCCACCGCATGCGAGATGGCGTCGTGGTCCTCGTCCGTCTGCCGGGCGAACGGCCCCTTGGAGGCCATCCGGGACAGTTCGACGACCTGCCGGACCAGCAGCTCGGAGTTCGCGTTACCGTGCTGCGCGACGAACGCGACCTGCTTGACCTTCTCGCGTCGGCTGTAGCTACGCAACGGGGCGCCGTCGATCATGACCTCACCGTCGAAGTCCACGACGTCGGCGACGGACTTCAGCAAGGTGGACTTACCGGCACCGTTCGGCCCCACCAGCGCGGTGATCGACCCCGCCTCGAAGGAGGCGTCCACGTTGGCCACCGTCGGGGTGGACTTGCGGTGGTAGGTAATGGAGACGTTCTGGATTTCGACGATGCTCATACTCGCTGCCCCCGGTTCAGGATGAAGAAGAACAGTGGCACGCCCAGCAGTGCGGTGAACACACCGACCGGGACCTCCTGCGGCTGGAACACGCTGCGGGCCAGAGCGTCGGTGAACACCAGCAGGATCGCACCGACCAAGGCAGACAGCGGGATGAGGCGCGCGTGGGAGGAGCCCACGATCATGCGCACCGCGTGGGGTACAAGCAGACCGATGAAGCCGATCGCACCGACGGCGGAGACGGTCGCCGCCGTCATGAGGGCGACCAGGATCAGCACCGAGGCGCGCACCCCGACGACGGGCACGCCCATCGACTTCGCAGTCTCGTCACCGAAGCTCATGGCGTCCAGGTAACGGGACATCATCCAGATCAGCAGGCTGGTGATGACCACGGTGATCAGCACGATCCACATCGTGTTGGCGCGGGAGGCGCCCATCGCACCCAGCAGCCAGAAGGTGATGCCGCGGACGGATTCCGCGTCGCCACGAGCAACCAGGATGAGGCTGGTGATGGCCGAGAAGAACTGGCCAACCAGCACACCGGTGAGCACCACGCGGGTGGAGACGAAGCCCGTGCCACGCAGCAGGAGCATCAGCAGACCGAAGCTCAGGAGGGCACCGATGGCCGCGCCGCCGGTCAGGCCCAGCGCGAAGCTGACGGGCATGAGCAGCAGAGCCACGACCGCGCCGGTGGAGGCACCGTAGGAGACACCCAGCAGGTACGGCTCCGCAAGATCGTTGCGGGTGATCGCCTGCAGCGAGGCACCCGCGACCGCGAGGCCCGCGCCGACGAAGATCCCCATGACGATGCGCGGAATACGCAGGTCAAAGAGGATGGATTGACGGATCAGGCTGGGCGCGGGGCGGGAATCACTGGCGAAGATGCCGAGCTTGTGGGTGATCGAGCCCCAGACCTCGTCGCGAGTCAGGGTGGCCGCGCCCATGAACAGAGCCATGTAGCACACCAGGGCCAGCAGGATCAGCCCGACGACCCACGCCACCCAGGTGGGCACGCGGCGCGCGGGTGCGAGCTTCGTGCCCTCCAGGGGGGATGCCTTCGCGCCCTTTCCGGGCTCGCGGCGAGTGTCAGTGCTCGATGCCATACCTAGTTCTTCCAGTTCTTCACGTACTCAGCGACGTCCTCGAGCGGCTCGTAGGACTGGACGGAGCCGGACAGGCCGATGCCCTTCACGATGACGTAACGCTTCTCCTTCACGGCCTTGAGGTTACGGGTTGCTGGGTCCTTCTCCAGCATCTCGATCTTCTCCTCGGCCTTGTCTCCCGGTGCGCCGCGGCCCGGCAGGTCAGCCAGGACGATGAAGTCCGGGTCCTTGTCAGCCAGGGCCTCCCAGCTGAGCTCCGGCCATGCCTCGTTAGCGTCCTCGAAGACGTTCTTCACGCCGGTGAGGTCGAAGATGTCTTGTGCGATGGAGAGCTTGCCGCCGATGTAGGGCGCGCCGTCGAAGATGGAGTACAGCAGGGCGCCGGAGAGATCCTTCGGTGCGTCCTTGACGCTCTCCGTGGCTGCGTCGACGTGCTCCTTGTGCTTCTTCTCGAGCTCGGCGGCCTTGTCCTCGGCGCCGAAGAGCTGGCCGAGCTGCTGGTAGTCCTTCAGCAGGAGGTCGAAGCCGTTCTTGCCTTCGTTGCCGTCCTTGTCACGGCACTCGACGTTGGAGTACCACGTCGCAACGCCCAGCTTTTTCCACTCTTCGCGGGTGCCGGACTGGTCGTCGGTGTAGACGGACTCGAACGGGGAGACGATGGCGTCCGGGTCCACCGTGCGGATCTGTTCGGCGGTGGCGATCTCCGGGGAGACCTCCGTGGACTTCTTCATCTCATCCTCGTAGCCCTCCAGCGGGGCGTCCTTCTGGTGGGAGTAGCCGGCGAGCTTGTCGCCGAGGCCGAAGGCGAGGACGTTGTCCGTGGTGCCCTGCTCGACGGACATGATGCGCTCGGCTGGCTTATCCAGCTGCATCGTGAAGCCGCAGTTGCTGAACTCGAAGCCCTCCCCCGAGGCGTTGTTCTGGGAGCCCTGTGCCCCGTTTTCGCCGGCATCCGAGCACGCCCCGAGGACGAGAGCCCCGGAAGCCAGAATGCTCATGAGACCAGCAGTACGGAGCTTGTGTGCGCGCTTCATATATTCCTCCAAAAGAAGTTGAATCAATCGCCCGTTGCAATAAGGCAGACAGCTCTCAACTTACCGAGTGAATATTTGATTGTCATGTTGGAAATGAAGAAAGCGGTCGAACTCACAAACAGGAGTTCGACCGCTTCATTCTTCTGAGTTTTCCGGCGCCGCGCAGCGCCATTAATCAGGCATTGATTCGCGCTGAGTTAAGCATTGCTGCGCGCTCTTTTCGTGGCTCTAGCGGACCACGATATCCACCTTCTGGAAGGCCTTGACCTCGGTGTAACCGCACTTCGCCATGGAGCGGCGCAGGCCACCCACCAGGTTCTCGTGACCCAGCGGGTCCGGGGTCGGGCCGAAGAGCAGCTGGTTCAGCGGCACGGAGGTCGGCGGCAGCAGCGCATCCACGGTGCCACGCGGCAGCTTCGGGTGTGCTGCGCTGGAAGGCCAGAACCAGTTCGGGGCGCCGGCCTCCTCCGCGGCAGCCAGGGGCGCGCCGAGGGCAACGGCATCCGCGCCGCAGGCGATGGCCTTGGCGATATCGCCGGAGCAGGAGAGCTCGGAGTCCGCGATGACGTGCACGTAGCGGCCACCGGTCTCATCCAGGTAGTCGCGGCGAGCAGCGGCAGCGTCGGCGATGGCGGTGGCCATCGGGACGTCGATGCCCAGAGACTGGTTGTTGGTCACCGGGCCTGCGCCCACAATCACGCCGGCCGCGCCGGTGCGCATCAGGTGCATGGCGGTGGTGTAGTCCACCACTCCCCCGGCGATAACCGGGACGTCCAGGGAGCCGATGAACTCCTTGAGGTTCAGCGGCTCACCGTCGGTGTCCACGTGCTCCGCGGAGATCAGGGTGCCCTGGATGACCAGCAGGTCGATACCGCCGGCGATCAGCGTCGGGGCGAGCTCGCGGGCGCGCTGCGGGGAGACACGCACACCGAAACGCACGCCCGAGTCGCGCACCTGCTGCAGGCGCTCCTGGAGCAGGTCCAGGTCCAGCGGCTGCTGGTGCAGGCGCTGCAGCACCTGGTTCGCGGCGAACTCCGGAGTCTCCAGCGCCTCGGCCGTGACGTCCTCGTCCGCGCCCTCGTTGAAGGAGCCGAAGTAACCGCGCTCCGCCGCGGAAACGATCTCGCCGAAGGCGGCGTCGAGATCCTTCGCACGGCCCCACAGGCCCTCCGCATTGATGACGGGCAACCCGCCGGCCTTGCCGAACTCGATGGCGAACTCCGGGCTGACCACGGCGTCGGTCGGGTGCGTCATGATCGGGAAGTCGAACTCATAGGCATCGATGCGCCAGGAGGTGTCCACGTCCCGGGAGGAACGCGTGCGCCGCGAAGGCACGATGTCGATCTGGTTGAGTCCGAAGACCTGGCGTGCGGAGCGACCGCGGCCGATGTCCTTGTATTCCTGCATGTTGGTCCTTATTTCGTGGGCCAGCGGGGTGCGCTGCGGTGGTGTGGGCGGCGCACCCCGCTGGTCAGGGGTGGGAGGCTTATCTCTAGAACGAGGCTAACCGGTAGCGGCCGGCTCCGGCGGTGTGCGCGAAGCCGGCCGATGGGGTTTAGCGGTTCGGGTCGTAGTTCGGTGCGGTGGCGATGCCCTGCACGTCGTGCGGGTGGGACTCGCGCAGGCCAGCGGAGGTGATGCGCACGAAGCGAGCGTTGTTCAGCTCCTCGATCGTGGCGGCACCCGTGTAGCCCATGGCGGCGCGCAGGCCACCGACCTGCTGGTGGAGGATCTGGTCCAGGTGCCCGCGGAACGGCACGCGACCCTCGATGCCCTCCGGCACCAGCTTCTCCTCAGACTTCACATCGGCCTGGAAGTAGCGGTCCTTGGAGTAGGAACGCTTCTCGCCGGTCAGGCCACGGCCCTGCATCGCGCCCAGGGAACCCATGCCGCGGTAGCGCTTGTACTGCTTGCCACCAACGGTGACGACCTCGCCCGGGGTCTCGGCGCAACCCGCCAGCATGGAGCCCAGCATCACGGTGGATGCGCCAGCTGCCAGGGCCTTGGCGATGTCACCGGAGTACTGCATGCCGCCGTCCGCGATGATCGGGACGCCAGCGGCGCGGGCTGGGACGGCTGCCTCCATGATCGCGGTGATCTGTGGGGCACCGACACCAGCGACGACGCGGGTGGTGCAGATGGAGCCCGGGCCGATACCGACCTTGATGCCGTCGGCACCGGCGTCGATCATCGCCTGCGCGGCCTCGCGGGTCGCGAGGTTGCCGCCGATGACGTCCACGCGGTCGCCGAACTCCTTCTTCACGCGGGAGACCATGTCCAGCACGCCGCGGTTGTGGGCGTGCGCGGTGTCGACAACGAGGGCGTCCACCCCAGCGTCGACGAGGGCGGTGGCGCGCTTCCAGGCGTCCTCACCGGTACCGATACCAGCGGCGACGAGGAGACGGCCGGAGGAATCCTTCGCAGCGTTCGGGTACTGCTCGCGCTTCGCGAAGTCCTTGACGGTGATCAGGCCGGTCAGCTTGCCCGCACCATCGACGATCGGCAGCTTCTCGACCTTGTTCTCCGACAGCAGGCGCAGCGCGGCGTCGGCGGAGACACCCTGCTCGGCAACGACGAGCGGCATCGGCGTCATGACCTCGCGGACGGGGCGGTTGACGTCGCGCTCGAAGCGCATGTCGCGGTTGGTAATGATGCCCAGGAGGGTCTGATCCTCGTCGACGACCGGCAGGCCGGAGATGCGGAAACGACCGCAGATCTCGTCGACCTCCTCGATCGTCATATCCGGGCTCGCGGTGACCGGGTTGGTGACCATGCCGGCCTCGGAGCGCTTGACGATCTCGACCTGCTCGGCCTGCGCCTCGACGGAGAGGTTGCGGTGCAGCACACCGATGCCGCCCTGGCGAGCCATGGCGATGGCCATGCGGCCCTCGGTGACGGTATCCATCGCGGCGGAGGCGATAGGGACGTTCAGCTTGATGTTGCGCGAGAACTGAGTCGCGGTGTCCACGGCGGAAGGAATGACCTCGGACGCATCCGGGATCAGGAGGACGTCGTCGAAAGTGAGCCCGGTGAGAGCGACCTTGTTCGGATCGTCGCCCCCGGTCTCCACGCGCTGGGCTGCCTGAGAGTTGTTAGTGGACTGTGGGTTTGCCATAAGGCCTGATCCTTCCATCGCATTGTCAGCGCACGATCCGCACTGGCGAAGGTCTTCCGCTTTCCCCGCGAGACACGCACCTGCCTGCGGGTTGTGCCGGAATCGCTAGCGCAGCTTCGGTTACGAGCTTTTATTAGCCCTTACTTTAGCGCTAAACGTCTGCAATGTGTTTTCCGGGTTGGCTTGCGGGTACGGTGGGTTTCGTGAGCTTTAGTAACTATCAGATGCCGCCGGATCCCTTCGCGGATGATCCGAACGATCCGGCGTCCCTTTTGGGGCCCATCGAGGGCGATGATGTCATGGAGCCGATCGACGCGGCTGAGGAAGCCGCGCTGCGTGAAGACCTCGCGAATGTGCGGGTCTTCCGGGAGCTGCTGGAGCCGCACGGCGTGCGGGGCGTGGCGATGCTCTGCGAGGACTGCGATGAGCAGCACTACTACGACTGGGGGATCATCGAGTCGAATATCGTCTCCATGCTGAACCACCAGCACCTGCCGGTGCATGAGCCTTCGGCTGCACCCTCCCCGCAGGATTATGTGACCTGGGATTACTGCCTGGGTTATGCGGATGCGATGGATTTCGCCAACGAGCAGCTGCGCGCCCGCTTCCCCTGGACCGGCCGGCTGTAGCTTTTAAAGCCCCAGGCATGACCAGCCCCCGTTTTGGGCTGTGCTGTGCCACAATTCGCACGTTTCCTGACACACCACGGCCCAAAACCGCACTTCCACTTCGCCCCTCCCCAGCGCCCGGCCGGCGCAACGCCCGGCCCCAGTGCTCAGTTGGCCCACCGCACCCCAGGCATGGCCAGCCCCCACTGCCCCGAAAGCCCCGACCTTTCCTGTCGGGGCTTTCGCTCTGCACGGAGCCCGGGCCGGCGCCCCAACCCACTGGCCCCAGCACCCCATCCCTTCTGCTCTTTTATGTTTTGCAGAGTTTAATGCCGGTTTTCCACGATTTTCCGGCATCAAACTCTGCAAAACGGGGCGAGGTGGCCCCACGCGCCCGAGGCGGAAGCAATACCCAAAGCGAAACCCCCGGGACAGTTCACGATGAACTAGTCCCGGGGGCTACGCGCTCCCAGAATGCGTTCCAGAGCACTCCAAGGTTGCGCAGGGCGCGCCACCCAAGAGCATCCCCAGGGCGCGTTTCTAGCGCCACCCCAGAGCGCCCAGAGCACCCAAGAGCGCCCTACCTGCTAGTGCTGGTGACCACCAGCTGCAGGCTCAGCCTTCTCTGGCTTATCAACCACAGCGGTCTCGGTGGTCAGCACCATGCGCGCCACCGAGGTGGCGTTCACGACGGCGCTGTGCGTGACCTTCACTGGGTCGATGATGCCCTGCTCCAGCAGGTTGCCGTACTCGAGGGTCGCAGCGTTGAAGCCGGAGCCATTCTCCTGCTCCGCGGTCTTGGAGACCACCACTGCCCCATCGAGGCCAGCGTTCTCAGCGATCCAGAACGCCGGGCGGCGCAGCGCCTTAGCCAGGGTCTTCATGCCCACGGCCTCGTCGCCGGCCTCAGCAGCAGCCAGCTTGTCGATCTCCTCAGCGATCTGCACGAGCACGGAACCGCCACCGGCGATCACGCCCTCCTGCGCCGCGGCACGTGCCGCGTTGATCGCATCCTCGACGCGCAGCTTGCGCTCGTTGACCTCGGTCTCGGTCGCGCCACCGACGCGCAGCACAGCCACGCCGCCGGAGAGCTTCGCGAGGCGCTCCTCGAGCTTCTCGCGGTCCCAGTTCGAGTCGGTGTTCTCGATGTCCCGACGCAGCTGGGTGCGGCGCTCAGCCACAGCGTCCTGCGAACCGCCGCCGTCGACGATGACGGTCTCGTCCTTCGTGACGGTGATACGGCGCGCGGTGCCCATGTCGTCCAGGGTGACGGCGGACAGCTTCCCGCCGAGCTCCTTGTCGACGACGGTGGCGCCGGTGACGATGGCCAGGTCATCCATGAATGCCTTGCGGCGGTCGCCGAAGTACGGAGACTTCACGCCCACGACCTTCAGGGACTTGCGGATGGAGTTAACCACCAGCATCTGCAGGGGCTCGCCCTCGATATCCTCGGCGATGATCAGTACTTCCTTGCCGGACTGGGCGATCTGCTCCAGGACTGGCAGGAAGTCCGGCAGGCTGGAGATCTTCTCGCGGACCAGCAGGACCAGCGGGTTCTCCAGGACGGCCTGACCGGAGTCAGTGTCGGTGACGAAGTACGGGGACAGGAAGCCCTTGTCGAAGGACAGGCCTTCGGTGACGGTGGCTTCGTCCTCGAGGGACTGGGACTCCTCGACGGTGACCACGCCGTCGCGTCCGACCTTCTCGAAGGCGTCGGAGACCATCGTGCCGATGGATTCGTCGCGGGAGGAGACGGTGGCGACGTTGGCGATCGCAGCGGCGTCGGAAACTTCCTGTGCGCGCTCCTTCAGCAGCTCCACGACCTTCTCGGAGGCGGTGGCGATGCCGCGGTTCAGCGCGATCGGGTTGGCGCCGGCAGCGACGTTGCGCAGGCCCTCGTTGATGAGCGCCTGGGCCAGCAGGGTGGCGGTGGTGGTGCCGTCACCTGCGATGTCGTTGGTCTTGATGGCGACGGACTTCACCAGCTGCGCACCGAGGTCCTCGAAGGGGTCTTCGAGGTCGATGTCGCGGGCGATGGTCACGCCGTCGTTGGTGACCAGTGGGCCACCGAAGGCACGGTCCAGCACGACGTTGCGGCCGCGCGGGCCGAGCGTCACCTTCACCGCGTCAGCGAGCGTGTCGACACCCTTTTGGAGGCCCTGGCGGGCTTCTTGATCAAATGCGATGAGTTTGGACATGCGTTACCCGCTTACTTTTCGATGACGGCGAGGATGTCGCGCTGGTTGAGCAGCAGGTACTCCTGGCCCTCGTACTTCAGCTCGGTGCCGCCGAACTTGGAGAAGATGACGGTGTCGCCTTCCTTGACGTCCATCGGGATGCGGTCGTCATCGTCTGCCCAACGGCCCGGGCCGACTGCGACGACGGTTGCTTCCTGCGGCTTCTCCTGTGCGGAATCTGGGATCACCAGGCCGGATGCAGTGGTGGTCTCTGCTTCGACGATCTGGACCAGAACGCGGTCCTCGAGCGGCTTGATGTTGACGTTAGCCACGTTGAATACCTCCGTGTATTCCTCAAGGTTTTCTTTGTGCCCCGTTCTTTGGGGCTGGGTTCTTTTGTGCCGGTTTGTTTTCCGTGCACAGCCGTCGTCGCGGGTGAACAACTGTGTGTCAAACAACCTGACTAGCACTCTACCCACCCAAGTGCTAACCCTCAACAGTGCCGGTTGAGTCGGGCTTACTCAGGCTTGTTCAGCCCCGCCCTGACTTGCCGCCGCGGTCGCGCGTCGACAGACGGCGCGCCCCTCCAGTTCCCGTCCATTGTCCCCCTCCCTTTTTGTTTTAACGACGACGCCCCCACCACCGCTGGTGCGTATCTTCCGCCTAGTCGGTGAGGATCGGAACCTCGACCTCAAGTGCCGGATCGGTGCCGACGGACATCGCGGTTGGCTGAGCGCCTTCGCTGATGAGTTGCGCGGCCAGGGCGGCGATCATCACGCCGTTATCGGTGCACAGCGGCAGCGGCGGGATGCGAAGCTCCACCCCGGCGTCGCGGCAGCGGTCGGCGGCCAGCCCGCGCAGCCGGGAGTTCGCGGAGACTCCGCCGCCGAGCAGCAGCACCTTCGCACCCGTGTCCTCGCAGGCGCGCAGAGCCTTGGCGGTGAGCACGTCGGCCACGGCCTCCTGGAAGGAAGCGCAGACATCCTCCACGGGGATGGCGTTCTCCCCCACCTGCCCGGCGGCCTCGGCGCGCTCGACGAAGCGCGCGACGGAGGTCTTCAGGCCGGAGAAGGAGAAGTCGTAGCGGGAGTCCTGCGGACGCATCATGCCGCGCGGGAAGGCGATGGCCTTGCGGTTGCCCTGGCGGGCCAAGCGGTCGATGACGGGCCCGCCCGGGTAGCCGAGCCCGAGGAGGCGGGAGACCTTGTCATAGGCCTCGCCGGCGGCGTCGTCGAGGGTGCTGCCGAGTTCCGTCATAGGTTTGCCCACGCCGTCGACCTGCAGGATCTGGGTGTGCCCGCCGCTGACGAGCAGCGCGATGGCATTCTTCAGTGGCTCGCGGCCCTCCTCTGTGAGCGCCTCGACGGCGACGTGCCCGCCCAGGTGGTTCACGGCGTAGAACGGCACCTCCCAGGCAGCGGCGTAGGCCTTGGCTGCGGCGGCACCAACCATGAGCGCACCGGCGAGCCCCGGCCCGATGGTCACGGCGACGGCGTCCGGGCGCTGGCCGATGCGGGTCTGCTTCTGCAGGCTGCGCATCGCCGCCCGCATGGTGGGCTGCATGGCTTCCAGGTGGGCGCGGCTGGCGATCTCCGGGACCACGCCGCCGAAGCGGGCGTGCTGTTCCATGGAGCTCGCGACCTGGTTGACAAGCTCCTCGACGACCGGGGCGCTGCCCGTTTCCTCCTGCTCAGCGGCAGGCGCGCTCATGCGGACGACGCCGACGCCAGTCTCGTCACAGGAGCTTTCGATACCCATGACGAGCATGGACTCTGCAGCATCGGTAGCGCTCCCCGGCGCGAAGACGTCCTGGGCGGCGGCGTCCCGAGCACCCGTATCCTGGGCCCCCTCTTCCGCCTGGCTCGGGCGCTTCTCGTCCGGCCGGAACATGGTGAGGGCATCGGCACCGGAGGGCTGGTAGTAGCCCTTGCGCCGGCCGGTGACCTCGAAGCCGTAGCTTTCGTAGAGCCCCACGGCCGGGGCATTGCCATCCCGGACCTCCAGGTACACCGGCCCGCCGATGACCTGCAGAGGCTCGAAGAGCTTGTCCATCAGCAGCCTGGAGTATCCCTTGCCTTGCTGCTCCGGGGACAGCGCGACGGTGTGGATCTCCCACTCCGGGTCCGCGGTCGGCCCGTTGAGCGCGATGCCTGCATAGCCCTGCAGCTGACCGGCCACCCGCAGGGCGACGTAGTAGTTGCGGGGGTTGGCGAGCTCAGCGCGGAAGGCCTCCAGGGACCACGGGGATTCCTCGCTGAACAGCTCCTGCTCGATCCGCGCCATCGCCGCCAGGTCAGCCAGGGAGGCACTGTCCAGGGTCAGCAGCTCCGCTGTGGGTTCGGCATTCGCGGGTTCGGCGTTTGCAGGTTCGGCATTCGCGGGTTGGGCGGCGCCACCAGCGGGTTCGGCCTGCGCCCCCTCCAGCGTGGCCTCCGCTTCCCGCTGCTCGGCCTCCAGCCGATCGAAAGCCGCCACGTCCTCGGCGGCCGCGGCGAAGTTCACCGCGGCCGTGCGCTCCTTGCGTTTCGGCTCCGCGGCATCCGGCCGACGCAAATACTGCGCCACCAGCGGGCGGCGCAGCCGCTCCACGAAGTGCCCCTCCCCCTCGAGCCACCACAGCTGATCCGCGCCCGCCAGCGCCAGCCCCTCGGGCGTGGGGTACGCATCCTCCGTGATGATGCGCCAGGCCTCGGTCGCAGCCTTCTCATCCCCCTCAAGCTTCTCGATCGCACGCGCTACCTCGGCAGTCAGCGCCACCGCGATGGGCTTGGAGCCGTGCTCGGCCAGCACATCCGCGGGCTTGCCCACGGCCGGCCCGGCGATCAGCCGACCCGCCTCGGTGGCGGTGGCGGAGTACCACTCGCGCCTCCTGGCGTCGGAAAGAACGAGACATTCCTGGTGACCAGCCGCAACGCTGGCGGCGGTGGCGGACAGCGAATCCACCCCGAACACCGGAACACCGATCGCGTCCGCAAACGCCGCCCCCGTCGCCATCCCGACGCGCAGCCCCGTAAACGGCCCCGGACCCGTGCCGACGACCACCGCTTCAACGTCCCGCGGCCGCAGCCCCGCCTCCGCGAGGGACTCCTGAATATGCGGAACGAGCAGCTCCATGTGGCCGCGCGGGTTGCGCTGCACCCGCTGCGAGAGCGTGGTCGCGGAGTACTCAAACGTGCCCCAACTGCCCGCCCGACGGTTGACCTCAACGAGGCCAGAAACAACGTAGGACGTGGCGGTATCAATCGTGAGCACGAGCATGGGGGTTAGTGTACTACCCCGCGCAGACACGCCTTTCGCGCTCCATCAGCGCACGGTAGGACGTCCCCACCCGACAGCACCAGCTACTCGCGCCAGCGCCAGTGGACCTCGCGCGGGTCGTCCTCGTCGCCGTCGGTCATGTCGATGACCCCGCCGTCCGCGAGGTCGCCATCTACGACGTCCGCGCCATCACCGTTGATGTCCGTGGCCGCGACGTCGCCGTCATCGTCTCCCTCGGCGCCCACAGCACGCGTGATCTCCACGTCCAGCACCCGGTCCGCGAGCTCCTCCACGACCCCGCGCCCCCATTCGGCGACGAGCACCGCGTCGTCCAGGTCGGCGTCGATGTCCAGGGACTCCAGGGTGTCCAGGACGTCGTCGCGGGAGAGCTGCTCGCCCGGCGCGATGGACTCGGCCACCCCCTCGCCGAGCAGGCGGTAGGCGTCCATGTGCAGCAGCCGAATGCCGCGCGCCCCGGGCTTGTGGGTGCGCACGATGGTGAAGGTCGGCGACTGCACGCGCCCCTTGACCGCCAGCCCTTCGGCAATACCCTGCGTGATGGTGGTTTTGCCCGCCCCGAGTGGCCCGGTGAGGATCACGACGGTGCCCGCGGCGAGCTGCTCCCCCAGATCGCGGCCGATGGCACGCATGTCTTCGGGGGTCCGGGCATGCGCGTGCCCCTTTACCTCGCCCAGGTCCACCCCGCTGCCAGCCTTAGCGTTCGACAACGTGTTCCTCGCCTTCCACGTCCACGACGACCCGCTGGACGCGTGGCCCGCGCGGCATCGTGACGATCTCATAGGGGATGGTATCGGCAGCGGCTGCCAGGTCCTCCGCGCCGGGCTCCCCTGCTGCCGGATCGCCGAAGATCACGGCCCAGTCACCTGGCTGCACGGCCTCGGCGGCAGCGCTCTCGGCGGGCCCCAGGGCGACGACGAACTGGTCCATACAGATCCTCCCGACCTGTTGGTAGCTCTCGCCGTTGATGCTGACCTGCATCTTTCCGGACGCCGACCGTGGCACCCCGTCCGCGTAGCCTGCGGCGACGACGGCGGTGCGCGTGTCCTCCGGGGCGGTCCAGATGCCGCCGTAGCTGACGGATTCGCCCTTCGGGACGACGCGGGTGGTGATGACCTTCGCGCGCATGCTCATCGTCCGCTGGAGGGGCAGGACGTCCGGTAGTCCCGTCACGGCGTTCTCCGCCGCCCCGGTGGGGGTTCCGCCTGCCACCGGGTCCACGCCGTAGACGCCGAGGCCAGGGCGCACGAGCTCGTGGTGCATGTCCGGGCGGGTCAGCGTTGCCGGGGTGTTGGCGATGTGGTTGCGGGGCACTGCCATGCCCGCGGCCCGGCAGTCGGCGATGGCTTGCTGGAAGCGCTGGTGCTGCCGGTCGGTCACGGCGCGCTGCGTGTCCTCATCCGCGGACGCCAGGTGCGTGAATACCCCGTCCACCGCGATGAGGCCCTCCTTCTCTGCGGCGGCGAGCAGCGCCATGGTCTCCTGCCACTCGGCCGGGCTGATCCCGGAGCGGGACATGCCGGTATCGGCCATCACGCCGACCACCGGGCGTGCCTTGCCCTGCCAGGAGCGGGCCTGGTCGATGAGGCTACGGGCGTGTGCCAGGGAGGGCACGCCCAGGATCAACTCGGCGCCAAAGGCCGGGCTTAAGTCCATGGCTGGCTCCCACATCCAGGCGAAGATGGTGGCCGGCTCGCCGTCCTTCACCGGGCCCTCGTCGCGAAGCAACAGAGCCTCCGGGACAGTGGCCACCCCCAGCACGGCCGCGCCATGATCCAGCGCGGTCTGCGCAATACGCAGCGCGCCGTGGTTGTAGCCATCGGCCTTCACGACCGCCATGAGTTGGGCAGGCGCGACGAAGTTCGCGAAGAAGCGGGTGTTGGTGGCCAGTGCTCCCAGGTCGACGATGAGCTGGATAAGCTCGCCGTGACCCGTTTTGTCCTTCGGGGTGTGGGTCATGGCCTTAAGGCTAGTCGCCGTCGGCTTCTTCATGCGCGTACCGAAGCGCGACGGCGACCACGGCATGGATGCTCTCCACGATGTCGGACGCCGAGATCGGCGCAACGCCCTCCGGGGTCTCCGCAGCACGGAGTGCCGCCACCGCGTGCACCGCCACCGCGCCCAGGATGCAGTGCAGCAGCGGGGCCTCTTCGGCCGCCGCAATCACAGCACCGGCGATGCCCGCGAGCACGTCCCCGGAGCCAGGGGTGGCGGACCAGGAGTGGCCTGCGTCCACGCCCCAGGCGACATCGCCATCAGAGACGATGGTGTGCCGCCCCTTGAGCAGCACCACAGACTTGGTCTCCCGGGCCAGCCAGGCGCACGCCGTGCGGCGGCGGTCGAAGTCCTGGTCGACGGCCGCGGCCTCGGCCTGCTCCTCGTTGCCCAGCGCCCGCGCGAGGACGGCGAACTCCCCGGCGTGTGGGGT
The DNA here is from genome assembly GCF_030212265.1 of Corynebacterium sp. UMB9976. NCBI lineage: Bacteria > Bacillati > Actinomycetota > Actinomycetes > Mycobacteriales > Corynebacteriaceae > Corynebacterium > Corynebacterium sp. UMB9976. The sequence goes on from NZ_JASODY010000003.1 coordinate 151,420, forward strand.
CAGGACGGTCGCCCGGCCGGTGGTGCGGCGGTTGATAATTCCGCGCAGCAACTGCGTGTTCTTCGCCGCCAGCTGCAGCGCCGAGGCGTCCAGCAGCAGGGGTTCGGGCTGGCGCACCAGCCAGTCCAGGATGTTCAGCGCTTCCGGCGACTCCTCGTCGATACCGGGGCCTGCGACCCAGGCCTGCACCCTCCCGGCCTTCTCCGGGCGTGGGGCGCTGACCACCTCCGGCAGGGCCAGGGCGATCAGGCGCGGGTCCACGGGGCCTGCGTAGCGCACCATGGGAGCGGTGGATTTCACCGCCGCCTTGAGCGCCAGCAGCGCGGCCCCCGGGAAGGTATCGGAGCCGGCGAAAATACCCACAACACCGGCGTATTTATCCTCCAGTGGTTGCGGGGAGGGCCAGACCTCCCCGGCCGCGACCAGGCAATCGCGTGCGGCGAGCAACTCGCCGGGCGGGGTGTCGTCCAAAAAATTCGGCATGGGGCGAAGCTCCTGTGTGGTGAGTGGTGAGTTAATGCCGGAGTAGCCCGGGCGCCCCGAGGACTACTCCACGGTGACGGACTTGGCCAGGTTGCGCGGCTTGTCGATGTCCTCGTTGCCGCACTGGCGGGCGATGTCCGCGGCCAGGAACTGCAGCGGGACGGTGGACAGCAGCGGCTGCATCAGCGTGCCCGTGGCCGGGATCTCCAGCAGCCAGTTGGCGTACGGGCGCACCGCCTCGTCGCCCTCCTCCGCGATGACGATCGTCTTCGCACCGCGGGCGCGGATCTCCTGGATATTGGACACGATCTTGGAGTGCAGCACCGGGCGGCCCGTCGGGGACGGGACGACGACGACCACCGGCAGGTCGTCCTCAATCAGGGCGATCGGGCCGTGCTTGAGCTCACCGGCGGCGAAGCCCTCGGCGTGGATGTAAGCCAGCTCCTTGAGCTTCAATGCGCCCTCGAGCGCGACAGGGAAGCCGACGTGGCGCCCCAGGAAGAGCATCGTCTTCACGGGCCCGAGCTCCTCGGCGAGCTGCTCGATCGGCTCGGCGAGCTCCAGGGTCTTTTCGATCTTGGTGGGCAGCTCGGCGAGGGTGTCGTAGATGTCACCGATCTCGTCGGGGTACATCGTGCCGCGTGCCTGGGCGAGCGCCAGGCCGACCACGTAGTTCGCCGCGACCTGGGCGAGGAAGGCCTTGGTGGAGGCAACGCCGATCTCCGGGCCGGCGTGGGTGTAGAGCACCGCGTCGGATTCGCGCGGGATCTGGGAGCCGTTGGTGTTGCACACCGCCAGCACGCGCGCCCCCTGGGTCTTGGCGTGGCGCACGGCCTCCAGGGTGTCGGCGGTCTCGCCGGACTGGGAGACGGCGACGACGAGGGTCTGCTGGTTCAGCACCGGGTCGCGGTAGCGGAACTCGGATGCGACCTCGATCTCCACGGGGATGCGGGCCCAGTGCTCGATGGCGTACTTCGCCAGCAGCCCGGAGTGGTAGGCGGAACCACAGGCGACGACGTAGACCTTCTGGATGTTGCGGAGGTCGTCGTCGGAGAGGCGCTGCTCGTCGAGGACGACCTTGCCGTCGACGAAGCGGCCGGCCAGGGTGTCGCGGACGGCGGCGGGCTGCTCGTGGATTTCCTTCATCATGAAGGAGTCGAAGCCGTCCTTCTCGGCGGCCTCCTGGTCCCAGTCGATGGTGAACGGGCTGCCCTCGGCGGGGGCGCCGTCGAAGTCCATGATCTCGTAGTTATCAGCGGTGATGGCGACGGCGCTGTCCTGGCCGAGCTCGACGGCGTTCTTGGTGTGGGCGATGAAGGCGGCGACGTCCGAACCCAGGAACATGCCGTCCTCCCCGACCCCGACGATCAGCGGGGTGTTGCGGCGACCGGCGACGATGAGGTCCGGCTCGTCAGCGTGGGTGAACAGGACAGTGAAGGCACCTTCCAGGCGACGCAGGACGGCGAGCGCGGAGGCCTTGACGTCCCCGGCGAACTCGCCCTCGTTGTACTCGATGGCGAGCAGGTGGGCGGCGACCTCGGAGTCCGTGTCCGAGACGAGTTCGATGCCGCGGGCCTCGAGCTCGTCGCGCAGGGCGGCGAAGTTCTCGATGATGCCGTTGTGGACGATGGCGGCCTTGCCGTCGAAGGAGAGGTGCGGGTGCGCGTTGACGTCGTTCGGGCGACCGTGGGTTGCCCACCGGGTGTGCCCCAGGCAGGTGTTGCCGGTCAGGGTGTCGCGGCCGATGATGTCGATGCGCTCGACGAGGTTGCTGAGCTTGCCCTCGGCTTTTTCTACGCGGATACCTTCTGCGTTATTGACGGCGATACCGGCGGAATCGTAGCCCCGGTACTCCATCCTCTGCAGTGCATCGAGCCCGATTTCCAGGGCTTGGTTCTTTCCTACGTATCCAACGATTGCGCACATAAATGGAAACGATACACGCCTGCTTGGCCCATGCGGAAGCACTTTCTACTAGTGTGAGTTGCGTGGCTGATAGTTTGAAAAACCTCGTTCCAAGGCTCGGCAAGCGTGGCCCGCACCGGGTGCTCACCGGCGACCTGAATTTCGCTGGCATCCCGGGCCGCGTATACACCCCTGCCGAGGGCAAGGGCATCCCGGGCATCGCGTTCGGACACGACTGGCGGGTGGGCGCGAAGGCCTACCACGCAACGTTGCGGCACCTTGCGAGCTGGGGTTTCGCCGTGGCCGCTCCCGATACGGAGCGCGGCGTGCTGCCGAACCACCGTGGCTTCGCCTCTGACCTGGAGACCTCCCTGCAGATCCTGGCTGGCGTGAAGCTGGGTCAGGGCAACGTGACGGTGCACCCATCGAAGCTGTACCTGGCTGGTCACGGCATGGGCGCATCGGCGGCGGTGCTGGCGGCAACGGCCCGCGAGTACGTCAAGGACAGCTTTGATTCTTATGGGGACAAGCCGACCCTGGCTGGTGTGATGGCTGTGTACCCGGCTGATGCGAACCCGAGCCCGTACGACGCCGCGCAGCACGTGGACGCCCCGGGCCTGGTGCTCTCCCCTGGTGGTATTCACGCCGCCCCGTCCGGTAACCCGGAGCGCCTGGCCGCGAACTGGCAGGGCGAAGTTGTGTACCGCCGGATGGATAAGGCCTCGCAGGCCGGTTTCCACGAGAACTACGGTCGCCGCCTAGTGATGGGCTCCGGGCTGCCAGAGTTCTCGGCGCAAGAGATGGTGCGTGGCCTGATGACTGGTTTCGTGCTGGCTGATGAGTCCCGGAAGTACAAGGCTTTCCGCGACCCTCGCGCGGAGCTGAAGGACACCAGCGTGAAGGATCAGCTGGAGCTGTACCGCGAGCTGCCGGAGAACATCGACGTTGAGGAAGCACTGAGCAACATCCGGCTGGACTAGCTGGCAGCTGGGCGGGAGCGCTCCCGCCAACCGGGGGCTACTAACCCGTGGGACCTGACTGTAAAGAGTCGGGCACCACGGGTTTTCTGTTGCGCAAAAATTCTTTGCGAAGAGGGCTTGACCCTTACGCTGCGTCAGGCAGCACAATGAGGTTCATGGCTACAGAAGACACTCTCTACACCGTCGGAGAAGTAGCCGAGGCTTTGGAAATCACAGTGCGCACTTTGCACCACTGGGAAAGCCAGGGGCTCGTGACTCCGACCGAAAGAAGCTGGTCTAACTACCGCCTCTACACCCCTGAGGATGTGGAGCGAATCCAGCACATCCTGATTTACCGAGTCACTGGGATGAAGCTCGCTGAGATCAAGAAGCTGCTCGCCGGCGAATCCTCCGCTATCGAGCACCTGCGCAGGCAGCGTGAAAGCCTGATCGATCAGCGCGCTCACCTCACGGACATGCTCACCGCCATCGACGAACTATTGGAGAAGGAAATGACAAACAACAAGCCAGACCTCAACGAGATCGGCCGCATCATCGGCAACGCGAACTTCGCGGAGCACCAGGCCGAGGCCAAAGAACGATACGAAGGTACCGACGACTGGCAGATCAGCCAGCAGCGCACCAGCAACTGGGACGCGCAGGACTGGGCTGCTCACAAGGAAAAGTTCGACGCTGTGGACGCCCGGCTCGCCGCAGCGGTGGCTGGTAGCGTCGCTCCGGATAGCGACGAAGCCGCCCAGCTGGTCGCCGAGCACCGAGAGGTGCTGAGCGAGTTCTTCCCGGTCAGCTATGCAAAGCACTACCTGATCTCCCGCGGCTACATCACCGACCCGCGGTTCACGGAGTACTACGAGCGCCAACAGGAAGGCCTGGCGCAGTGGCTCGCCGACGCGATCGAGCACGTCGCCGCTGCACATGGCGTAGACCTCGAGAACCCGGAATGGGCATAAGCTAAAGATAGACAGCCATCACAAAGAACATGTGGCGTTAACCCCGGGGCACGCTTGAGCTTCACCATCTCAAGCTTGATGCCACGTTCCTTCAGGTCAGGCAGGCTAGCGCCGAAGCGCCCTAGAATCGGACACTATGCTTTTCGACGACCTCCCGCGTGACGACGCCCGCATCACCCCTGGCGTCGTACACCTTCCGGGCTGGCTCGAGCTTGGGCAGCAGGCCGCGGTCATCTCCCAGCTCCGCGAGGTCGCCCGTGAGCTGGCAGGCACCCCGTTGAGCATGAGCCGCCCGCAGCTGAAAAGCGGCCGCATGCAGGTATTCATGCTGCACCTGGGCCGCATGTGGGTGACCGAACCGACGTACCGCTACGTCACCCACGTCGCAGGGCATCGCGTGCCCCAAGTGCCGAAGAACCTCGCGGAGATCGCTAGGCAGGCATTGGCCAGCGCCGCGCGCTACGACGCCGCTTTGTCCGCCTGGGCGGAAACCTTCCGGCCCGACATGGCGCTGGTCAACTACTATCCGCCCGGCGCGAGCATGGGGATGCACCAGGACCGCAACGAGAACTCGCTGGCACCGGTCGTCTCGCTGTCCATCGGTGATGAGGCCCTGTTCCGCATCGGGAGCACCGAGACTCGCAACCAACCGTGGGATGAAGTGACCCTGATCAGCGGCGACGTCATCGTCTTCGGTGGACCGAAGCGCCTGGCCTTCCACGGTGTCCCCCAGACCAGGCCCGAGACCCTCCCCGACGGATGCGGACTCAAAGAAGGCCGGATCAACATCACCTTCAGGCAGTTAGATGACCGCTAGCTGCGCCTAGGAGGAACCCGCTTGGCGCCCCTAGTCGAAGAGGTTCGCGGGCACGCACCAGCCGTTGCGCTTGAGGTCCCGCTCCGCCAGGCCCGGGCCGGGATGACCGGCCCCCGCCCGGTGGCTCGCAGGCTCTTCGCTATCGACACCCGCGGCACCAGCCGCCCGATCCGCGGCCTCCCGGCCACCCGCAGTGCTGGCGTCGAAGCCCCCGTGAGCGCTCTTGCCGTCCTGCCCCGCCTGGGCTTGGCGTTCCACGAGCTTCTCCAGGGTATCCCGGTGCTGGGACATCTCACGCTCGAAGGCCGTCGCTGCCTCATCCATGCGGGCGAGGAACTCCCCCATGATCGCCTCGTACTTATCGCGGTCTACCACTGCCCGCTCCTTTCAATCCCCACCTCATAGGTCCGTTCCAGGGTGATCCCGGTAGTCGCGGGCTTCACCGCGGGTGAGCCTCCGGGCTCAGCATTCACCCCACCGATCGCCCCATCGCCGGAAGCATGGAAAGCCTGCTCTGCCTGGGCGGTGCCCGCGCCCTCGGCCAGCCAGATATCCGGGCTCCAGGCCGCCACCTCGGCAGGCTCGACGTCCTGCGGCAGCGCCCCGGAGGTCTCCAGTTCGACGACGGGTGCCTCATCACCCGACTGCCCCTCCCCGCCGTCCGTCGGGGTTCCTCCTGCATCGTGGGCCGCAGAATCACCGTTGCCTGGATCTGCCGCGTCAGCCTCAGGACTCGGGGCTTCCTGGGGCTGTGGTGGCTCCTCCGTCTGTTCCGCTCCGGCTGCCGAATCCTCGGCCCCTGGGGTTCCATGTTCCGGCGAGTCCGTGCCGGCCACCGGCGCGGCGTCCTGCCCCTCCGGGCTGCCCTGAACAACCGCACTGCCCTGCTCCGGCTGCTCACCGTGGCCACCGCCGGCGTCCTGTCCGGTCACCGCCTCCAGCACCGCGGGATCGGTGGTGCTGAGCTGTACCTCCCCCTCGCTGCCAGCCACGGCCGCTTCGCAATCCGCGACCAGCTGATCAGCCGCCTCGGTGAGCGCCTTGTTGCGGCGTTCCAGCTGCTCACACACCGCGCGCTGGGCCGAATCCCCCATCGCCTTCAGCAGCTCCGGCGGGCATTCCGGCAGCGCGATGCGGGATTGCTCCACCTGGTCCTCGAAGCGGGAGACGATCCGCTCCACCTCCGCGGCGGTGTGCTCGCAGAGGTTGCCGATGAGCTCCGTGGCACCCCGGCCGGACTCCGCAACATGCACCAAGCCCTGGTCGTACTGCTGCTGCGCAGCACACGCTTGGGCTAGTTGCACGCCCCCGCAGCCCGCAAGATCCTTCGGGTCCGCCTGGAGCACCGGCGGTGGCGTCCTGAACAAAAGATGGGCGGCGGACTGCAGGGCGTCCGGGTCCAGGCCGCGGGTGAATCCAGCGGCGGACTCCGCGGGCCCCACCGGAACACCGTAACTGGCCAGCTGCTTGATGGCGCGCTCCACGCGCTGCTGCTGCCTCATCGGAGCACCTCAGTAATCACGCCCGCCGCAGTGTGATCGGCGTCCTCGGCGTCCCGGGCCAGCGTGGAAGCTGCCCGCGCCTCCGCTGCGACCTGCTCAGACTGGCGTTGCCGCAACTCATGCAGCTGCGCGAGCACACGCTCGACGCGGTGCCCCTGCGCGCTCAAGCCCTCCCCGAACGCGCTGGCTGCGATGTCTGGCCGCTGACCTGCCAAAAGTTGCGACCAAGACTGCTGGTGGCGCCCCAGCAGCTCCGCGTATTCGATCAGCTTCTGCGGCTCCACCGCAAGCGACTTCGACCCCTCAGACACGTCCCCCGCGCCCCCCTTCGCGCATCGCGCCCAACGCCTACCGGTCGTGGCCGGCACCGGGCAGCAAAAAACCTTCCGCCCTATTAGACAACGCCACGGGGCGAAAGGTTCCCGAAAATCCGAAATCCGCGGGGCTTCGTGGGCACGTGGCGCGAACCCCAGGCCCGGATGCAACGCCTACGCGCAGACTGAGCCCCGGCCCGCGCCCGGCTACACCTCGGCGACGACTGCGGCCAGCTGGCCGGCGATCTTGCGCGCCGTCGCGGAATCCGCGGCCTCCACCATCACGCGGAACAGCTCCTCGGTGCCGGACGGGCGCAGCAGCACCCGGCCGGTCTCGCCGAGCTCCTCCTCCGCCTTCGCGATGGCCTGCTTCACCCGCTCGTCACCAGCGATGGCAGCCTTATTGGACACCGGCACGTTAATCAGCGTCTGCGGCAACACCTGCATCGCGGACGCCAGCTCCGCCAGCGTCTTGCCCGTCGTCGCCATCCGCGCCATCAGGAACAGCCCTGTGAGCAGGCCGTCCCCGGTCGTGCCGTGCTCCGGGATCACGATGTGGCCGGACTGCTCGCCGCCCAGGGAGTAATCCCCGGCGCGCAGGTCCTCCACCACATAACGGTCGCCCACCTGCGTCTGCCGCAGTGTGATGCCGTTGCGCTCCATCGCCAGCTTCAGCCCGAGGTTGGACATCACCGTCGCGACCAGCGTGTTGCGCTTCAGCTCACCGCCGTCCTTCATCGACAGCGCGAGGACGGCCATGATCTGGTCCCCATCGACGACGTTGCCCTGCGCGTCCACGGCGAGGCACCGGTCGGCGTCACCGTCGTGCGCCAGGCCCAGGTCCGCACCATGCTCGACGACAGCCTTCTGCAGCTGGTCAATGTGCGTGGAACCAACACCGTCGTTGATGTTGTAGCCATTCGGCTTATTCGACACGGCGACGACCTCCGCGCCCGCGGCCTCGTAGGCCATCGGGGCGGCCTGGTAGGCCGCGCCGTGGGCGCAGTCCACCACGACCTTGATGCCGTCCAGGCGAGTGTGCACCGCCTGCTGCAGGTGGTGCAGGTAGCGGTCCAGCGCGCTGTGGGACTGGTCGAAGACCCGGCCGATGGCCGCACCGGTGGGGCCTTCCTCCGGGAGCTTGCCCATCTCCTGCTCGATCTCGTCTTCGATCCTGTCCTCGAGCTTGCGCCCACCGATGGCGAAGAACTTGATGCCGTTATCCGGCATCGGGTTGTGGCTCGCGGAGACCATAACCCCCATGTCGGAGCCATAATCATCGGTCAGGAACGCGACCGCCGGGGTGGGCAGCACGCCCACGTCCAGCACGTCCACACCCTGCGAAGCCAAGCCTGCGGACAGGGCAGCGGTGAGCATCTCCCCAGACACGCGCGGGTCCCGGCCAATGATCGCGGTCGGGCGGCGGTCAGTGGACTTCTTTTCCGTCAGTACCCGGGCCGCCGCCGCGCCCAGCCGCATTGCCAGCGGGGCGGTCAGCTTCTCGTTAGCAAGGCCACGGACACCGTCGGTTCCGAACAATCTTCCCATGGCTCAATAGCTTACAAGAGGCCTGCGACACCGCCGGGTTGCGGCGCGAGCGGGTGCGGTGGCGCACCAGAGAACGGGCCTCGACCAGCTAGGACGTCGTCGTCTAACTACTGGGAAGAACCGACGCCGCCGTCTGCTACCAGCGGCGATCCGCCTGGTCGAAGAACTCCCGCTCGTAGACCGCAGCGTTGAGGTACGCGGACGTCGCCGCCTCCCGCTCCTCCTCGCTCGCCGCCTCGAAAGCCGCCTCGGTGCGCTGGATCGCCTCCCGCGCCCCGGAGAGGAACTCCTCGTCAGCGTAAGTATCCAGCCAGGCCTTAAACGGGTGGGCGTCGTGATTCGCCCGCGTCAGCTCCAGCCCGATCTCCGCGTACAGCCAGAAGCACGGCAGCACCCCGGCGACCCCGCACACATACGGCTCCACGGCGGCCGTCGCGACCAGGAAGTTCGTGTACGCGAGCGTGACCGGGGACGGCGCCACCGGATTCGCGGACGCGTCCTCGATCCCACGGCCCTTCAGCCAGGAACGGTGCAGCTCTGCCTCGCCCTCGATGCAGCCGGCCGCGGAGTTCGCCCACATCACCTGGCCCGCGGAATCCGGCGCCTTGGTGGACAGCTCCGCCAGCGCGCGCGAGTAGCGGTTCAGGTACAGGGCGTCCTGGGCGAGGTAGAAGTTGAAATCCTCCTCCGGCAGTCGCCCGGAAGCCAGCCCACGGATGAACGGCAGCTCCATGATCTCCTGCCACACCTGGCCCGTCAGCTCCCACAGACGGCGGGTGTGCGGCCCCGCCGGTTCCAGGTGCGGGGTCGGGGCGGCGGCGTAGCCCTGACCTTCCGGCAGCTCGCCACGCAGGTGCGGCCAGATCTCGCTGCTCGCGACCTGCTCGAGCCGGCGGGAACGGTGGCTGTGGTCGACGGGGCCGAAGCCGGTGCCGTCGCCGACCTGCAGCTTCTCACCGTTCTCGATCGCCTCGTGCAGCCAGCGGGTCGACCAGCGCAGCGCGGTCCCGGCGTCCTCGCCGAGCCCCATGCGGGTGGCCAGCGCCGAGGAGAGGCTGCAGCCGGTGCCGTGGGTATTGCGCGTATCGATGCGGTAGGTCGGCACCCGGTCCACCCGCCCGTCCGGGTATACGACGGCGTTGTCCGCGCGCTCCCCGCTGAGGTGGCCGCCCTTGACGATGACGATGGTGTCGTTCTCCCTGGCGAGCGGCTGGGCCTGGGCGACGGCGGCGTCGTAGTCGGTGGCGGCGTTCTTCCCCGTCAGGACGGCGAGCTCGGGGACGTTCGGGGTAATGACGTCCACGTCCGCAACCAGGCCGCGCACCGCGTCCTCCGCGTCCTCCTCCAGCAGGCGGTGACCAGAGCTGGAGACCATGACCGGGTCGAGGACGACGACGGGCGCCAGGTTCTCGCGCAGCGCCTCGCGGACGAGGGCGACGGTCGCTGCGTCGCCGAGCATGCCGATCTTGATGGCGTCGACGGTGACGTCCCCGAAGATGGAGTCGAATTGCTTGCGGACGAAGGCGTGGTCGATCTCCGCGATGGCCTGCACGCCGTGGGTGTTCTGGGAGACCAGGGCGGTGATGACGGACATGCCGAAGCCGCCGGCCGCTGCGATGGACTTCAGGTCCGCGGTCTGGCCCGCGCCACCGGTGGGGTCGGTGCCCGCGATGGAGAGCACGCGCGGGATCGCGGGGGTTGGGTTGGCGTTGGCGGTGTTCGCGGTCGCGTCGCCGCTGGTACCGGGCTGGTTGGACAGTGTGGAGTGTTGCATGGTGCGAGCATCCCTTCGCTAGTACGAACTAGATCAGGTTCTTAGGGTGTGTTCTCAGCGGCCTCGACGGCTGGCGGCGAGTATCTGCCACCTGCGCATTTGCGCGGATTGCGGGCGGTCAGGGCCGCACCCCTTGCGGTATTTTTGACCTGTGGCTCCACAGCCTAGCAACTGTCGGGCTGAGGTTGGTCCGGGCTAGGCCGGATCGTTCGTTGACCGCGGGTGTGTCCCATGCCTGCAGCCGCACCGATGCCCGCAACTGCCCCCAAGCCCGCAACTGCCCCCCAATGCCTGCAACAGCACCTCCCCAGGGCTGCACCCACCCCAGGAACGCCGAAACCCCCGCCCGGCCGATGAACTGCTCCCCATTAGTTGGACTGAGAAATCAGTTACCGACTAGTGGGGAGCAGTTTCCATTGAGAGCACGAAGT
>NZ_JASODY010000040.1:0-2956 GCF_030212265.1 Corynebacterium sp. UMB9976
ACCTTATTTAAGCCCGTTTTATGCGGTCTGACCAGCGGATAGGCTGAAAATCAGACACACTTTTTGCTACTTAACCCCCTTTTGTCATCGCTGGCCAGGGTGCCACCCGGCCAGCTGGGAGCTAGTGGCTAAGCCTTACTTGGCGCTCGGCGCCTCGTGGGGAATATCGATGGTCTTGTGCGGGTCCGTGCGCCACGGGTTGCCAGATTCGATGAGGAACTGTTCCACCTGCTCCGGCGTGGCCCGCAGGGTGGGGTCGAAGTCCAGGTAAGCCTTCGTCTCCCGGGCGATGAGGCCGGAGAGGATCAGCAGGCCGATCAGGTTAGGCAGCGCCATCAGGCCATTCGCGAGGTCGGCGAAGGTCCAGGCCAGCTCCAGCTCCGTCGTTGCGCCAACCACCACGACGCAGGTGAAGAGCATGCGGTAGATGGGCGATGCCCAGTCGCCGAAGACGCGCTGCGCGTTGCGCTCACCGTAGTAGGACCAGCCCAGCAGGGTGGAGAAGGCGAAGAAGACCACCGACACGGAGACGATCATTCCGCCCCAGTCGGAGCCCAGGCCTGCGGAGTAAGCACGTGCGGTCATCACGCCCGCCTGGTCGGCGCCGAGTTCCCACACGCCCGTCGTCACGATGACGAGGCCGGTCATGGTGACCACGATGATGGTGTCGATGAAGGTCTGGGTCATGGAGACCAGCCCTTGGCGCACTGGGTGGGAAGTCTTCGCCGCAGCGGCTGCAACTGCAGCGGAACCCATGCCGGACTCGTTGGAGAAGATGCCTCGCGCGAAGCCCATCTGCATCACGATGATGATGGAGGAGCCGATGAACCCGCCCACCGCAGAGGTACCGGTGAAGGCGTCGCTGAAGATCATGCCGAACGCAGCAGGGATCTCGGCGGCGTGCTTGATGAGCACGATGATGCCGCCGCCCAGGTAGATCACGATCATCATCGGCACGAAGCCGGAGGTCACCGTACCGATGGATTTGATGCCGCCCATCAGCACCGCGCCGACACCGACGAAGAGGAAGACCGCGGTGAGGCGTGGATCAATCTCGAAGGTGTCCTTCAGTCCCTCGGCCACAGCGTTGGCCTGGGTGAGGTTACCGATGCCGAAGGAAGCGATGACCGCGGCGATCGCGAAGAACCAGGCGAGGAATTTACCGAGCCCACCTTTGATGCCGTGCTCCAGGTAGCGCTGCGGGCCACCGGAGATGTTGCCCTTCTTATCCGTGGTGCGGAAACGAACGCCCAGGAAGGCCTCGGCGTACTTGGACGCCATGCCGACCAGGCCGGTGACCCACATCCAGAACAGCGCGCCGGGGCCACCGATGGACAGTGCGGTAGCAACACCGACGATGTTGCCCACGCCCACGGTCGCGGCCAGCGCTGTGGTCAGGGCCTGGTACTGCGAGATATCACCCTCGCCGCCTTCGTCGTCGCGGTCCAGGAGCCCGTGACGGAGAGCGACACCGAGCTTGCGGAACTGGACGCCGCGCATGCGGATCGTGAGGACCAGACCGGTGCCGAAGAGGAGGGGGATGAGCAGCCAGGGCCCCCACACGAAGCCCGAGATTGTGCCCAACACATCATTCAACTGTGAGGCAAAAGTTTGTTCTTCCATGGTCTAAACATACGTCGGTGAGTTGCATCACTTGCCAGAAGGTCAAAAATTCCTGTCAATAACATGTATGCCGCTGCGGGGAAGGTGAGGCGAGGTGAAGCTGTGGGAACTCTGGCAGCTTATGGCGGTGGGTAACAGCTTCCTGTCAACCTGGGGTTTTGGGGTCTCCCAAGTGGATTTTGTGACTTTAAGATCACTAGGGTTAGCGACGATAGGCCGGGAACCGGCCGTCCATTTGGGCGCCCCCGCACCCGGCGAATGGCGCGCATGTGAAGGTCCGAAAGGAAGTTTTAGTGAGCCAGAAGGTTAAGGCCCCCGATCAAAAGGGTGGCAGTGGTTTCATGTGGACGATCATCGCGGTTCTTGTGATCGCGGCCGTCGTAATCGGCATCGTCGTCACCCGCGGTGGGTCGAAGGAGGACATCGCGGCGAACATGCCACAGGAAGACGTCAACTTCACCATCACCGCGAAGGACAATGTCGTCGAGCTGGCTTCGAAGAACGTCGATAAGGACGCCCCCGTCGCTGACATCTACGAGGACTTCTCCTGCCCGTACTGCTCCCACCTGGTGGAAGCAGACCACCAGGACGTTAAGCAGGCCGTCTCCGATGGCAAGCTCAAGGTTCGTTTTAATTTTTTGAACTTCCTGGACGACGGCCGTCGTGGTCCGTCGACCCGTGGTGCTGCGGTGGCATACGCCATCGCTGAGACCGGCAACGTCAAGGCGTTCTGGAACTTCCACAACTACACCATGCTCGAGCAGGAGACCGTTGCACGGACCTGGGACTACGAGGACCTGGCGCAGGCTGCTTCGGCATATGACTTGGACGCTTCGCTGATCGAGAAGATCAAGAATGGCGAGCTGGAGGATAAGGGCGTCGAGGTTGGCGAGGCCAACGCGAAGGTCCTGAAGAAGAAGGTTGGCCAGGTGTCCTCGCCGATCGTCCTGGTGGATGGCCAGAAGCTCGACATTAAGACCGGCAAGGACGGAATGCCGCAGTCCTGGGTTCCAGATGTGGTCAAGAATTAAATAACCGCAGCGTGAGGGTCGGTTTTTCGGCCCTCACGGCCACCGATTTGGTGGGTTGTGTTCCGGTGGGGTATCTTTAGATCCGCACCAAGGGGCTATGGCGCAGTTGGTAGCGCACCACACTGGCAGTGTGGGGGTCAGGGGTTCGAATCCCCTTAGCTCCACTTAGAGAGAAAACCTCCGGTCTTATCGACCGGAGGTTTTTTCGTGTTTAGGTGGGGTCTCGGGTTAAGTAGCAAAAAGTGTGTCTGATTTTCAGCCTATCCGCTGGTCAGACCGCATAAAACGGGCTTAAATAAGGT
>NZ_JASODY010000041.1:0-2948 GCF_030212265.1 Corynebacterium sp. UMB9976
CTGGAGTGCTGTAGGGGAGACTGGAATTCCTGGTGTAGCGGTGGAATGCGCAGATATCAGGAGGAACACCGATGGCGAAGGCAGGTCTCTGGGCAGTTACTGACACTGAGGAGCGAAAGCATGGGTAGCGAACAGGATTAGATACCCTGGTAGTCCATGCCGTAAACGGTGGGCGCTAGGTGTGGGGATTTTTCACGATTTCCGTGCCGTAGCTAACGCATTAAGCGCCCCGCCTGGGGAGTACGGCCGCAAGGCTAAAACTCAAAGGAATTGACGGGGGCCCGCACAAGCGGCGGAGCATGTGGATTAATTCGATGCAACGCGAAGAACCTTACCTGGGCTTGACATACACCGGATCGCTGCAGAGATGTAGTTTCCCTTCGGGGCTGGTGTACAGGTGGTGCATGGTTGTCGTCAGCTCGTGTCGTGAGATGTTGGGTTAAGTCCCGTAACGAGCGCAACCCTTGTCTTGTGTTGCCAGCACATAATGGTGGGGACTCACAAGAGACTGCCGGGGTTAACTCGGAGGAAGGTGGGGATGACGTCAAATCATCATGCCCCTTATGTCCAGGGCTTCACACATGCTACAATGGTCGGTACAGTGGGTTGCGATACCGTGAGGTGGAGCTAATCCCTGAAAGTCGGCCTCAGTTCGGATTGGAGTCTGCAACTCGACTCCATGAAGTCGGAGTCGCTAGTAATCGCAGATCAGCAACGCTGCGGTGAATACGTTCCCGGGCCTTGTACACACCGCCCGTCACGTCATGAAAGTTGGTAACACCCGAAGCCAGTGGCCTAAACTTGTTAGGGAGCTGTCGAAGGTGGGATCGGCGATTGGGACGAAGTCGTAACAAGGTAGCCGTACCGGAAGGTGCGGCTGGATCACCTCCTTTCTAAGGAGTTTTTGTTTATTATTTTTTGTGGGTGAATCGTGGGCATTAGAAACCCTGTCATGGGGGTTTGCTTGCGTGTCCGCCGATGACCGGTTGGTTGTTGGTGTGTGTTGTTGTGTTCAAGTCTTGGGTGTTTGGTTTGTTGCGTTGTTGGGTGTCTGGAATGGCATGTGTTGTTGTTCCTGTTGGGATGCTTCCTGCGTGTGATTGACCGTGTGTGGTTGGTTGTGTGTGGGTGGTGTTCGTGTTGTTTGAGAACTGTATAGTGGACGCGAGTATCTAATTTCTTGTGATTTTGTTGTTCACCTGATGCATGCCGCGTTGTTGTGGTGTGTGTTTTGTGTGTGTCTTAGTGTTTGATTTGTTACTTTTAAGGGCGCACGGTGGATGCCTTGGCACAATGAGCCGATGAAGGACGTGTAAGGCCACGATAGGCCTCGGGGAGTTGCCAATAGAGCGTTGATCCGAGGGTGTCCGAATGGGGAAACCTGGCCACGGTTATGTGTGGTCGCCCACTGCTGAATGCATAGGTGGTGTGGTGGTAACGCGGGGAAGTGAAACATCTCAGTACCCGCAGGAGAAGAAAATAATAATGATTCTGCTAGTAGCGGCGAGCGAACGTGGATGATGGCTAAACCATATGCGTGTGATACCTGGCAGGGGTTGCGTGTGTGGGGTTGTGGGATTTTGTTGTGGGCTGCTGCCATGGCCCGCGTGTGTGTTGTGTGTTAGCGGAAGTGGTTTGGAATGGCCTGCCGTAGACGGTGAGAGTCCGGTACGTGAAAGCATGCAATGTGTGCGTTGACAATTTTTCCCGAGTAGCAGCGGGCTCGTGGAATCTGCTGTGAATCTGCCGGGACCACTCGGTAAGCCTGAATACTTGTTGTGACCGATAGTGTATTGAGTACCGTGAGGGAATGGTGAAAAGTACCCCGTGAGGGGAGTGAAATAGTACCTGAAACCGTGTGCTTACAATCCGTCAGAGCCCTTTTGGGGTGATGGCGTGCCTTTTGCAGAATGAGCCTGCGAGTCAGCGGCATGTCGCGAGGTTAACCCTGGTGGGGTAGCCGTAGCGAAAGCGAATACTAACTAGTGTGTTGTAGTGGCATGTCCTGGACCCGAAGCGGAGTGATCTACCCATGACCAGTGTGAAGCGATGGTAAGACGTCGTGGAGGCGCGAACCCACTTAGGTTGAAAACTGAGGGGATGAGTTGTGGGTAGGGGTGAAAGGCCAATCAAACTTCGTGATAGCTGGTTCTCCCCGAAATGCATTTAGGTGCAGCGTCGTGTGTTTCTTCATGGAGGTAGAGCTACTGGTTGGTTTAGCGGGACTACTATCTTAGCGACATCAGCCAAACTCCGAATACTGTGAAGTGAGAGCGCGGCAGTGAGACAGCGGGGGATAAGCTTCGTTGTCGAGAGGGAAACAGCCCAGATCGCCGGTTAAGGCCCCTAAGAGTGTACTAAGTGGAAAAGGATGTGGGATCGCTTAGACAGCCAGGAGGTTGGCTTAGAAGCAGCCATCCTTGAAAGAGTGCGTAATAGCTCACTGGTCGAGTGGTTTTGCGCCGACAATGTAGTGGGGCTCAAGTACACCGCCGAAGCCGCGGAACTCAACACGTTGTGTGTTGGGTTGGTAGGGGAGCGTCGTGTGATCCGTTGAAGGTGCGGGGTAACCCAGTGCTGGAGGTTATGCGAGTGAGAATGCAGGCATGAGTAGCGAATGATGAGTGGGAAACTCATCCGCCGGATGACTAAGGGTTCCTGGGTCAAGTTAATCTTCCCAGGGTGAGTCGGGGCCTAAGGCGAGGCCGACAGGCGTAGTCGATGGTTAACGGGTTGATATTCCCGTACCCGTATGTGTGCGACCAATGGTGAAGCAGTGATACTAACCGCCCTGAACGATGCTTCATGCACTTTGTGTGTGTTGTGTTGGGATGCGTGGGACCTGATCTGTTGTAGTCAAGCGATGGGGTGACGCAGGAAGGTAGCCGAGCCACTGATTGGATTGTGGTGTAAGCGTGTGGCCCGCTGTATTGGTAAATCCGTACAGC
>NZ_JASODY010000042.1:0-2659 GCF_030212265.1 Corynebacterium sp. UMB9976
ACAACATAGGAATCCGGAAAGGGCCCATGAGATAAAAAGGGCCCACCCGGCGACACGCCGGGCAGACACACTTTTTGTCACTTAACCCTCTCAGGCGCTCGAGGGAATGCAATCGTAAAGCAAAAGCCCCATCCGTTGGGATGGGGCTGGGAGTGTGGCCAGACCCGGGATCGAACCGGGGACCTTTCACTTTTCAGGCGAACGCTCTACCGACTGAGCTATCTGGCCGAGAAGCCTGAGGCTTCACAGCGACCCTGACGAGACTTGAACTCGCGACCTCCGCCGTGACAGGGCGGCGCGCTAACCAACTGCGCCACAGGGCCGTGTGCTATCGCACGAGTGGTAACTATACCCAGCGGTTAACGTGGGCACAAATCACGGCCAACATGCACACATCACAGCAGGTAGATAGGCATTTTAAAGGGCGCCTTTTCGGGCCATGCAAGCTGCTTTTTATAGGTTTTACCCCTCCACCATGGCAGCTTAGCGCTCCCGCAGCTCCGGTACCGATGACACTAATTGGCACTAATCGCAGAGGGTCACCATGTCGATCAGTTTTTCGGGGGCACCGAGGCGGCGCAGCCGCGCATCGGAGAAGCACGGCCCCTGCATGCCGGAGGTGGTCACCCCGTCGGCTTCCACCTCACCCCATTCGGCGCCGTCGAAACGTTCGACCCACACGTGATCAGTGCCGTTACGCCCCGCCCGCATCCATCGCCCATCGCAGTACATGGAGACGATTTCACCGGGTCGGGTGTTCGAGTTGGACTCAAGATAGGGGCACTCGCCCTTCTTCACGCGCTGCGGTTTCGGCCGCGCGCGCTCCCGCTGCGGCTCAGTCCTCTCGTCGGCATCGCCCGAAGCATCGTTCCCCTCCCCTGCACCATCATTCTGAACATCGGACGGCGGCGGGCCAGCCTTGGTGATCGTTTGAGTCACGGTAGGGCGATCGGCTGCGGAATCGCTAGCTTCGCCGGCGCAACTAGCCAACAGCAGTGACAGGCTGAGCGCAGCGAGGCAGGATCCAGTCCGACGAGCGACGCCGAACTGCCGCCGGGACAAGTTTCGGTTGAGGCGCATAACAGGAGTCTGGCACAGCCTTTGGAACTTTTAAGGCCATTGCCAATCTTCAGCTAGGCAGTCGCCCGCTGAAGATGACTCACGAATTCTCCTAGCACCCCACGCTCCCGCATCTGCAATAGGGCGTGGCGGGTCATCTCCATCTGCATAGAGACCGAGCCACCGTCAGCCCGGTGATCCTTGACGATCCGGTCCACACACTGCGCGACGTCCTCCCCTGGCCGCAGCCGCTCCGCCCGCATCCCTGTCTGGAGCCCCTTCTCCGAGGGCAATGCCTTCTTCCCGATTGCTTGCTCCGCGGTGAGCTGCGTATAGGACAGGTTGAAGTAATCCGGCAGCCCAGCGCGCGTCAGATCCCGCATGTAGGCGATGGGCCGCGTAGCAATCGGTACCGGCACGGTCACACTGTCCGGCGTCCGGAACACCCCGGTTGACTTCGTCTTCCGCAGGTATTCCTGCGCGCCCGGAACGGCAGCCTCCTCGAAGTACTCGCGCTGCGCCGCACCAGCGACGATGTCCGCAAAAGTCTCCGCATAGAAGCTATCGTTCAGCGACACCGAACCGGAGCCCGACGGGATCAGCATGCCCTGCGAGTTATCGCTCAGCGAACCCTGCTGACCGACAATCACGTGACCATCGGATGTCAGGACCAACGTCGAGGAGCCGATGACATTCGCCGCCTTGCTCTCGATGAGATCGATCAGGACACCGTCGTCCTTGTTGACGATGATGGAGCTGCCGTCGAACAGTAACTCGTCGTACCCCGGGGTGTAGTAGAGGTTGTCGACGACGAGGTTCGACGTGATGTGGTCGAAATAGCCGATGAGGTGCAGCTGGATGACGTGACTCGTCCAGTCGGGGTCGCAGGCCATGCCTAGAAGCTTCCCGTTGAACATCGCACGCCCCTGCGCGTAGTGACGGCGCAAATTCAGGTACTTAAACTGCTCCAGATCCTTCGGCAGCCGGTACCTGTAGGAGGAGAACTCCCATGGCTTCTCCAGGCCACCGTCCTGGATGAACTCATCGACCCGGTCCGAGGCAAGGTATGGGCGACCGTCGACCTCCCGCTTCTCGAAATCGTGCTCACGCTGGTAGTCGGAAAGGCTTGCCGAGGCGATTGTGCGGGACGTGAGCTCCTTGCGTGAACGCACGGCATAGTTGTAGCGCTGGCGGTTTTCGATGCCGATCGTCGCAATCCAGTACAGCAGCACCCCCACCACGATGGCCCCCAAAGTCAGCCACCAGGCGGAGTCAGTGAGAACCTGGGCCTCCGCGAGGGCTGCGAGTACCGGAATGAGTACCGCCAGGGGTGTGACCAGCTTCGAAGCGGTAGCCACGGACATACTTTCGCTAAGCAGCCCCAGCTTGGTGAACGTCGCGCCCTGCCACCGGCGGAAGAGGTGATAGGACGAGGTCTTGGAGGAACTCATGAGCAAGAGATTACCTGGCTGTCGGCACACAACCGCCTGTCCCGTGCGCCAAGACTAAGCCGGGTGGAAGACAGGGTTAAGGGTCAAAAAGTGTGTCCGGAATCGCCGATTTTCAGGGGTTGACCTGTAGGTTTCAGGAAAGTATATGC
>NZ_JASODY010000043.1:0-1908 GCF_030212265.1 Corynebacterium sp. UMB9976
ATGCAATATCGGAATCAGACCCTTGAACCCCTCACCGCCTAGAATTAAACCAGTCCAACTTTCGGGGGCTAGTTCAATAAACGGTAGGGGGTTGGAACGCCCTAGTGGTGGAAGCGAACCTCGATCTCGGAGTGGCCCACGGCGATGACGTCCCCGTCGGCGAGCAGCCAGTTCTCGATCGGAGTGCCGTTGACGGACGTACCGTTCGTGGACTGCAGATCGGTGAGGACGGCGTCGTAACCATCCCAGGTGATCTCCGCGTGCTGACGGGACACGCCCGTGTCCGGGATGCGCAGGTCGACGGTCTTGCCGCGGCCGATGAGGTTGCTGCCTTCGACCAGGTCGTAGCGGCGGTCGCTGCCGTCCCGCAGGGTGAGGGTGACGGTCAATTGCTCGGCTTCCGGCCGGGGTTCGCCCGTCCCACCGCGGACGGGGGCCTCCTCATTCGCTGCGTGGGTGATCACCGTGGTTCCGGGGTAGCTGTGCTCCGGGTCGACGGCTCCGTCCTGGTCCTCGCCGGCCGGTGCGGCCGCGTCCTCCTGGACGGCCGGTCCGTCCTGCTCAGCGGCGGAATAGCTAGCGTCCTCGGTGCCCGTATCCTGCCCACCGTCGACGGACTGGGCGGGGGACTGGGAAGTGCCGGGGTGGCTCGAATCGGAGTACTCCGCGCCGTAGCCCGTGCCCGGGCTGGGGCGGACGACCGAACCCAGGCCCGCGCCCGCGGTCCCCGTCTGCGCGGGGAAGGAATCGCTATCAGCGTCATAAGCCTGGGCCTCGACCTCGCGCACCTGGCTGGGGTCCTCCGGCCACTCGCGTTCACCGGGGGCGACGTCCTCGTCTGGAAGGGAGGAAGAATCAGCGGAGCCGGAAGATTCAGCGGCGTCGGCGCCTGCATTCTCGTCCTCGGCGGGGGAGTAGCTCTCGGGGATCTTGAAACGGGAATCGGCCTTCAGCTGGCCCGTGTGCAGGTCCTCCTCGACCCGAAGATCGACCGTGACCTGGTTATTCGTTGTCCATCCCTCGTTGCGGATGAAACGGCCCAGGCGGGCGGAAAGGTCGCGGACCAGCGTGGGGTGGCTCTCCTTCAGGGAGTCGTAATCACGCTGGGAAATCGAGACGATGAAGAAGCTCGGGGCAAGCCGGTTGCCCTCGCTATCCACCATCACGGAGTCCTCGGCCTGCTGCTTCAGCATCTCGTCGATCTCGGTCGGGACAACTTCGCCACCGAATACCCGCGCGAAGCTGTTATCCAGGCCCCGCTGTAGTGCGCTATCCAGTTTGCGAAATTTTCCGAAAAGATCCATCGATATTTTCCTTCCTTGGACGTCTAGGCCGTCTAACCAGAAAGGCCGCGATGGGTGAATCGCTTTAGCCTCGTGGTGTTTCGCTCGTGGTGAGGGGCAGGTCGCGCTGTGCAACGCGCCGCCGCAACGGGATAGACGTACACATGTTGAACGGCCATTATACGGGGATAACTAGGTGGGTCCGGGTTAGTGCAGGTCACGCGGTAATTTTGTTGTGGTCTATAGCTCGTGATACGCTTCATCCTGTTGCAAACGCACCCGGCGTTAAGCCCACGCTTTGCACCCATGCGTACCAAGCCTCATCGCTTGGAGCGGATGAAGCCACGGGCGAGTGGCGGAATTGGCAGACGCGCTGGCTTCAGGTGCCAGTGTCCTTTACGGACGTGGGGGTTCAAGTCCCCCTTCGCCCACAATAGCGACCTTGGGTCGCAGGAACCGGTGGTTCACCTTTGACAGGTGGCCACCGGTTTTTCTTTGTGCCCGGCTGGGCCCGCCGGTGGGGGCTCCTAAGATATGGGCATGAGTTCTGGGTTAAGGGTCAAAAAGTGTGTCTGGCCCGGCGTGTCGTGGGGGTTAGATTTGGCCTTTTTGGATGCCGATTGAG
>NZ_JASODY010000044.1:0-1809 GCF_030212265.1 Corynebacterium sp. UMB9976
CCTTATTTAAGCCCGTTTTATGCGGTCTGACCAGCGGATAGGCTGAAAATCAGACACACTTTTTGCTACTTAACCCCTGATGGTCGTGCTTAGGGGCGAGGCTCCAGACGGAGGGAAGGTCCCTAGGGTTGCAGGGAAGGGCGATTAAAAGCGCGTGTTGGGCAGTGGGATGGAAGTGCTAAAGGCCGCCCCCGCTACTCGTCCGCTGTGTTCTGTACGCGATGCTGGAAGTTTTCGGCTTCAGCCTGGAGCGTTTCAGCGAGCTGCTTCTCACCATCCGCGGCACCCGAGGCTCGGGGTGGGGCGAGGATGAGCTCGGTGGAGTCGTAACCGGCTGCAAGCTCTCGGGCGCGAGCGAGCTCAGCGTCCAGCTGCAGGCCTAGCAGCAGCACGTTATTGGCCATGAAGAGGCAGAAGAAGCCGCCGATGATGCCGCCAAGAGCCCCGTACATTCCGATGTGCAGAAAGTTGTTGAGGTAAGTCCGGAAGCCCACGCCGATCAGCGTGAGCGCAATCAGCGCGCTCACAGAGCCCGCCGTGAACAGACGGAAACGCCCCTGCTTGACGTTCGGTGCGACGTGATAGAGCAGCGCGATGAGCATCTGGGAGAGCCCGAAGATCACCGGCCACCGCAGCCATGCCCACAGGGGCAGGAAGTAATCGAGCATGAAGGTGCGTAGGCCAGCCAGCCCCAAGGGATCGGCGATATGGGTGAAGAAGGGGGAGAGGAGTTCCTCGCGGAGGAAGAACCCCGCCGCGATCAAAACAAGCCCCGCAACCAACGCGATGGTCAAGCCCCACATCACGAGCCAGGTGCGCAGGATCGACCGGCCCTCCTCGCGGCCGTAGAGCGCGTTCGCGCTGCGGGAAAACGCGCGAACATAGGCCGAGGAGGAGAAGAGCGCGAAAAGGACGGCGATGATCAGTGTGATCAGGGAACGCTGCGTGGTGCCGATGATCGCCTCGATGATATTGGACGCCTGAGCCGCGAAGTCTGCCGGGATATTGCGGTTAATGAATTCGCCGGTCACGCCCAGCACCTGATCGCGATTCTGGTCGAGTACCAGCATCACGATCGCGTAGAAAGCCATGAGGGTGGGGATCGCGGTGAAGATGGAGTAGAAGCTCAGCGTCGCGCCCTTATCGGGAAGCCCACGGTAGAAAAACTCCGCGTACAGCCGCTTGGCGATCATGCCCCATGCCTTCGGGCCAGGAAAACGATGCTCGCTGGTGACCTCCGTTGAGTAACGCTCCGGAGAAATCGCCTGCCGGACCGTGCCACCGCCGGCCGGCATCACGAGCGAGTCGGGGGTGTCATTCTCGGAATGGGTCATTGGCATCCTCGGCGCATCGGTAAAACTGGTGCCTTAATGCTAACGCGAAAACTTCTTAAAACCCGGCATTGACCAGCGGATTAGGAGAGTTGCAGGAGTTGCCTGTAGGCTTTGTTCTCGATCACAGAGCTGGTCGTTGCCTCACCGGTTCGCCGGGAGGGAGCTAGTTTTGTGTGTCCTATGCGCCCCGTTCGTCTAGCGGCCTAGGACGCCGCCCTCTCACGGCGGTAACACGGGTTCAAATCCCGTACGGGGTACCACGAAGAACCTCCCACCACTTGAACTGCTCCCCATTAGTTGGACTGAGAAATCAGTTACCAACTAGTGAGGAGCAGTTTCCATTGAGAGCACGAAGTTGGGTTAAGGGTCAAAAAGTGTGTCTGGCCCGGCGTGTCGTGGGGGGTTAGATTTGGCCTTTTTGGATGCCGATTGAGTGGGTGTAGTCGGTGTCGATAGCGTTGTCGTAGAGGGCTGG
>NZ_JASODY010000045.1:0-1376 GCF_030212265.1 Corynebacterium sp. UMB9976
CCTAGACTGGTTTTGATCCGGTGGTTGTTATAGAACTCGATGTATCGCGCGATGGCTTCTTCGAGCTCTTTGGTGGTTTGCCAAACCTTGCCGTAGTACATCTCATTTTTCATACGGCCGAAAAATCCTTCACACGCTGCGTTATCTGGGCTGCAACCCTTTTTAGACATTGAGCTGGCAATCCCGTATTTAGCGGTCAAACTGCGCCAGGTGCTACCGCGGTAATGTGCACCCCGGTCAGAATGAAGCACCAGGGAACCATCTGCTTCTGGCTGCTCCGCTTCAATGGCAGCAAGCAGGGTTTCCTGCGCCAACTCCATAGTGGGGTGCACGCTTGTTTTCGCGGCGACGACCTTGCCGTCAAAACAGTCGATTATGGCAGAGAGGTACACGCGACTATCGTGAGCTGCAAAAACACTGATGTCAGTTAGCCACAACTTGTTTGGGCTGTCAGCGTGAAAATTACGGTTCACCAAGTTGTCCGGAGCTGGTGAAATTTCTCCCTGATAGCTGGAGTACCTCCACTTGCGTTTCGGAAAGCGGGGCACGATTCCTTCTTCGCGCATGAGGCGACGAACAACCTTCTCGCTGATGATGATCCCACGATGACGCAACTCCCACCACATGCGTCGATAGCCGTACGTGTTGTCCGACTGCGCGTCGATGGCATGGAGTATGTCACGGATATGCTCGTGCTTATCGGGCCGGCTGCGTTGTTGAAGGTGGTAGTAAAAACTCGATTGTGCAAGGCCGATAGAGGCGAGCAGCATCGGCAAGGGGAAGTCAGGGCGTAGCGCGTCAACCACTGCGGTCTTTTGTCTATTACTGAGCTGACCTGGGATGACGCTGACGTCTTTTTTTACAAGCTCCAGCTCCTTTTCCAATACAGCTTTCTCGACCAGCAGCTTGGCCATCTGTTCTTTCAGTTCAGATGGATCATCCGGCAAAGATTTTTCAAGGGCTGCTCGGGTGGGAATGCGAGCACGTTCTTCTCGTTCCTTTTTCGACATCAGCCCCCATTGTCCCTCTTCACGATGGCGTTGTGTCCAAGAATAGACGCTCATTTTTGACCTCAGCCCACATTCTTGAGCGATGTCAGCTGGGCTCCAGCCGGAGCTGAAAAGTTCGACAGCACGAAGCTTGACCTCAAACGGGTAACGCGTCAAGGTTTTCGCCTGCTTACGCGGTCTACCTGGAGTGGTGGGTTCACGCAACCATTTGTACAGCGTCCATCTCCCCGGATACCCCAGCTGCCGGGTCGTCTTCGTCACCGACTGAGTGCGCTTATAAACCTCAATCGCTCTGCGACGCTGCTGATCTGTGTACGAACGGTTCATAAGTGGAATCCTCCAAGATCCCGTCCGCATCCCCTTTTG
>NZ_JASODY010000046.1:0-1289 GCF_030212265.1 Corynebacterium sp. UMB9976
TTGTGGTCGAAGCGGAGAATTTAAGCCCCAGTAAACGGCGGTGGTAACTATAACCATCCTAAGGTAGCGAAATTCCTTGTCGGGTAAGTTCCGACCTGCACGAATGGCGTAACGACTTCTCTGCTGTCTCAACCACAGGCCCGGCGAAATTGCAGTACGAGTAAAGATGCTCGTTACGCGCGGCAGGACGAAAAGACCCCGGGACCTTCACTATAGCTTGGTATTGGTGTTCGGTTCGGTTTGTGTAGGATAGGTGGGAGACTGTGAAGTGCTCACGCTAGTGGGTGTGGAGTCGTTGTTGAAATACCACTCTGATCGTATTGAATATCTTAACCTCGGCCCATGATCTGGGTTAGGGACAGTGCCTGGTGGGTAGTTTAACTGGGGCGGTTGCCTCCTAAAGTGTAACGGAGGCGCCCAAAGGTTCCCTCAGCCTGGTTGGTAATCAGGTGTTGAGTGTAAGTGCACAAGGGAGCTTGACTGTGAGACTGACAGGTCGAGCAGGGACGAAAGTCGGGACTAGTGATCCGGCACCTACTTGTGGAAGTGGTGTCGCTCAACGGATAAAAGGTACCCCGGGGATAACAGGCTGATCTTCCCCAAGAGTCCATATCGACGGGATGGTTTGGCACCTCGATGTCGGCTCGTCGCATCCTGGGGCTGGAGTCGGTCCCAAGGGTTGGGCTGTTCGCCCATTAAAGCGGCACGCGAGCTGGGTTTAGAACGTCGTGAGACAGTTCGGTCTCTATCCGCCGCGCGCGTTGAAACTTGAGAAAGGCTGACCCTAGTACGAGAGGACCGGGTTGGACATACCTCTGGTGCGCCAGTTGTCACGCCCGTGGCATGGCTGGTTGGCTACGTATGGGAGGGATAACCGCTGAAAGCATCTAAGCGGGAAGCCTGTTTCGAGATGAGGTTTCTTTTGAGGTTCCCTAGAGATGATGGGGTTGATAGGCCAGATCTGGAAGCACTGTGAGGTGTGGAGGTGACTGGTACTAATTGGCCGACGTGTAACAAACCACACAATTGCCTTTTGGGTTGGTTGTGTGAAGCGCACACAATGTGAACTTCTATGAGGATGAAGTGCTCGCGTCTGTTATGCAGTGTCTGGAATGACACGGCACACCACACGCCTGTTGTGGGTGTGGTTGGGTGTGTGTTGTTCTGTTGTGTTTGTCGGTGGTTTTTGCGGTGGGGTCACGCCCGGTCCCTTTCCGAACCCGGAAGCTAAGCCTACCTGCGCTGATGGTACTGCACCTGGGAGGGTGTGGGAGAGTAAGACGCCGCCG
>NZ_JASODY010000047.1:0-1287 GCF_030212265.1 Corynebacterium sp. UMB9976
CGGTGTCGATAGCGTTGTCGTAGAGGGCTGGTCGTCCTGTTTCGTGGTCGGCTTGGTTCTCGTTTCGGGTCAGGGTGGATACTTTGGCGAGTTGGCCCTGGCCCCAGTCGGACTGCCTGGCGATTCGTACTGGATCGTCAGGCAGCTCTGTTTTTAAGTAGAGCCACCAATCCAGCATGCGGCGTTGTCGTTCGCCTGATCTGCCGCGGTGGGTTCTGGCGAGCAGTTTGAGCTGGGCGTTGATCCCGCCTTCCAGGCTGTTGGTGGTGGATTTGATCCGTTCGGGCGCAAGGACTGCTTTTGGTGGGGTGAGGTAGACAAACAGCATCTCGGACCGGAATAGGTGGTTGAGGCTGTTGTAGGCCTTGCGCACGTTGTGGTGTGTCCACACGCGAGTCCATGCACCGGTTTTGGGGTCTTTGATCAGGGTTTTCTCGTCCATCCATGACCGGTAGATCGTGGAGAATTCGTGCAGTTGCGCACCCCATGCGGCGGCTTCATCCAGCGTGGTGATCCGGGTCAGTTTCAGCGCAAGTCGGTAGATGGTGCGCCCGGCATCCGTGCGTGGGTTGTTGGTGGTGTAGCGGCGTACCACGCGTTGGGCGTGGACGAGGCAGCGTTGGATTTTCGTGGTCGGCCAGCACTTTTTGATTGCGCTGTATGCGCCTTGGCCGCCGTCGATGACGGCGATCAGTGGTGGGCAGATGCGTTCAAGCAGCAGTTGGTAGTCGCGGGTGGTTTCGTGTTTGCACCAGTGCCAGGCGATGACGTGGTCGACGGTCGCTGCGACGATCAAGCAGCCGCCGGCGGTGTAGGTGCCGTCGAGGAAGATCTGGTCGTAGACCCGCTTGTCGTGGCCGGCGGTGGGGTCAGGCACATCAACGAGCCAGCACCACTTGAAGCGCCGCTTCATGGTGGCTCGGCTAACACCGTTTCGTTTGGCTAGGTCGTCGAGTGATATTGCGGTGGTGCAATGCTCGATGAACTGGGTGAACACTGACGTGTTGGTGATGTCGTTTCGGTGTTTCACGCTGGAGGCGCCGCATTGTTTGCAGCGCCATCTGGTGGTGCCTTTGCTGGTGGTGCCGTTGCGTTTCATTTCACCGCCGCAGTAGCAGCGAGGTTGGTTCTTTGACATTGCGACACCACACCACGCCGCACATAGCACACCAACGCTGCCACACCGTGGATTTCCCGGCCTGAGGCCAGATATATGCTCCCGGAGCATATACTTTCCTGAAACCTACAGGTCAACCCCTGAAAATCGGCGATTCCGGACACACTTTT
>NZ_JASODY010000004.1:0-127119 GCF_030212265.1 Corynebacterium sp. UMB9976
CAACCTCGGCATCCAAAAAGGCTGGATCAAATAACCGCAACACGCCCGGAAAAGACACACTTTTCTTTACTTAACCCTAAAAACACAAAACCGGCGCCGTTGGAAAATAAAAACCAAGGCGCCGGTTTGTCCATCATGTCGCGACTGAGCTGTCAACTATGTCGCGACTGATGACAATGAGCCGATGACGGGAATCGAACCCGCGTATTCAGCTTGGGAAGCTGACATTCTACCATTGAATTACATCGGCAAATGTGTCCTGGACACTAGCGATTAAGTATAGGGCACGCGCGGGGGAGCAGCCAAAAGGCCAGGCCGTTAGCGTCGCGTCCGTCGCTGCACGGTGGTCAATGTCGAGTGTCACTCGGTGGCCAAAGCCGACTGTCACGCGGTGGCCCAATCAGAGCCCCGCTCAGTGGTGTGGGGGTTCGGCGCGGGTTGCTCGGTTAGACTGGGAGACGTGCTTCTTTCAGATCGTGACCTCCGTTCAGAAATCGCCGCCGGTCAGCTCGGCATCGAGCCTTTTGATGCCTCGATGGTGCAGCCCTCCTCTGTGGACGTGCGGCTGGATAGCCTGTTCCGGGTGTTCAATAACTCCCGGTACACCCACATCGACCCGAAGCTGCCGCAGGAGGAGCTCACCACCCTCGTGGAGGTGGAAGGCGAGGAGCCCTTCATCCTGCACCCGGGGGAGTTCGTCCTCGGCGCGACGCTTGAGAAGTTCACGATCCCCGATCACCTGGCAGGCCGCCTGGAGGGCAAGTCCTCGCTGGGGCGCCTGGGGCTGCTGACCCACTCCACCGCGGGCTTCATCGACCCGGGTTTCTCCGGTCACATCACCCTGGAGCTTTCCAATACCTCGAACCTGCCGATCGCCCTGTACCCGGGGATGAAGGTCGGTCAGCTGGCTATTTTCAAGCTCTCCAGCCCCGCCGAGAACCCCTATGGTTCGGGTGCGGTGGGCTCGAAGTACCAGGGCCAGCGCGGTCCGACTCCGTCGAAGGCTTATCTGAACTTCCGCAAGTAGCGGCCCCGATCCGGCGTCGCTGACGCGCTGCCCGTCACGCAACCGAATCCGTGCGTATCGTGTGGGGCATGCGGATGACTGTTGTCGGCACCGGCTACTTGGGAGCAACACACGCAGCGTGCATGGCCGAGCTCGGCCATGACGTGCTGGGGGTGGATACCGATCCAGCGAAAGTCGAAAGGCTCAACGCTGGTAAATCCCCGTTCTATGAACCGGGATTAAAGAAACTTTTGAAACGGGGGGTCAGCGCCGGAAAACTGCGCTTCACCACCGACCCGGCAGAGGCCGCTGAGTTTGCTAACACGCACTTCCTCTGCGTCGGCACCCCGCAGCAGGCCGGCGGTGCGGGGGCCGACCTCAGCCAGATCTACGCCGTCGTCGACGCCTTGGCTCCGCTACTACGCGGCGATCACGTCCTGTTGGGTAAGTCCACCGTCCCCGTCGGGACCACCCCGGTGCTGCAGGAACGGATGGACCGGCTCATCCACGCCGCGGCGGCGCAGGCAGCAGCCAAGAAAACCGGCAGCAAGAAAGGCTCGAAGGCTAAGAAGGGTTCCGCCCCGGTGGCGAGCTGCACCGTCGCATGGAACCCCGAGTTTCTCCGCGAATCCACGGCAGTAGACGACACCCTGCACCCTGACCGCATCGTCGTCGGAGCGCGGGACGAGGACCGCGAGAAGGTCGAAAAGCTCGTCCGGGAGATCTACGCCGAACCCCTGGCCGAGGGCTCGCCGCTGATGATGATGGACCCCGCAACCGCGGAGCTGGTGAAGACGAGCGCGAACTCCTTCCTCGCCACCAAGATCAGCTTCATCAATGCGGTCGCCGATCTCTGCGACGCCTCCGGTGGGGACGTCACGGCACTCGCCGCGGCCCTGGGTGCGGACCGTCGCATCGGCAAGTCTTTCCTCCACGCCGGTCTCGGATTCGGTGGTGGTTGCCTGCCGAAGGACGTCCGTGCGTTCATGACCACCGCCGAAGAGCTCGGCGCGACCGGGGCCAGCGGCCTGCTGAGCCAGGTGGACGCGATCAACAACTCCCGCCGCGACAAGGTGGAACACATGGCCCACGAGGTCTTCGGTGGGGACGTCACCGGCCGGAGCATCACCGTGCTGGGCGCCGCCTTCAAACCCCGCAGCGACGATGTGCGCGAGGCGCCGGGAGTGGACATCGCGATGCGGCTCTACCAGGCCGGGGCGCACGTGCGCATCTACGACCCGAAGGCGAAGAAGACCGCCCGCCTGG
The DNA here is from genome assembly GCF_030212265.1 of Corynebacterium sp. UMB9976. NCBI lineage: Bacteria > Bacillati > Actinomycetota > Actinomycetes > Mycobacteriales > Corynebacteriaceae > Corynebacterium > Corynebacterium sp. UMB9976. The sequence continues at coordinate 2,273 of NZ_JASODY010000004.1, forward strand.
CGGCCCCCGAGCTGCAGCACGCCCCCACGCTTCCCGAGGCTCTGCAGGGCGCGGAGCTGGTGATCGTGGCCACCGAGTGGCCGAAGTTCCGCCGGTTGAAGCCGGCCGAGGCGCTGGCCGCCGTGCAGGCCGGCCCCGCCCCCGGGGCGGGAGTAGCGCCGGGCGAGAAGAAGAAAAAGAAGGCGCCCACCGTGATCGATGGGCGCAATTGCCTGGACCAGCAGGCCTGGGAGGACGCCGGCTGGCGGGTGTTGGCGCTCGGCCGCAGCCGCACGCTCGCCTAAGTCCACGGCGCACCGGGGAGGGGGTGCGTCCGGCTGCTACTGGCGGTAGCTGGCCAGGAAGTTCCCCAGCCGCTCGATGGCGTTCTCGATATCGCGGGCCCACGGCAGCGTGACCATGCGGAAGTGATCCGGGGTCGGCCAGTTGAAGCCCGTGCCCTGCACCAGGTGGATCTTCTCCGCGCGGAGCAGGTCGAACATCAGCTTCTCGTCGTCGTGGATCTCGTGGACGTTCGGGTCCAGCTTCGGGAAGGCGTACAGTGCGCCCATCGGCTTCACGCAGCTCACGCCGGGGATCTCGTTGAGCTTCTCCCACGCCATGTTGCGCTGCTCCAGCAGGCGGCCACCCGGCAGCACGAGGTCGTCGATGGACTGGCGGCCGGAGATCGCCACCTGGATGGCGTGCTGGGCCGGAACATTCGGGCACAGCCGAGTCCCGGCGAGCAGCGTCAGGCCTTCCAGGAAGCCCTCCGCATGCCCCTTCGGGCCGGTGATGACCAGCCAACCGGAGCGGTAACCAGCGACCCGGTAGGCCTTGGAGAGGCCGTTGAAGGTCAGGCACAGCAGGTCCGGGCACAGGCTCGCGATGTTGATGTGCTCGGCGTCGTCGTAAAGGATCTTGTCGTAGATCTCGTCAGCCAGGATGAGCAGGGAGTGCTCGCGGGCCACATCCACGATCTGCTGCAGGATCTCCTTGGAGTACACCGCGCCGGTCGGGTTATTCGGGTTGATCACCACGATGGCCTTGGTGCGCTCGGTGACCTTGGAACGGATGTCCTCGATGGAGGGGTTCCAGTTGTCCTCCTCGTCGCACAGGTAGTGCACCGGCTTACCGCCGGACAGGGACGTCGACGCCGTCCACAGCGGGTAGTCCGGGGACGGGATGAGGACCTCGTCGCCGTCGTCGAGCAGGGCCTGCATCGTCATCGTGATCAGCTCGGACACACCGTTACCCAGGAAGACGTCCTCGACGTCGAACTCCGGGAAGCCCGGGATGACCTCGTAGCGGGCGACGATCGCGCGGCGGGCGGAGATGATGCCCTTGGAGGTGGAGTAACCCTGCGCGTGCGGCAGAGCGGAGATCATGTCGCGCATGATCACATCCGGGGCCTCGAAGCCGAACTCGGCGGGGTTTCCGGTGTTCAGCTTGAGGATCCGGTGGCCGTCGGCGGCCATGCGCTCGGCCTCCGCGTTGACTGGGCCGCGGATCTCGTAGAGAACGTTAGCCAGCTTCGAGGACTGGTTCAGGTGGCGCAATTGGCTGGGGCGTAGGGGCTTACTCATTCTTCAAACCTTGCCAGGGTGGCAAGCGTTTCGCCAGCATTTCGGCTAGTTCCGTCCGCCGTTTCCGGTTTCCGCCCCGCCGTTGTTCCCGCCACCGCGGTGACCGCCGCCGGTGCCGCCGTCGCCGCCCGTGAGTCGGTCGATGACGTCGCCTGGGTTAGGGATGATGCCCTCGTTCCCGCCGTTGTTGCCGGTGCCGGGGTTCGGTTGCGGCTCGGTGTTGCCGTTATTTCCCTGGGCTGGTGGCTTTGGTGTGTTCGAGGAGGGCTTGCGCTTCGAGCTTGGGGCTTTGCTCGTGGTTTCCTCGGAGGGTTCCGGGGTGGTCTCCTCTGGCTCCGGGGCGGGTTCGTAGTAGCCGGGGTCGACATACCCCGGGTCCACGTAGCCACCGTTGGGTGCGCCGGCGTTCGGGTCGCGCTCGTACTTGCTGGTGGTGGTCGCCGCTGGGCGGGACGGGGTGATCGCGCCGGTGGGGGACTCGTTAGCCTCCGCGGTGGTCTTCGCCTTGCCCATGAAGAGGATCCCGAAGGCGATGGCAGCGATCACCGCCACGGTCAGGATGATTGCCATCCAGCCCCAGGTGGGGAGCTTGCCCATGGGGGACTTCATGTCCGAGGCGAGGTTTTCGCGCCAGGGGCGGTCGTCCTCATCCAGTTCCTCGGGGTTCTGGTCGGTGTCCGTGACGTCCTTGTCCGTTGCCTCGGGGGAGTCGCCCGCGACGGGGGAGGCTGCGGTATCGGCGTTCGTGTCCTCGTGGTTGACGGCGGGGCTGTCAGTCTTCGGGTCGGCGTTGACGTCGACGTCGCCCTGCGCGTTGTCCTGAGGGGTGTTTTCCGTGGGGTTGGGCGGTGCCGGGGTGGCGCCGTCGGTCGTGGCCTCGGACATCTCCGCGTCGGTTGCGGGCGTGCTTGACCGTGCGACGTCTCGCTCAGAGTTGCCGGGGGTCGTCATTAGCTCGCCTTCTTACGTGGGGGGAACGGCGGGGGTTAGGACTGAAGTTTATGTTCTTCGATTCAGTGCCGACAATCGTGCAGGTAGGTCGCTTATCGGAGGGCTGGCGAAAAATTCCAAATGTTACTGGTGTTACTCGTGTGACTTCTTTCCTGCTTGATGTAAGATGCGAGAATGCTGAAAAACCTTAAAAATCGCCGTGGGTTCAAGCGTGCCGCCGCCGTGGCTTTCAGCGGGCTGCTGGCGCTGGGCTTGGGCCTGGGGGAACTGCCCACCACACCAAAGGCTGAGGCGCAGCTGCCACCGCTGCCAGCCGTCCCACAGTCTTCCGACTTCCAGCTCCCGCAGGTTCAGCTGCCGAACCTCGGGGACATCCGCCTGCCGAACGGCCAGCGGGTGCAGGACGCCCTCCCGCCGGGCTCCAGCCTGCCGGGCGCGCCAGCACCGGCGCCGAAGGGTCGCCCGAACAACGCGAAGCCAGCGCCGCGCATCGGCAATGGCAAATCCATCAACGTGTACACCAAGTCCACCGGCCGCAACCGCCGGTACATCATGCACGTCCCGACTCACTACAACCCGAGCCGCCCCACCCCGGTGATCTTCGGCTTCGACGGCTGGCGCGATAGCCCGGAGAACTTCCGCCGCTACTCCCGCCTGCACGAGACGGGTGCGGCCCGCGAGGCGATCCGCATTTACCCGGAGTCCATCAACCACGGCTGGGAAGGCGCACCGTACGCCACCGTCCGTGGCGGCGAGGACCTGCGCTTCGTCACCCAGATCATCGACGAGGTTGACCGCACCTACAACATCGACCGTCGCCGCATCTACGCGACCGGTCACTCCAACGGTGGCGGCATGACCGCCGTCGTCGCGTGCCACCTGCCTCACGTCTTCGCGGGGGTCGCGTCCGTGGGCGGTGCCTACTACAACCCGGTGAACTCCGGCTGCAAGAACCTGCCGATCCCGATCCTCGTGATGCACGGTACCGGCGACACGATGATGCGCTACCACGGCGGCACCCGCCACGGCGGGCGCCCGTACCTGAGCGTCCCGCGCCTGATGAACAGCTACAAGGCCCGCAATGGCTGTGCTCCGCAGCCAGCGATCCACAACATCCCGGGCGGCAAGCGCCACGTCTACCGCTGCGCCCGCGCTGAGACGCAGCTGATCACCAACCCGCAGAACCACACCTGGAACCGCGTGCCGGATGCCAGCCAGGAAGTCTGGAACTTTCTGAAGCGCCAGCGCCTCTAGGCCACCGGCTGGGAGCGAGCAGGCAGGCGCCCACCTAGGGTGGTGGGCATGACCTTCCGCCTCGACTTCCATCAATCTGCCGAACGTACCGCACCCCTCCTGTTGGGAGGGGTGCTTCGTTCTGGGCAAGTGGCCGTACGCCTCACCGAGGTGGAGGCCTACGTGGGGCGCAATGATCCCGCATCGCACGCCTACAACGGACCCACGCCCCGGTGCGAAACGATGTTCGGCCCACCGCAGCGGCTCTACGTCTACGCCAGCTACGGGATTCACCGCGCCGGGAACCTGGTGTGCCACCCGGAAGGCGAGGCGGGCGGAATCCTGCTGCGCGCCGGTGAGGTGATTGCGGGCAAGGAGCTGGTGCGGCAGCGGCGCGGGGAGAAGCATGCCGAGGAGAACCTGGCCCGCGGCCCCGGAAACCTCGGCCAGGCTATGGGCTTCGACCTGCACCTCGACGGTTCGCGGGTGATCCAGGTCGACGATGCGCTGGGCGTGGCTGACCCCGAGGAGGGGGTGCTGTACCTGCAGCCGCCGGCGGAGCGGGCGGAGTTTGTCGCTGGGCCGCGTATCGGGATTTCGAAGAATGTGGCCGCCCCGCTGCGCTTCTGGATCCCGGGGGATCGGACGGTCACCTCCCCGCGCGGCCGGCCGCAGCGTTAGTCCAGCGCTTTACCGCTGGGTGGGGCGCTGGGCTGCGAACAAAGTTTCTAGCAGGGGCTGGAGTAGTCCGCGACGCGCTGGAGCTTGCGGGCGTTGCCCTCGCCGCGGTTTTCGGCGGCACACACGCCAGCCAGGTCGTTGCCGTATTTGATGTAGACGGGATAGACGTACGCGCCGTCGACGCGGCCACGGAAAGCCGCGCATTGGTCGGGGTAAGTAGCCTCTGCGCCGGGATGGGCCGCGAGGCTCTTGCGGACCAATGGCTTTGGATCCTGGCCCGGGGCACCACGACGGAATCGACGATCAGCGCGTAGCTACCGTCGCAGGGCGGGTACGGCAGCCAGTCACCGCCCGGCGGGAGGTCGTCCGAGGGCAGCGCGCTGTTGTGCTGGGAGCCGGAGGCGGAATCGTCGCTGGAAGACGACGGAGTGTCATCGCACAGCAGGTGTCCCTGATACATCTTGTTCACCAGCCGCGGCGGCACCTTGTCCTCAACCAGGGTGTCGCGCTCGTAGCACGGGCTGAGGGCTCCGCTCGAGTGGCGGCCATGGTTTTCGTAGGTGCGCCAGGCATCGCCCGTCCAATAGAACAGCTTGGTGTGGTCGGTGCCGGTGTCACCAACGAGAGCCCATGTGCCATCGCAAAAGGAGCTGGTCGGTCGCCGCATTCCGGATCCAGAGATTGCTTCACCGCAGGAGCCCTTGCTCGGAGTGGTGTCCTCTGTGGTGCTGGTCGGTGACTCCGATGTTTCGGTGGTGGGCGTTGCGGTGGCCTCCGTCGACGCAGTGGAGGACGGTGCTTCCTGTGCCGTCGAAGTTTCCTCCGATGAGCTGCGTTGCTTGAGGTACCAGCCACCCCCGCCGACGACCGCGAGGGCGAGGAGCACGATGAGAGTAATGATGACCGGCTTCTTCGAGGAACCTTGTGGTGTTTCAGGGCCGTCGGATCCGCCGGGCGTCGGGGGCGGGTTGTTACCCCAAGAGCTGGTGCCTTGATTGGGGGACGGGCTCGGTTGCTTCCATGGGTTTTCTTCGGCCCAGGGGTTGGAAGGTTCCAATGGTGCTCCTCCATATAGTCATGTGATTACCCGCGGATCACATGTTTCAGGCTTCCTGCTTACGCCGTAGATATTATATTTTCCGACACTGTGGAGATGGCGAAATGGGAGTTTCGCACCGGGTGTATCCGGCTAGGTCAACCCGAGGATAGTGGTTGGAAACGGCGGCAGGGGCGTGCAATGTGATGGGGCGCTATTTATCGAAGGGGATTGCTGCGGGGTGCCGCATAAAAAGAACCGCACCTGCTTCGGTAGCAGGTGCGGTTCTTCAGTCCAGAGGCGGTGCCTCTTGGCCCGGCCCTTAGGCGTTAGGAGCGCCTGGGGCGCCCGGTGCGCCCGGGGTGTTGCGGGTCAGCTTGATGACCCCACCCTCGGTGGTCGCGCCACCGGCCGGCTTATCCGCGGCCGGAGCGGCGGGAGCCTCAGCGGCCTTCGGTGCTTCCTCGGCTGGGGTCTCCTCAGCGCCAGCCTCCTCGGCTGGAGCCTCGGCCTGCTCTTCGGCCGGGGCCTGTGGCGCTGCTGGCTCCGCCGGGGCAGCTGGCGCAGCAGACTGCGGGGCAGCAGCCGGTGCGGCAGGAGCCGCGGGAGCGCCCGGTGCACCCGGAGCGCCCGGGGTGGAGGCAGCGAGCTTAATCACGCCACCCTCTTCGGCTGCGCCCGATGCTGGTGCAGCAGCCTGTGGTGCCTCAGCTGCCGGGGCAGTAGCCTCAGCTGGAGCCTCTGCCTGCTCGCTCTGCTCGGCTGCCGGTGCGGCCGGAGCCTCAGCTGGTTCAGCCGCTGGAGCTGCTGCAGGGGCAGCTGCCGGCGCAGCCGGTGCACCCGGAGCTCCTGGTGCGCCCGGAGTGGTGCTGCCCAGCTTGATAGCGCCGGACTCGGTCTTCTCCGCAGCCGGTGCTGCTGCTGGCTTCTCAGCTGCAGCGGAGCCCTCGCTTGCCGGAGCTGCTGGAGCAGCCGGAGCCGCTGGAGCGGAGGCACCCGGGGCTGCCGGTGCGCCTGGAGCACCCGGAGCGGCAGGAGCCTTTGGCGCAGCTGGGGCGGAAGCGCCCGGAGCCGCCGGAGCACCCGGGGCGCCTGGAGCACCAGGAGCGCCCGGTGCAGCAGGAGCTGCTGGGGCCGACGGGGCACCTGCAGACGGTGCAGCAGGAGCGGCTGGGGCACCTGGAGCTGCCGGAGCACCCGGAGTAGCAGGAGCCTTCGGTGCAGCCGGGGCGGAAGCGCCCGGTGCCGCTGGGGCACCCGGAGCTGCTGGAGCGCCTGCAGACGGCGCCGCCGGAGCACCCGGGGCCGACGGTGCGGCCGGAGCACCTGGCGCCGCTGGGGCAGCCGGGGCGCCCGCAGCAGGAGCTGCTGGGGCACCTGGTGCGGCCGGAGCAGCAGGAGCACCTGGAGCAGAAGGAGCAGCCGGAGCGCCACCAGGCGCGCCCGGAGCGGCGGCAGCGGCACCCGCGGCGCCAGCTGCAGCGGCACCACCGGCGGCAGCGGCAGCCTCCTTCTTCTTCTTGTCCTCGGCAGCCTTGGCCTCCGCCTTGCGCTTCTTCTCCTCTTCAGCGCGGCGCTTCTCTTCCTCAGCGGCCTTACGCTCGGCCTCCTCGCGGGCCAGCTTCTCCTCGTCGACCCAGCCACGCTCAGGGGCGGCCAGGAACTCAGGGGAGCGCGGTGCCGGCAGCTCGCCGTCGACCAGGATGGACTCGCGGAACATCTGGGCGATGTCCAGAACCTGGGTGCGCTCGCTCTTGTCCTCGATGTCTGCCTGACGGTTGTTCACACCGTCGTTGATCATCGTCTTACAGAACGGGCAACCAATCGCGATGGCGTCCGCGCCGGTGGCCAGCGCCTCGTCCGTGCGGTTCAGGTTGATGCGGGAACCGAGGTCCTCCTCCATCCACATGCGGGCACCACCAGCACCACAGCAGAAGCCGGTGTTGCGGTTGCGCGGCATCTCGGTGAGCTCAGCACCGGAGGCGCCGATCAGCTCACGCGGGGCGTCGAAGACCTTGTTGTGGCGGCCCAGGAAGCACGGGTCGTGGTAGGTCACGGTACGGCTGGAGTTCGGCGTGTTCACCGGCTCCAGGTAGCCCTTCTGGACCAGCTTGTTCAGCAGCTGGGTGTGGTGGATGACCTCGTAGTTACCGCCCATCTCCGGGTACTCATTGCGCAGGGAGTTGAAGCAGTGAGCACAGGTAACAACGATCTTGCGCTGCTTCGGCGGCACGCCCTCGAAGGCGTTGTCCAGGATCTCGATGTTCTGCTCAGCCAGCATCTGGAAGAGGAACTCGTTACCGGCGCGGCGGGCGGAGTCACCCGTGCAGCCCTCGTTCTCACCCAGGACGGCGAACTTCACACCAGCGGTGTACAGCAGCTCCGCGACCGCGCGGGTCGTCTTGGTGGCGTTGTCGTCGTAGACACCGGCGCAACCGACCCAGAACAGGTACTCGGTGTCGTCGAAGTTCTCGATGTCCTCGCCGAAGACCGGCACCTCGATGCCGTCGGCCTTTGCCTTCTCGATCCAGTCGGAACGCTGGCTGTTGTTCTGGCCCCAAGGGTTGCCCTTGGTCTCCATGTTCTTGAACAGGCCACCCAGCTCGGTCGGGAACTCGGACTCAGCCAGCACCTTGTAGCGGCGCATGTCGACGATGTGGTCGATGTGCTCGATGTCCACCGGGCACTGCTCGACACAGGCACCACAGTTGGTGCAGGACCACAGGACGTCCGGGTCGATAACGCCCATCTCGCCCTCGGCGACCAGCTGCAGCAGCGGCATGTCGGCGTGCGCCTCGGCTGCCGGGTCCACCTCGGTGGCGTCGCCGGTGAACAGGCCGCCACCGGCAGGGGCAGAGGCCTTCTCCAGCAGGTACGGGGCAGAGGAGACCGCGTGGTCACGCAGGTCCATGATGAGCTTCTTCGGGCTCAGCGGCTTCTCCGTGTTCCACGCCGGGCACTGCTCCTGGCAGCGGCCACACTCGGTACAGGAGGTGAAGTCCATCCAGCCCTTCCAGGTGAAGTCCTCGATGGAGCCCGCGCCGATGTTATCCGTGTCCGGATCGGCGTTTTCCATGGTCAGGATGCGACCCTGGGAAGTCATTGGCTTCGCCGCGCCGAGCGCGTTACGGCCGTCGGAGTTGCGCTTCAGGAAGATGTTGAAGAACGCCATGAAGCGGTGCCATGCGACACCCCAGGTGATGTTCTGGCCAACGATGAACAGCCAGACCATGCCGGAGAGCAGCTTGATCAGCGCGAAGATGGAGACCATCAGCGGGGACTCCGGCAGGATCTTCGCGATCTGCATCGTCAGGAAGTCGGTGGCGGCGTGGCCGCCCTCGTAGCTGGCGAAGGTGGCGATCTTGCCGGCCTTCACGAACATCATGCCCAGGCCCTCAAGCAGGACCACGATCTCGACGAAGTACGCGGCCTTGGCGTTGGAGCCGTAGAAGCGGGCCTTGCGCTCCTTATCGCCGATGTTCTGGCGGATGATGATCAGGGCGATGATGCCCAGCGTGGTGCCGATACCCAGGATCTCGTCAACGAAGTGGTAGACGGCCCAGTTGCCGATGATCGGCCAGCCACCCTCCGGGTTGAAAGTCTGAATGTAGGCCTCGAACCAGACCAGTGAGCCCAGGAGGAAGCCCACCATGACGAACCAGTGGGCGATCGCAACCCCAGGCTTCTTGGCCATCTTCGTGTGGCCCAGGATTTCCTTGATCAGGTTGCCGAGGCGGGCGCCGGGGTTATCCGTGCGCTTCAGCGCCGGCTGGCCCAGGCGGATCGTCTTGAAGATCTGCAGGGCACCGCGGATGAAGAAAATCCAGGCTGGGATGGAGAGCAGCGCGCCAATGATCCCCAGGGGGACCGTGACATTCCACGGAATGTCAGTGCTTGTCGCCTGCCCTGCTGCAAGCAGGTACATGGAGTACTCCTTTATAAGCCAGTCTCGGATGAGCTGGATACCTATAATTCCGTTACTTCATGGGTACGTTAGCAGCTTAACCGCAGGTATATACACTTTTTCGGCCTCGCCCCGGGGGCGAAATAAGCAATAGAAATGTTGCTTAAATTGTGTGCTGGCTCACGAATCGGCGCTCTACCACCAGTGATGCGGAACACATCGCCATCGGGGTCGCGCTTTAGTTCCCCTGCCCTTGTGCGATGCGGATCATCTGACGGCGGTCGCGGCGCCCCTCGCTGGTCCGGTGCAGGTGGTACATGTAGACGGTTCCTTCGACGCGTGTGACCTCCACCGCCACCTCCGCGTTCTTTAGGTCCTTCTCGAGTCGCCGCGCATCCCGCATCGGCTGGCTGTGCCCACCGACGAAGACGTGGAAGGCGGAACCCGCCCACTGGCGCCACTCCTGGCGTTCCATGACGCCGGGGTTGACCTTCGCGTTATTCAGCTGGCCGCCGGCCCAGCGGTGGGAGACCTCCTTTAAGTAGGACGCCACCCTTCCCGTGTGTTCCTGCTGCCAGCCGCTCGCGACGAGGTCGTACCAGGGGTCGACGAGGATGACGTTGGCGGGGCTGGCGTCCGGCAGGAATGCCAGCAGGCTGCCGAGGGCGAGCGCTGCTCCGGAGCCATCGGCGATGACCGTGATGTTCTCCGCCCCGTGCTCCTTCAGGAGATCCTGGTAGGCCCGGCGTACCAACGGCACGGCTTCCCGGGCGGTGTAGTCCGGCAGTCGGCCGGAGAGGGGGATGTCAACGCGCAGGCCTGCGTCCACCAGGTCGGTGACGAAGCGCCAGGCGGCGGTGGGCATGTAGTCGGAGAAGTCGCCGCCCGGAATGTAGAGGACGGCGCGTTTGGCGGTCTGCTGGGGCGTGAGCTCGTCGAGGGCTGGTGCGTTCGGGTCATACTCCTGCGCCTCGGCGGATTGAGAGTCTCCGAAGATCATCTGGGTGATGGAGTAAATGGGAAAGCCTGAGTGCCAGTGCTCGAAGACGGCATAGTGCTGGCGCACCTCGTGGTGTGGATCCGGCACGATGGCAGTCTTCCGGGCAATGCCGGTTTGCTTCTTGGCGCGCTGAACGCGCGGGTCCGGAAAGAGTGCGGCGATGTGCATCGACAGGCTCATGGCTGTTTAGCCTAGTCTGCGCTGCGGAAATCGTGGAAGCTGAGCGCATTGCACTCAATTTGGCTTGACCGGGAATGAAATCTCTGGATACTTGGTTACAGAAGTTGAGGCGCTGGCACTCATGCAGGGCCTCCGAGGCCGCCGAAGGGCTCAAAACAACTCAAAATCGCCGATTTTCGGAGAAATTTAAAAGATTTTCCGAACGCTGGGAATAAAACTTGAGTCTAGGGCGCTAAGGCTTAGTGAGAGGCTCGCAAGGGCCAGCACATAAAACCCACAACAAAAAGGAGAAAAGACAATGGGACGCGCAGTAGGTATTGACCTGGGAACCACGAACTCTGTGGTGTCGGTGCTCGAGGGCGGCGAGGCAACCGTTATCGCCAACTCCGAGGGCGCACGCACCACGCCTTCCGTCGTAGCCTTCGCTAAGAACGGCGAGGTTCTGGTCGGTCAGTCCGCAAAGAACCAGGCGGTCACCAACGTTGACCGCACCATCAGCTCCGTCAAGCGCCACATCGGCGACGACAGCTGGAACGTCGAAATCGACGACAAGAAGTACACCGCACAGGAGATCTCCGCACGCACGCTGATGAAGCTGAAGCGCGACGCCGAGTCCTACCTGGGCGAGGACGTCACCGACGCGGTCATCACCGTGCCGGCTTACTTCAACGACTCCCAGCGCCAGGCAACCAAGGACGCCGGCCAGATCGCAGGCCTGAACGTCCTGCGCATCGTCAACGAGCCGACCGCCGCAGCGCTGGCATACGGCCTGGAGAAGGGCGACAAGGAGCAGACCATCCTGGTCTTCGACCTCGGTGGCGGTACTTTCGACGTCTCCCTCCTGGAGATCGGCGACGGTGTCGTCGAGGTCCGTGCAACCTCCGGTGACAACAAGCTCGGCGGTGACGACTGGGACCAGGCGATCGTCGACTGGTTGGTCGAGAAGTTCAAGAACGCCAACGGCATCGACCTGACCAAGGACAAGATGGCCCTGCAGCGCCTCCGCGAGGCCGCTGAGAAGGCGAAGATCGAGCTCTCCAGCTCCCAGCAGGCAAGCATCAACCTGCCGTACATCACCGTCGACGGCGACAAGAACCCGCTGTTCCTGGACGAGACGCTGAGCCGCACCGAGTTCCAGCGCATCACCCAGGACCTGTTGGACCGCACCAAGAAGCCTTTCCAGGCCGTCCTCAAGGACGCCGACGTCGATATCAACGAGATTGAGCACGTCGTCCTGGTCGGTGGTTCCACCCGCATGCCAGCCGTGACCGACCTGGTCAAGGAGCTGACCGGCGGCAAGGAGCCGAACAAGGGCGTGAATCCGGACGAGGTTGTCGCTGTCGGTGCGGCGCTGCAGGCTGGTGTTCTGCGCGGTGAGGTTAAGGACGTCCTCCTGCTCGACGTCACCCCGCTGTCCCTCGGTATCGAGACCAAGGGTGGCGTGATGACCAAGCTCATCGAGCGCAACACCACCATCCCGACGAAGCGTTCCGAGACCTTCACCACGGCTGAGGACAACCAGCCTTCCGTGCAGATCCAGGTGTTCCAGGGTGAGCGCGAGATGGCGCAGCACAACAAGCTGCTCGGTTCCTTCGAGCTCGGCGGTATCGCTCCGGCCCCGCGCGGTGTCCCGCAGATCGAGGTGACCTTCGACATCGACGCCAACGGCATCGTGCACGTCACCGCGAAGGATAAGGGCACTGGCAAGGAGAACACGATCAAGATCCAGGATGGCTCCGGCCTCTCCCAGGACGAGATCGACCAGATGATCAAGGACGCCGAGGCTCACGCTGAGGAGGACAAGAAGCGCCGCGAGGAGCAGGAAGTCCGTAACTCCGCAGAGTCCACCGTCTACCAGACCCGCAAGTTCGTCGAGGACAACAAGGACAAGGTCTCCGAGGACATCCAGAACAAGGTCGAGGAGGCAGCCAAGGCTGTCGACGAGGCCCTGAAGGGTGAGGATATCGAGGCCATCAAGGACGCCATGGAGAAGCTCTCCGCGGAGTCCCAGGAGATGGGTAAGGCCATCTACGAGTCCGAGGCAGCCCAGGCTGGCGAGGCAGGCGGCGCTGAGGATGCAGGCTCCGAGGATCCGAACGTCGTCGACGCTGAGGTTGTCGACGAGGACGACAGCGAGGATGAGAAGAAGTAATGACGAACGCACACACCTCCGGCGAGATGCCGGATAACCCAGGTGATCCGGCGGTCACTGACCCAGAGGCGGATGCGGCCGTCGACAATGCCGGCGAGGCGCCGGGCGAGTCCCCCGAAGCGGCCGTGAAGGCCCAGGAGGACGCCCAGCGCGACGCCGCCGAGGCAGCAGCCGACGACGCTGCGGCCGACCTGGCCGACGGCGACGACACGGTCGACCCTTCGGTGGACCCGGAGGCTGCGGTTAGCCCGGCTGAGGCCGAGCTGGCCGAGCGCACCGAGGACCTGAAGCGGGTTACCGCCGAGTACGCCAACTACCGTCGTCGCGCTGAGCGCGACCGGGAGGCAGCGGTGGAGGCGGCCAAGGCCGGCCTGGCGACGGACCTCCTGCCGATCCTGGACGACCTGGATCTGGCAGCCGAGCACGGCGACCTGACCGGGCCGCTCAAGGCAATGTCCGACAAGCTGAACACGGTTCTGCGCGGGGCCAAGGTTGAGGTCTTCGGCGCCGAGGGCGATGCCTTCGACCCGGAGCTTCATGAGGCCGTGCAAGACATGTCTTCCGGCGACGAGAAGGCGGTCGGCACCGTGCTCCGCAAGGGCTACCGCATGGGGGAGCGCGTGCTCCGCCACGCGATGGTCGTCATCGCGGATCCGCAGTAGCGGCGCAAAGTAGCGCCGAACTGGGCCGGCCGGCGCGCCGGCTGATCCGGGAGCTGGCTCTGGGGCTTACCCCTGGGGCCGCGGCGTGACCGCTTGAAACGCATAGGAAACCCCAGCACTGCACGGTGCTGGGGTTTCGTGCTGCCACGAGGTAGGGGGCGGAGCTGTGCGCGGGGCGCTTAGTTTTCTGGGCACCACCGGCCGGCCTGGAGGAAGGGACTAGAGGCCTGGCCCACCTGGTCCTGGTTCGCCGGGGCCACCCGGCCCGCCGAAACCAAAACCGCCGTCGCCATCCAGGCCATCGCTGATGCGCCCCATCAGGTACGGGGTGGGCTTGACCTGGATCTCCACCTGGCGATCCTTATCGCCCCAGACTACGTCCGTGAACGTGGTGACCTCACCCATGTGCAGCAGATGCAGTCGCGGGCTGATCTGGCCCGGCTGTGAGCTGTACTGCTCCGCCGCCATCGTTGCCATCAGCCCAATCGACCCCATGAGGTCGTTGCCATTGGTGACCTCGCGCGCCAGGGTCAGGTGGCGGTGTGGGCTGGCGAAAATGATGCCCGAGCTCAAGTCCACATCGGGGCGATGACGGGCGAAAAGCTCCTCCAAGAACAGCGGGGCAGAGCCGGCGTAATAGGAGCTGGACTCGATGGACCACACCATCTCCGGGTCCTGCTCGCCATCGTGGGGCAGAACGCCCGAATCCGAGCGCACCTCCCGGAAGCGCAGGTCGGACTCGATGAGGTCCTGCCACAAGTTGCGGTATCCCATCCGGTAGAGGTGTTCCACCAGGCCGCGGTCGTCGAGGTCGCGCTCCGTGAGCGCTCGAATTCCGCCGGGGCGGTCCAGGCAGAGGCGCACGATGAGGTCATCGGCGTAGGGGCGGACGGGGGAGTCCTTATCGAACTGGAAAGCACCCTTCGGTGCCACGCCCAGCTCCTTCTTTACCGGCGCCAGGCGCACGCGCATCGCGGCATAAAAATCCGCATCACGCATCTGGGAAACCGGGACCTCGGTGGGGTCCTGCGGGGTGACGACCTGCGGGGTCGCGGGGGAGCCGTCCGCCTCGCCGTTCGGGCTCGCGGCGTCCGGAAAAGCAGCAGCGTCGGGCTGCTGGACCGGGGCGCTTTCCGCACCGCTGGCGGCGGTGGGTTGGCCGAAGAGCCGTTCAAACCAATTGGGCTTCCGAGAGGTCATAGCCTCCAGCCTAACCGTTCGGGCGGAAAACCCCAGAAGAAGGAATACTTTGCCCGCAGAAGCGTTAAGGCAGAATGGAAGCGCAAAGTTCAGCGCGGTAGACTCAAGGTTGAGTTGCGGGGCGTGCCCTGAGCAGCGCCGAACGGCATCGCGCAATAGCGCAAAAAATTTAGAAAAACAGCAGATGAGAACGAAGGCAGAAGACAATGAACCGTGAATGGATAGACAAGGACTATTACAAAGACCTCGGTGTGAGCGACAGCGCCAGCGCTGAGGAGATTAAGAAGGCCTACCGCAAGATCGCGCGGGATAACCACCCGGATAAACACCCCGGGGATACCGCAGCTGAAAACCGCTTTAAGGCAGCCTCCGAGGCCTACTCCGTCGTGGGTGATAAGGAGAAGCGCAAGGAATACGACGAGCTGAAGTCCATGGTCGCCTCCGGTGGCATGGGTGGCGGCTTTAGCGGTGCCCCAGGTGGCTTTAGCGGCTTCGGCGGCGGTGGCGGCGGCCGATTCGGCGGCTTTAGCGGTGGCACCGGGATGGGCGAGGAATTCAACATCTCGGACATCTTCGGCGACGTCTTCGGCGGCTCAAGCAGCGGCGGAGGCGGCGGGTTTAGCGGCTTCGGCGGCGGAGGCGGGCGGCGCCAGCGCAAGCGCAGCCGGGGCGCGGACGTAGAAACCGAGATCACCCTCGAATTCCGGGAAGCCACCAAGGGCGTGACCGTGCCCATCCGGCTCACCAGCGCGGCCCCCTGTACCAACTGCCACGGCTCCGGCGCGAAGCCCGGCACCAGCCCGCGCACCTGCGGGACCTGTAGCGGCAACGGACTGGTCTCCGAGGACCGGGGCGCGTTCGGATTCTCCCGGCCTTGCCCGGACTGCTCCGGCACCGGCACCCGCATCGAGGACCCGTGCCCGGACTGCTCCGGCACCGGCCAGCAGCACCGCCCCCGCACCATCACCGTCCGCGTGCCGGCCGGTGTGGTCGACGGGCAGAAGGTCCGCCTGGCAGGGCAGGGTGCCGCAGGCGAACGTGGCAAGCCCTCCGGCGACCTCTTCGTCACCGTCCACGTCAAGCCGGACAAGGTCTTCACCCGAAGCGGCGACGACCTGCAGCTCACCGTCCCGGTCAGCTACACCGAACTCGTCCTCGGTGGGGCGGTCACCGTCCCGACCCTGGACTCGAAGGTGCGCGTGCGCATCCCACAGGGCACCGCGGACGGCACGACCCTCCGGGTGCGGGGACGCGGCGTCCACAAGCGCAACGGCAACAGCGGCGACCTGCTGGTCACCGTGAAGGTGGAGATCCCGAACAACCTCGACGAAGGCGCGATGAGCGCCCTGCGCAGTTACGCCGAGGAGGAGAAGCGCTCCGGCTTCGACCCTCGTGCCAACTGGCCCGGTCGGGACTAACAGCCAGGAAGTGGAGGTGAAAGCCAATGTCTGAGGCAAGCAAGAAGCAGGGCCCGAATGAGCAGGCCGGGCCGGAAACCGGCGGGGCCAGAAGCAAGGGGGAGGAGCAGGAGGTCTTCGTGATCTCCGTGGCCGCCGAGATCACCGGCATGCACGCCCAAACCCTGCGCACCTACGACCGCATGGGGTTGGTCACCCCACAGCGCACCCGTGGTGGCGGGCGGCGCTACTCCCGGGACGATATCGCCCAGCTGCTGGAGATCCAGCGGCTCTCCCACGAGGAGGGCGTGAACCTCGCGGGCATCCAGCGCATCATCGAGCTGGAGGAACAGTTGCAGGCTGCACAGCAGGAAAATGCGGTGCTGCGCCAGCAGCTCGCCAACGCCCGAGGCGAATCGCGGGGCCGCAGCCGCGGCGAGATCGTGCACGTGCCGCGCTCCACCGCGGTGGTGCTGTGGGAGCAGCGGCGCAAGCGCTAGCGGTATGGCTAGCCAGCCTGCCAGTGAGACGTTTCAGGCCCGCTCCCTACCTTGGGGTAGCGGGCCTGACGTTCATTATTGGCGGTTTAGAGCGCAATCTCCCCGGTGAGGATGAGCCAGAGTCCCGCGATAGAAGAAACAGTCACGATAGCAGCGATCAGCCATTCGAAGGCGTTGAAGATCCGCTCGTTCGCGGAGATGCGGGTGAAGATGTAGATGATCATGCCCGGCATCACCAGCAGCGTTCCCAACAGCACGAAGCGCAGGTCGGCGGCGTAGAGCAGCCACAGCGAGTAGATGAATGCCACCCCGCCGAGCAGCAGGTGAACCCGGTTGGTGGACTTCGGGATCTCCGGGCCGGAGAGGTTGAACAGGCGGCCGGCATCCGGGTGGGCGATGCCCGCGCCGCGGGTGGCCAGGAACAGCAAGTACAGCGAGCTGAAGACGTAAGGCAGCAGGTAGAGCGAGGTCGCCAGCTGCACCATCGTGGAGTACGTGGACTCGTTGAGGTAGAAGATCACGATGAACACCTGGATGATCACCGCGGAGAACAGCTGGGCGGTGACCGGGGCGCCCTTCGGGTTCGTCTTACCAACGAACTTTGGCAGCAGGCCATCCTGGGCCATCAGCATGATCGGCTCGGCGCACAGCATCTGCCAGGAGACGTAGGCTCCCAGCACGCTGATGCACAGGCCGATGGAGATCAGGCCCGCGCCCCACGGTCCGACGACGAGCTCCAGGACCTCCGCCATCGAGTTATCACCCATCGCGGCGAGCTCCTCGCGGCTGGCCACGCCGAAGGACAGGAAGCTGACGAGCACCAGCAGCAGGAAGACAACGAGGAAGCCCAGCAGGGTGGCCAGGGAGACGTCCTTGCGGTGGCGCGCCCGCTTGGAATAGGTGGACGCACCCTCCACACCGATGAACGCCCAGACGGTGAAGAGCATCATGCCCTTGACCTGGTCGGTGAGGGTGCTGACCTGGTTGCCATCCTCACCGAAAGTGGCGGCCTGGCCCCAGAAGTCGGCGGTGAGGACCTCCGGCTTGAAGCCCACGAACGCAACAAGCACGAGGAAGGCGATGATCGGCAGGATCTTCGCGACCGTGGCGACCACGTTCATGATCGCCGCCTGGCGCACGCCACGCGAGAGCACCAGGAAGATCGTCCAGGTCAGCGCGGAGACTGCGAGGGACTGAACGAAGGGGTGATCGCCACCGAAGATTGGGAAGAAGAAGCCCAGCGAACTGAAGAACAGGGTGGCATAACCCACCTGGGCGATGATCGTGCCCAGCCAATAACCCCACGCCGAGGCGAAACCAATGAAGTCACCCAGCCCGGCGCGCACGTAGCTGTACACGCCCGAGTCGAGGTGCGGCTTGCGCTGCGCGAGAGCCTGGAAGACATAGGCCACACACAGCATGCCGAGGCCGGTGATGATCCAGCCGATCATCGCCGCGCCTGGGGAGGCCACCAGCGCGATGTTCTGCGGCATGGCGAAGATGCCGGCGCCCACAGCGCTGCCAATGATCAAACTGACAAGGGTGCCAAGCCGGACGGTGCGCGGGTCGTCGGCGACCAAGACCTCCGGGGTGGACGGCTGAGCGTTAGTCTTCATCTTTCGTAGGCTACAGCGAAGAAAGCACCGACGCGAATAAAATCAAAAAGGGGGTATCCCCTGGTGAGGCGCTTATTCGCGGAGGGCTGCCACCACCGCCGGGTCGTTGTAATAAGCGCTGTGGGAACTCGTCTCTCCACTAAGGGCGAGCCGCGCGTCGTCGACCCGGTCGATTCCGTACTCCAGGAGCTGAGAAAAACCAGCACGCTCGCCGCTACCGCCCGAGTTCAGGAGGTCATCGGCCCCGAAAAGTGGGGAGGTGGGATCGGCTCCGTGGATGCCCTGGTTCTTCGGGAGGACGGCGGCGGGGTCGGACGCCAGCTTCCCGACGGTGGCGGCGGAGCTGATGTTTTCGATGAGGTCGCCGGGTTCGGTGTAGGCCTCGACCCGAGCGCCGGGGTTGAGCCGCAGCTCGCTGGCGTGGTTGACGGGGACGCCGGGGCTGCCGAGGAAGGTGACCCGGTCGGCGTCGAGGTGGCCGTCGGCCGCGCCCTGGCCGACGACAACGGAACCGTAGCTATAGCCACTGACGTGCAGCGTGGCGTCGGGGTTAATCCGGCGCAGGCTGTCCTGGAAGGCCCGCAGCCGGGCGCCACCCGTCGTGGCGAGCTCCCCACTGGCACCGCTGATCAGATTGCTGGGGGCGTGGTAGCCGTTCCAGGACACCACCGCGACCTTTTCCCCGGCGAGTTGCTGGGCGAAGCGCACCTGCTTCGCTTTGGCGGCGTCCCCGCGGGACCCCACCCCGCCGACGAGGGTGATGACCCGCTCTGCGCTGGCCACATCGCCGACCACGGTTGCGGTGCCGTAGGGCAGGTTGATGCTCTGGGCGGGCATCACGGCCGCCCCACCTGGTTCGGCCCCACCCCAGCCGACCACAGGCACCGGGCGGACATGGGAGGCGAGTGCATCGACGGCGGATCCGGTCGCAGCGTCGACCGCCCGCACCAGCGTGAGCGCGGACTGCGCGATGCCGGTGAGCGCACCGGTCAGAGGCTGAAGTGCGGGAACCTCCGTGCGCGCCACACCAGCACTGTCGATGCGGATCATGGGCTCAACCCAACGCAGCGCTTTGAGGATGCCCTGAGCGATCTGCAGTGTCCGGGCGTAGCCGCTGGTCGAGGTGCCGCACAGGCCGGCTGCCCAGCCCGTGGAGTCCGCCTGTGTGAGCGCGGTGCTCAGCCTGTGGTGTGCCGCGTCCGCCGCCGCGCCCTGCCACACATCCGGTTCGGTCATCCCCAGACCCCGGCACTCCGCGGCGAGTTCGGAGATGTGATTGCCGGCATCCGACCAGGTACGTGCCTGCTCAAGAATCTCGCCGGTAGCGGCGTGCTCCACCGCGGGAACCGTCACCCCGCTCATGGCAGCTCACCTCCACCGGTGGGAGCCAGGCACCGTGCAGCCACCGAATCGGCCGCGGTGTTGGCGTCCTTAAAAGACGAGATATCGGCGCACATCCGCTGCCACTGATCCAGCTGGGAACGCAGGGCGACGGGGACGGCGGCGTTGGCGAGTTCCACTGCCGTGCCCATGCGTGGCCCGGGACCGGGAATCAGCCCTGGGCTGAGCCTTCCGGCCTGCTCGGAAGCCTGCGCGTGGAGCTTCTCGCTGGCCATGAGGACGTGCTCCAGGGCGATGGGGTCGAGGTTGAGGACGTCGCCGTAGTTCAGCTCTGTCGTAGTGCCATCCGCTTTGTGCGACGCGCTGGACGGGCTGGCGGGGTCGGGGGAGGAGAGCCCGCGCAGGCTGCCCTCCACCTGGTCCGTGAGTTCTGCATGGTTGGTGAGCCCCAACCGGGCGCGTTCGGCCCCCGCCTGCACAACATCTTCGGCAGTCTGGTTCGCCGTGCTGGATACTGTGTCTCCGATGCGGCCGAGGATCTGCTCGATCCCCGGTGCGAGCGTGGTGGTCTCTGGCATTGTTCCCCCTTCGTGTTCGGTGGCCTGGTGGCGGGTCTGCTTTGCCGCCTGTGGCCGGTGCGTTTAGGAAAACACCGCCGGCGGGAAAGTCATAGGGGTTGCGGCCCAAGAGAGATTTCTGTGGATAGCCACGTCGGGGATATCCACAGTGGCCGCGGAAGTACCCCAGACCTATTCCCTCCGAGCGGCAGCGCGGGGGCTGGTTTCTCGTTACCCTGGTGGCATGCGAATCTCCGTGATCCAGATGAGCGCCCAGCCGGATGTTGAGGCGAACCTCGCCCTCATCCGGAAGTACATCGCTGGCTCCGCGCAGAACGGTGCTGACCTCGTGGTTTTCCCCGAGGCTGCGATGTTTCCCTTCGATTCTGGGCGCCTCGACACGGTCGCTCAACCCCTCGATGGTCCCTTCGGTCGGGCCATCAAGGCCACTGCTGAGGAGCACGGGATCGTCGCCGTCGTGGGCATGTTCACCCCGGCGGATACGGTTTTCCGGCTGCCCAATGGGGAGCTGTCCACCGAGCGCCCGGACGATAACGGTGGCATCCAGGAGTTCCGCCGCGTGACCAACACCCTGCTGGTCGCGGGCCCGGGGATCTTCGCGGGCTACGACAAGATCCACTGCTTCGACGCCTTCGGCCACCAGGAGTCCGCCACCGTGCGTCCTGGCAACCGTCGCGTGACTTTTGAGCTCAACGGCGTGAAGATCGGCCTGGCCACCTGCTACGACATCCGCTTCCCCGGCCACTTCATCGCCCTGGCGCAGTCCGGTGCGAAGGTCATCGTCGTGCCCACCAGCTGGGCCGATGGGCCAGGCAAGCTCGATCAGTGGCGTGCGCTGACCTCCGCCCGGGCCCTGGACTCCAGCTCCTACCTCGTGGCCGCTGGCATGGCCCGCCCCGGCAGCCCCGAGGATTACGGCAAGCCAGAAGGCCCCACCGGCATCGGGCACTCCGTGGTGGTGAGCCCGCAGGGGGCCAAGCTCGCGGAGACCGGCTACGCCGCCCAGGTGCTGACGGTGGATATCGACCCGAACTCCGTGGATCACGTCCGCAAGGGGCTGCCGATCCTCGGCGGCCACAACCTCGACCGCGAGATCACCGAGACGATCCACATCGAGCCAGAGGACTAGCCTAAGCCCCATCCACGCTGAGCTGCTCGGAATCCGCGCCCGCTGCCAGCAGCGCATCCACGCTCGCGGTGACCTGCGCGTGACTCCCGGCGACGAGCACCCGGGCGCCCTGCCACGCACCGTCCCGGATGGCGGCGTTCACGGCATGGCCGACCCGCAGCAGTCCATCGAGCTCCGCCGACGCCCCCGTCAGCTCCTCCACCCCGGCCGCCTCCGCCGCCACGGGCACCACCCGCAGCCAGTCCCAGGCGCGCGCAAAGCCCAGCAGACTGGGAAGCTCGTAGAATTCGGCGACGCTACCCGCTCCGACATACAGCGCGGTCTCCGGTGGCTCGGGCTGCTGCGCGAGCTCCAACAGCAGGGCCCGCAGTGGAGCCAGGCCTGTGTCCTGCGCAATCATGCACACCGGGCGCTCGTCCTCCGCATCCACACTGAGGAAGCCATAGCTCGCCCCGAGCACCCATTGATCACCGACCTGGGCCTGCGCGAGGATTGCGCGCCGGGCCTCGGTGTCCCCGCGCACGTGGAACTCGATCAGCCCGTCCGGGTTCGCGGGCGTGGCGGGGTGCAGGTATTGCCACTGGGTGTCGCCGTAGGGGGTACGGATGTCCAGGTACTGCCCGGTCCACCAGGGTTGCGGTGAGCTTTCCTGCACGCGAATGACGCCGATCGCGGGCCGTCCGGCGGCGTCGTCGCCGGGGTAGGCTTCCGCCACGTCGAGGACCTCGGCGGTGCGCGTCGCGGTCGCGGTGCTGCGCTGGGCGCCGATGGCGAGCAGGTGGCAGGTCAGGTCCGCGGCATCCTCCAGCGTGTCCTGTGCTTGCTCATCCAGGGTCAGGACGTCGGCCCCCGCGTGGCCGAGTGCCCGGGCGAGCGCACCGTAGTGCTCGGCCTCCAGCCCGTGCTTGCGCAGGTCATGGCCGAGGGCAAGAAGGAAATCGGCTTCCTGGTGGGGGTATTCGCCGGTGTAATCCCCCGGGTCCTGAGCTAGCCCGAGGCTGGTGAGTAGTGCCCGGATGCTCCGTGCCAGGAGGGACTGGTCTGGTTTCAGATCCGACCACGTGCTCGAGGAAGCGTTTGGGAAACCCCCGGTGCGCACTGGTTGGGCGGTGGGCGCGAGCGCGGGGCCCTGGGTATCGAGGATGTCCCGGACGCGTGCGCTCAGGGGCTCGAGGTGGTCGAGGATGGGGGAGAGCAGGTCAATGGAGCCGCGGTCGCTGGGCGCTGCGTGATGTGACATTGTGTGGGCTCCCTTCCTGGGCAGCTGCCGCGGAGGCAGCGGCCAGCTGTGATGCGGGCTCATTGTCCCATAATTCTTTAGCCCAAGGCCATCATCGGGGGCTGCGCGGCGTGGCCGGGGCAGGGAAGGGTAAGAGTGGGCCGGGGATCAAAAAATATTTTAGGTTGAGTGGAATAGACTCAAGGCTGGCGTGGTTGAGTCTAGTGAACTCAATTAGGATAGGTAGCGACAAACCTCACCACAGAAAGGTCACGACATCATGAGCTCCTTCACTCCAACCACCATGACCCGCGAAGCAATGCAGACCGCCCTTCAGGACGCCTCGAACCGCGGGAACCCGGACATCCGTCCCGGCCACCTGCTGGTGGCCCTGCTCGAGCAGCAGGACTCCATTACCCAGCCGATCCTCACCGCCGCCGGCGTCAACGCCGACGCCGTGCGGACCCAGGCGAAGTCCCTCGTGGAGGGCTACCCCACCGCACAGGGCTCCGGCATGGCCAACCCGCAGTTCAACCGCGACGCCCTGAACGCCATGACGGCCGCCCAGGAACTCGCCGGGGAACTCGGCGATAGTTACGTCTCCACCGAGGTGCTGCTCGCCGGCATCGCCAAGGGCAGCTCGGACGCCGCCACGATTCTGCACAACCTGGGCGGCACTTTTGACGCCCTGCGTGGTGCTTTCGAGAGCGTGCGCGGCAACCGCAAGGTCACCACCGAAGAGCCGGAGGGCCAGTTCCAGGCCCTGGAGAAGTACTCCACGGACCTCACCGCCGCTGCCCGCGCCGGGAAGATCGACCCGGTCATCGGCCGCGACCAGGAGATCCGCCGCGTCGTCCAAGTGCTATCGAGGCGCACGAAAAACAACCCCGTGCTCATCGGTGAACCGGGCGTGGGTAAGACCGCAATCGTCGAGGGCCTGGCCCGCCGCATCGTCGCGGGTGACGTCCCCGAGTCCCTGAAGGGAAAGAAGCTGGTCTCCCTGGACCTGGGCGCGATGCTCGCGGGCGCGAAGTACCGCGGCGAATTCGAGGAGCGCCTCAAGGCAGTCCTCGACGAGATCAAGGAAGCCGACGGCGAGATCGTCACCTTCATCGACGAGCTGCACACCATCGTCGGTGCTGGCGCCGGTGGCGACTCCGCGATGGATGCCGGCAACATGATCAAGCCGCTGCTCGCCCGCGGTGAGCTGCGCCTGGTCGGTGCGACCACCCTGGACGAGTACCGCCAGCACATCGAGAAGGACCCGGCCCTGGAGCGCCGCTTCCAGCAGGTCTACGTCGGCGAGCCGACCCCGGAGGACACCATCGGTATCCTCCGCGGGCTCAAGGAGCGCTACGAGGTGCACCACGGCGTGCGTATCCAGGACTCCGCCCTGGTCGCCGCCGCCAGCCTCTCGGATCGCTACATCACCAGCCGCTTCCTGCCGGATAAGGCCATCGACCTGGTCGACGAGGCTGCCTCGCGCTTGCGCATGGAGATCGACTCTCGACCGGAGGAGATCGACAACGCCGAGCGCATCGTGCGTCGCCTCGAGATCGAGGAGATGGCCCTGGCCAAGGAGACTGACGCCGCCTCCAAGGACCGCCTTGAACGCCTGCGCTCGGAGCTGGCCGATGAGAAGGAAAAGCTCGCCGGCCTGACCGCCCGCTGGGAAAACGAGAAGTCCAGCATCGACTCGCTGCGCGGAATCAAGGAGGAGCTCGACGCCCTGCGCCGGGACTCCGAGATCGCGGAGCGCGACGGGGACTACGCCAAGGTCGCTGAGCTGCGCTACGGCCGCATTCCGGACGTCGAACGGCGCCTGGATGAGGCCGAGCAGGCCCAGGCCAAGGCGCAGGCCGACAACCAGGAGATGATGCTCACCGAGGAGGTCACCCCGGACACCATCGCCGAGGTCGTCTCCGCGTGGACCGGCATCCCGGCCGGCAAGATGCTGCAGGGAGAAACCGAGAAGCTGCTGGAGATGGAGAGCGTCCTGGCAGGCCGCGTCGTCGGCCAGAAGGATGCAGTCAACGCGGTCTCCGACGCCGTGCGCCGCGCGCGTGCCGGCGTGGCCGACCCGAACCGTCCGACCGGCTCCTTCCTCTTCCTCGGCCCCACGGGCGTGGGTAAGACGGAGCTGGCCAAGGCGCTGGCGGAGTTCCTCTTCGACGACGAGCACGCGATGGTCCGAATCGACATGTCCGAGTTCGGCGAGAAGCACTCCGTCGCCCGCCTCGTCGGTGCCCCTCCGGGATACGTCGGCTACGACCAGGGCGGTCAGCTGACCGAGGCGGTGCGCCGTCGCCCGTACACGGTCGTGCTCTTCGACGAGGTGGAGAAGGCCCACCCGGACGTCTTCGACATCCTGCTGCAGGTCCTCGACGAAGGCCGCCTGACCGATGGACAGGGACGGACGGTGGACTTCCGCAACACGATGCTGATCCTGACGTCCAACCTGGGCGCCGGCGGCAACCACGAGCAGATCATGGACGCCGTGAAGGCCCACTTCAAGCCGGAGTTCATTAACCGCCTAGACGATGTGCTGATCTTCGACCCGCTGTCCGAGGAGCAGCTGGAGCACATCGTGGACATCCAGATCGGCGGGCTGGCGGATCGCCTGGCCTCCCGTCGCCTCACCCTGGATGTCTCCCCGGAGGCGAAGGCCTGGCTCGCCAAGCGTGGCTACGACCCGGCCTACGGTGCCCGCCCGCTGCGCAGGCTGATCCAGAAGGCCATCGGCGATGCCCTGGCCAAGGAGCTGCTCTCCGGAGCGATCCGGGACGGCGATACCGTCCGCGTGGACGTGGACCCGCACGAGGTTGAGGGCGTGGACAGCCTCTGGATCCACCGCGGCGAGTAATCGCTCTCGCCTGGGGTGGGCGGGGGATCCTCGCCCCGGCAAAGCCCAAGGCCCGGCGGCCACTCAGGAGGTGCTGAGTACCGCCGGGCCTTTTCCTCTGCTCGCTGCGTTTATGCAGGGCGCAGCGGCTTAGTAGTTCGGGTTATAGACCGCCTTCGGCAGGCGCTGGGAATCCAGCTCGCCGCCGTCAGCCCCGATCACGCGCAGGGTCTTGCCGTCGATCACGATGGTGTTCGGTGCGGCGGGGACGCGGAACTTGCCGCGGGCCACGTCCGCGGAAGCCATGTCGACGTCCTCCTCGTACCCCATCCCGTCGCTGTAGCCACGGTAGTAGTAGCGGCCGTTATCCGGGTTCTCGCAGATCGAGACGTAGGTGGAGCCGTTGGTCGCCGCGTATACCCACTCGTCGGTGGAGTTGCAGCGGGCGTTACTGCTGACCTCCCAGCCGTCGGAGCGGAGCCCGTAGGGGTAGTCGGACGGAGACGAGACCGCCTTCGGGCCGTTGGAATCTTCCGGCTCGGAGGTCTCGGTGTCCTCGTCTTCGTCCTCGTCGTCCTCCTTGGTGGTCGTCTTCTCGGAGGAGGGTTCGTCCTCGTACTCCGTCTCGTAGACGGTGACAGGCTCATCGTTGGAGCCACCCTCCTTGGAGCCCGCGAGGAACCACCACAAGCCGCCACCGATCAGCGCGAGGATCAGGAGGAGGATGAGCGCGATCAGCCAGCCCTTGCCCGATTTCTTTTCCGGGGCTTGCTGATAAGGGGCCTGCTGTTGTGGCCCCTGGGCGTAACTCTGCTGGTAGCCACCCTGCTGATAAGGGCCTTGCTGGTAAGGGGCTTGCTGATAGCCCTGACCATTCGGCGGCCCCTGCTGGAAACCTTGCTGATAGGGGCCCTGCTGGAAGTTCTGACCGTAGTTCGCCGTGCCAGCCGCCGCCCCTGCCGAGGCCGCGCCCCGCTGGTAGTTCGGTGGCTGCGGAGAGTTCGCCAGCGCCGCCCAGTCCCCCTCCGGGTTCGACGAGCGCAGGTCCGGGTCGGTGGTCTCCTTGCCCGAGTCCCGCGGCGCGTTGGGGGACGTCGGCGCGGGCTGGTCGGCGCTCGGCTGGTTGGTGCTCGGTTGGTTGGTGCCTGGCTGGCTCCGCGCCCACGGATTATCCGAGGGCTGATTCCATGGGTTCTCCGGCTGACCGTCGCCGGAGCCAGACGGCTTCTTCTCCCACGGGTTTTCAGACATCCACTGCTCCAGTCTTTGAAGGGTAGAAAGCTAACCTAAAAAGCATATAAGAAAGCGCGCCTGAGCGGGGGATAGGCCCGCCCGAAGGACGCTCCCACGGGGGCTCGTGGGGAAGAGGCTGAGTAATGAAAACCTCGGGCGTGCACAATCTCTAGGATGGTGACCATGAGCCAAGCAACTTCCCGGCGCGTGCACGATACCTTCTCCAAAATTCCGGGCCCATTCATCAGCGGTGAGCATCTTTATGAGGCCTATCGCCTCGGCGAGCGCATGACCATCATCGACTCCCACTGGGCTAAAACCGAGAACAGCGCGTGGGAAGCCTACGTGGGTCAGCACCTGCCGGGGGCGATGTTCTGCAACCCTCTCCAGCACCTGGCCGGCACCCCGTCGCGTGCCCGGGGCCGCAATCCCATGCCGGGTCTGGCTGCCCTCCAGCGCAACTTTTATAACTGGGGCATCACGGAAGGTCGCCCCGTCGTTATCTATGACGCCGGTCGCAATATTTACGCTGCTCGCGCCTGGTGGATCCTGCGCTGGGCTGGCGTCGAGAATGTGAAGATCCTGAACGGCGGAACCTCCCAATGGGAGAAGGCGGGCGGCGACGTCGCCGGCGGAATCGGTGCCCTCCGGGGACGCGGGGACTTCAAGGTCCGGCCGCGGTCCATGCCGGAGCTATACATCGACGAGATCGACGTCTGGTGCCGCGACCGGATGCTGGTTGACTGCCGCGACCCGGAGCGCTTCCGCGGTGTTCGGGAGCCCTTCGACCACCAGGCAGGTCACATCCCGAGCGCGGTGAACATCCCCGTGGCCTCCCTGCTGGATGAGGAGGGCAAGGTACTGGGTGGCGCACAACTGCGTGAGATCTTCACCAGCCACGGCATCGATGAGAACACCGAGCTGACCGTGCACTCCGGGTCCGGGCTGGACTCCGCCCTCTTCCTGGCAGCGATGGAGGAGGCAGGCCTCCCCGTCGGGCGGCACTTCGTAGGGGGTTGGTCACAATGGTCCGCTTCCTCCTCCCGCAAGATCGCGCGTGGTTAAGCTGGGGAAGCATGACAGATGGGCACGACTTTGAGGACCTCGGCGGCGCGGGGGATGTAGGCGCCGCAGGCTTCGGCGCGGCCGACGTGGACGCCGTCGCTGCAGACCGCGGGGAAGCCCTGAAGGCGGAGCGCACCCCGGTGGGGGCACCTCTCGCTGGAACGACCGCGCCGCTGAGCGCAGTGCCGCACCCTGTGTTCGCCTCCGGCTCCGCAGGCGCGGGAGTGGCTGTGATCCCAGACCCCGATAAGGAGATCGTGGAGGTGCAGTCCCCGGTCGCGGGAACCATCGTGCGGATGCAGCCCCACATGTTCGTCGTGGAGCTGGAGGACGAGAGTGCCCGCGTGCTGGTGCAGATGGGCATCGACACTGATCAGCTCAACGGGCAGGGCTTCGCGACCCGCTGGGTTGAGGGCTCGACCGTGCAGGCGGGAGCCCCGGTGGTCACCTACGCGCCCAAAGAGGTTGGCCGCCTCGGCTACGACCCGATCGTGCTGGTGTTGGCGCTATCCCACGGGTCGGGGGAGATCGAGTTTCCCGTCGCGCTGAGCGGCCCGTGCGCGGCGCAAGACGAGCTGTTTAGGGTTTAGCCACATGGCACGGCGTCTATTGAACCTCGTCACGATGCTGTGGATGCTCACCGCGTTGACGGGCTTTCCGCAGTTGCTGGACACCGACGTGCTGCGCCGGGTGGCGACCTATTACTTCCTGGGGCTGTTCGCGCTGCAGATCATCCCGTTGGTGATGACCTACAACGGCAGCTTCGGCCACCGGCTCCACCCGATCAACGTGGCCTATATGTCGCTGGCCTCGCTCGGGCTGGTCGGCAGCGTGATGCTGGCGATCGTGTTCGGGGTACACGGCGGCCCGGCGGTCACCATTTTCGCGGGCGCGCTGCTGTTCATGGGGGTTGTGGGAGCGACGGTACTCGCACTCTTTGCCCAGCCGTGGCGCGACTGGGCCTTTAAGCAGCGTGAGAGCGAATATCTGGAGCGGATGAATCACCGCTTAGACGTGCGCGCGGAGGCGCGCTCCGAGCTGCACTCTGCCTTTGGGGAGAGGGCCTTTGGGGAGCGGGCTTTTGGGGAGAAGGCCGCTGGGGGCGAAGGCGGCAGGACACCCGGCGAGGAGGACTAACCTGCCGGCCCGAGATTAGTCTGCAGCTTTTAGAGGCCGTGTTTGGCGCGCATGATGCGCAACATCGTCTCCCGTGGCACGATCCGCTGCAGGATATAGGGCACCGGCGCCAGGGAGCCCCGGGCGTACACCGCACGCGGGCGCGCCTCTGCCACCACGGCGCCCACCAGCTCCGCGACGTCCTCAGCGCTGATGCCCTTGGCTTCGTTGTCGTTGAGGGTGTCGAGCATCCGGTGGAAGTCCCGCGAGTACGGGCCGGCGTCGTCGACGTAGATGGTGCGCCGCGAACTGAGCCCCGTGGCGATCGCGCCGGGCTCCACGGTGGAAATGCCGACCCCGAACGGCGAAAGCTCGCTGCGGGCAGAGTCGGCGAAGCTGCGGATCGCTGCCTTCGAGGCCACGTAGCTACCCCGGTAGCTCAGCGGGAAACTGCCCAGCATGGAGCCGATCATGACGATGCGGCCGAAACCCTGCTCGCGCATCGCCGGCAGGAACTTCTGGGTGAGCTCCACGTGCCCGATGACATTGACCTGGAACAGCCGCTCCAGCGCCTCCCGGGGTAGCTCCTCCAGTGGGCCGTTCTGGCTCTCGCCTGCATTGTTAACGAGCACACCCGGCGCGCCAAGTGCCAGGACGTCCTCGGCGAAGGTCTCAATAGAGGCCGGATCTGCGAGGTCTAAGGCTAGGTACTCCACATTCGGTACCGGATCGGTGAGCGTGGCCGGGTTACGTGTGGTTCCGACCACCCGGAATCCGGAAGCCACGAAGCGGGCTGCGACCGCCTTGCCGATCCCGCTGCTCGCCCCGGTCACGACGGCGAGGCGGCCGTCCGGGACCTGGGGCAGGGCAGGGGGAAGGAACCAGGAGCTGAGAGAACTCGGAATAGTATTTTTAGGCACAAAATTACCATAGTCTGAAAATGCTCCTTCCGGTTGAGATTGCGTTGCTTCTGGCCTGCCGCTAGTGGTGGTCTGCCCTAATGATGGGCGGTGTCCTGCTGGGGGTGTGTTGCCACCAGGCGCCGGGAACCGCTGGGGGGTCCGGTGAGGATTCCCACGATTGGGGTTGTGCGCTCCCCATTGCCAGATTCCCTAGGGTGGGGCCATGAAGTTTTACATGCCACGTCCCTGGGACGAGACGATTGCAGATATTGAACGCGTTGGCCACGAACATGTGGGGCTTGAGGAAGCTGAGGTCTATATCAATACAGATCCGCGCCCTGACCGTATCCCGGAGATGCCCGCGAATATCCAGTGGGTGCAGCATTGCTACACCGGCGTCGATCAACTCATTGAGGCTGGCGTCATCACCGCGGACGGACTGCCGTGGTGCAATGCGGCCGGGGCATTTGCCGAACCCGTCGCTGAGGCCGCGCTCGCGCTCATGCTTTCTGCCGCGCATCACCACAAAGCCTTTGCCCAGGCTGCGACGTGGGACGTCGCGCGGGAGCTCGACAAAACCCAGGCGTGGCTCTACGCGCAGGGCCGGCCGCGGGAGGTGGCGATCGTGGGTGCTGGAGGCATCGGCAAGCGGTTGGCGCAATTGCTGCGACCGTTTGATGTCAACCTCACGGAGGTCACGCGAACCGGTCCCGTGACGCTGAAGGATGTGGAGTGGGACCGGTTCGACTTCGTCGTATCGACTCTGCCGCTCACCTCGGAGACAGCTGGTTTCTTCAACGTGGAACTCTTCGCGGCGATGAAGGACTCAGCGGTATTTGTCAACGTGGGGCGCGGGGGGACTGTGGTCACCGACGACCTCGTGGCGGCGCTGCGCGACGGCCAGCTCGCTGCGGCGGGCCTTGAGGTCGTGGATCCGGAGCCGCTGCCCGACGGGCACCCGCTCTACGCGCTGCCCAACTGCGTGATGACCCCGCACATGGCGGCGTCCAAGCACGTGGCGACGTTCCACATGGGAAAGATTTTTAACGAGAACGCGGCGGCGTGGGAGGCGGGCGAGCCCATGCCCACCCGCGTCAATGCCACCGCGGGATACTAAGGGGGCATAGTCAATGAAATACGCAATTGTGCCAGAGCCGTGGGAGGAGACCACGGCGGCGCTCGAAGCTGCGGGACACGAGCGTGTCGCGCTGGAGGACGCGGAGTTCCTCGTCTTTAACGGGCAGCCAGCTGATTTCCCGGAGCTGCCCGAGTCCATTGGATTCGTGCAGGTGCCTTTCGCGGGCGTGGACCACATCCTCGACCTCATCCGCTCGACGAATGTGCGCTGGTCCAATGCCGCGGGACTTTACGACTCGACGGTAGCTGAGTCCACGATTGCGTTGCTCTTGGCCCAACTGCACGCGCACAAGCGTGTGGACACCTGGGACAACCGCGACGAGGTGGAGGCGTACACCTCTTTCCTGTTTGAAAATACGACGGTGGCGATCATCGGTGCGGGCGGGATTGGCAAGCGGCTCATTGAGATGCTCTCCGGGTTTGGCGTGAAAATCATCGCGGTCAATCGCTCAGGCCGTCCGGTGGACGGCGCGGAAGCCGTTCCCTTTAGCGACATTGAGTCGGTGTGGCCGCGCGCGGATTACTTCGTCTTCGTTGCGCCGCTGACGGATGAGACGAAGCACCTGGGCAACGCTGCGGCGTTTGCGGCGATGCCTTCACATGCGGTTGTGGTCAATGTGGGGCGTGGTCCGCTCATTGATACCCAAGCGCTGATAGCGGCCCTGGACTCGCGGGAGATCGCGGGCGCGGCCTTGGACGTCACGGACCCGGAACCGCTACCGGCCGATAGCCCACTGTGGACGATGCCCAATGTGGTCATCACGCCGCACCTGGCCAATCCGCCGTACTCGGTGCGCCGCCGAATTGGTGAGCACACCGTCCGCGTGGCCGAGGCCTATGCGGCGGGGGAGCCGCTGCCCACGGAGGTTGATCCGGAGGCGGGCTATTAGCGCAGTAGGGTAGGGTATCGTTTCTGCTTTCGATACTCTGACTCCGTGTCGGCGGGCTCGGATACTGTATTGCTTATGTGTTTATTCTTCGACAATCAGTCCCTCGGCAGCTGGGATGGTTCACCGGGAGAACGTGAGTAGATGACGAAGCAACGCCTCCAGCTGACCTGGTACAACAAGGACAAAGCCCTCATCCCCACCGAGGCCGGCAAGTACGGTTACACGTGGGTGGATCCTTCCGATCCGCGCTACTGCGAAACCCACACCCTCGTCTACGACGATTACGTGCAGGGCAGCCAAACGGAGAAGTCGGAGGAGTTCGATTATTCCGAGCGCGCCGACCTTGAGCCTCAGGACGAGAACCTTCTGATCCTCGGCGAATCCGGCGACGTCCTCGAATCGCTCACCCGGGTGCCCGAGTTGGCCGAGAAGTACGTGGGCAAGGTCAAACTGATCTACATCGACCCACCTTTTAACACCGCGCAAACATTCGCCTCCTACGAAGATAACCTCGAGCACTCCATCTGGCTCACCATGATGCGCGACCGACTGCTCCACATGAAGAAGCTGCTTGCCGATGATGGGTCGATCTGGGTTCACCTTGACGATGTTGAGGTGCATCGGATGCGCGTGCTGATGGATGAGGTGTTTGGTGCGGGGAATTTTCAAGCAGAAATTGTTTGGCAAAAGGCTGACTCCCCTCGGCGTGGTTTGGGTTTCTCGGTGGACCAGGATTTCGTTATCGTTTACCGCCGTAGCGAGGCCTTCGAGCCAAACAAGGCTCTTCGCACAGCAGCCGACAATGCCCGCTTCTCTAATCCGGACAATGACCCCCTCGGACCTTGGTGGGACGATAACCCATCGGGTAATCATGGCGACGGCTCGGGAGGCATGTGCTATGCGATCCAGAACCCCCTGACAGGTGAAATGATGCGCCCTCCTAAAGGTGCCAGTTGGCGATATTCGCAACAGCGCATTCTTGACGGCTTGCAGGGGTGGGTTCCGTATCGGCTGGAGAATCTTCATGACGCTGATTGGCGTGCCAGCAATGAAGGAGTACCTAGAGATAAGGCGTCCGATGATGTGTGTGCGCTAGTTTTGGATGTTCCACTCGATGAAGCACGTAAGCGGGTGGCCGCACGACGCATTTCAGGCGATCCGCTCCCGGAGATTCTGATCCGTTCGACGGGAGGAATCGGACGTAAAGCGTATATTCCCACCAAGGGCAACAATCCTCGCACATGGTGGGAAAACAAGGATGTCGGCCACAATCGCGCTGCCAAGTCTGAGCTGAAAGCGCTCTTTCCAGCATTGACGCCATTTGACACTCCGAAGCCGGAGCGTCTCCTCGAACGCATCATTCATATCGGCTCGAATCCTGGTGACATCGTGCTGGATGTGTTTGCTGGGTCCGGGACGACGGCTGCGGTAGCTCAGAAGATGGGGCGTCGTTGGGTGACGTGTGAGTTGTTGGAGTCGACGTTCACGACGTTCACGCGTCCCCGTCTGGAGAAGGTCGTCAACGACGAAGACCCAGGCGGAATTACGCGGACGAAGGGGGAACGCGTCGCTGCCTATGACGTCGAACTCCCCGATGGTGTCTCGCCGGAAGATGCCGCGAAATTCACGAGAGTGCTGAACAAGCTGATTAAAGACGACCCCGAGGCGAAGAAGAACCCACTGACGAAGGCGTTGAAGGCTGCCTCTAAGACCAGGCGCACGAAGGAAGTGCTGAACTGGCGTGGTGGCGGCGCCTTCCAGGTCGCCCATCTGTCGCCTGCGTGTTTCGACTACAACCCAGAGCTGGACCGGGTGATGCTCACAGCAGCAGCCACCGGCGAAGCTTTGATCCAGTCTGTGGCCGCCAACCTCGGGTTCACACTGTTGCACGCCGATGATGACTATATTTTCGATGCCCGGCGTGGCAATGCCTTGCTCAAGGTGGTGGAAGGCGTGGCCACGGTCGAGATCGTCGACTGGCTGGCCTCCCAGACCCAGCCCGGCGAGACAATCGTGCTGGCGGCGACCACCGTCATGGACGGGGTGCGCGAGCACCTGCGCAAAACGGTGAAGGGCTCGCGGGTGGTCGCCCTGCCCGATGATCTATTCCGCTATAGCAAGGGTGATGAGCAGTAATGGCAACCAGGCTCAATATCAGTTTTGATTCCGACCTGCTGGAATCCATCAGCTCCGAGTTCGACCTGCGTGCCCCGAATAAGGAGGCGCTGCGCCAGCTGGTGTTCACTCTCGACGGCGATTATGACCCGTCTGTGATGCAGGTGCTCAACCTCGCTACCGGTGTGGGCAAGACGTACCTGATGGCCGCATTTGTGGAATACCTGCGCCGCCAAGGTGTCGGCAACGTGGTGATCGTCACTCCAGGCAAAACCGTGCAGGCAAAGACCGTGCAGAACTTCACTCCCGGAGCGCCGCGCTACATCACAGGCTCAGCCGTGCCGCCTGAGGTGGTGACCCCGCAGGATTATTCCGCCTGGGTGGCCCGCCAGAATGGTGCTGCCGAGCTCGCGTTCGGGCGGGAGGTGCCGGTGCTGACGTTCATCTTCAACATTCAGCAACTCATCGCCCCGAAGTCCACCGAGGGGGATACCCGCGGGGGCACACAGGAAGCTATGCGGCGTAAACCCCGCCGGTTCGATGAAAACGCCGGGGTGCTCTTCGACTACTTGAAGGGGCTGGATGATCTGGTGGTCATCGCCGATGAATCCCACCTCTACGGCGTTAGCGCCGCCGCGTTTAATGCTGCACTGAAGGAACTCGACCCTGCCGCCGCGATCGGGTTGACCGCATCGGTGAATAAGAAGACCGATCACGTGATCTTCGAGTACCCGCTTTACCGTGCCATCCAAGACAAGTACGTCAAGGCCCCCGTACTGGCATTTCGCAAGACCGGGTACGGCACCGACGAGGCTTCTGAGGAGCAACAACTGCGTGATGCGCTGCAGCTGCGGGCCCTCAAGCAGGCTTACTACGATTCCTATGCCGCCTCAGAGGGCCGCGATCATGTGAACGCGGTGGCCTTCGTGGTCTGCTCCGATGTGGAGCACGCCACCCAGATAGCTAACCTGTTGCGCACCCCGGAGTACCTCGGCCGGGATGATGCCGTGCTGCAGGTGGACTCCAAGCACGAAGATGAGTTGACCCAGCGTCGACTCGACCAGCTTGACCGGCCTGATTCCCCCGTGCTGGCGGTGGTGAGCGTGAACAAGCTCAAAGAGGGCTGGGACGTGAAGAATATCGCCGTCGTGGTCACTCTGCGGGCCATGGCGTCCGAGGTATTGACCCAGCAGACGATGGGTCGCGGGCTGCGGTTGCCCTTCGGGAAGTACACGGGTGTGGGACAGATCGACCAGCTGGACATTATCGCCCACCAGTCCTTCACCGAGCTGTTAGATGCTGAGAATGTGTTGCAGCAGTTCGGCCTGGAAAAAGCTGTCCCCGAACCCGACAAGGCAGATGTGGATGCAGCGATCCGCAGAGCCACCAACGCGGGCACCGAATCCTCCACAGACCCCGGCGCTGGTGCCGGGGCAGGCACAGGTACCGGGCAGGCAGGCGCCTGGCCAGCCCCTGGGAGCAGCGCG
Organism: Corynebacterium sp. UMB9976; assembly: GCF_030212265.1. NCBI lineage: Bacteria > Bacillati > Actinomycetota > Actinomycetes > Mycobacteriales > Corynebacteriaceae > Corynebacterium > Corynebacterium sp. UMB9976. The sequence goes on from NZ_JASODY010000004.1 coordinate 37,404, forward strand.
GAAGCAGGCGACAGCACCGACCCAGGCGAGGGCGGAAGTGCAGGCGATGGCTCACAGCCAGCAATGGTTCCCCTCGGTGAAAGCGGATCGGCGGGAACACCGGGGGTGGGGGTTCGGGAGATCATCGACCCCGGCCGGGACGGCAGGGAAGAACCGCAGTGGGAGCTGGTCTCCATCGACCGTAACCCCGGCTTCGCTGACGTCGTATACCACTTCCCGGTGACCACAATGACCCTCCAGCAGCCACCGATTGATCTCTCGGAGATCAGCGACGGCGCGGTCGAGCAGGCAGCCCGGCGGGTGACCTCCGCAGGCGATGTGCTGCTACGCAAGGAAATCATCGCAGTCCTAGGCAAGAAACTCCGCGCTGAAGATCGCGAGAGCGCTGAGGTGGACTCCGTACACGTCGAGGATGCGGACGCTCAAGACACATTGGTGAAACTGGTGATGAAGCTGGCGCTGGTACCCAAGACCGAAGCAACCGGCCGTTATGTATCCACCTTCCTGGTACCGAGGTTCATGCAAGCCGTGAGCTTCACCGGGTGGACCGTGAAGTCCCTGGACTCTGCTTGCGCTGAGCTGCTGGGTCTGATTAAGGACTACATCACCGAAACCCTGCGGGCCACCCGCGAGGTGCCCAGCATTCACCCTAAGAAGATGCCCGGTGCCGGCTATACATTGCCGCTGGGGGAGAAGGTGCATGACCAGATTGAGACGCGTGCGCAGTTTGTACGCGGGCGGGTGTATGGCGGCTGGTTCAAATCGCTGTTCGCGGAGGAATCTTTTGATTCCTTCACCGGGGAGTATCAGCTGGCACGACTGCTAAATACCTCGCCAGGGATTGTGTGGTGGCACCGGCTGCATCCGCAGGATCAGGCCTTCGTGTTCTACAACGCTAAGGATCGCTACTTCCCTGACTTCGTGGCCCTGGATACCAACGGGGTGCACTGGATCATCGAGGGCAAGGACGAACGCGGCCGGGATGACGCCCGGGTGCAGTCCAAACGTAAGGCCGCCGAAGCACTGGTGCGCCGCCTGGTGGCCGAGGGTGCCTACGCCGGCCAGCACTGGGGCTACCTGATCGCCTACGAGCAAGACACCGCCCGTGCCGACTCCTGGGAGGATCTCAAAGCCTTCGCTAATCCGGTTAGCAACGCGCTGTAGCCGCGTGCCTCCCCGGCACCCAGCCCCAGCTCCGAAGAGCTGGGCTAGTGGTGCTCGGGTTCGTTGCCTCGATGGCCCCAGGGGTGCGCCAGAGAGGGCAGGCAGCGGGCGGGGATAAGAAGCCCGTGGGGTGGGGCACCCCACCCCGCACCCCTGAAAACGTGACCCCGGACACTATTGTCTTTAGCCTCCGATAGGATTTAGGCGGAATAAGCACACCACAAACCGGAAAGTTTGAGCTTGATGGCTACTGATCACGCAGCTTTTGTCCACCGCCACATCGGGCCCAACGGCAGCGATACCCAGGAGATTCTCGACTTCCTGGGCTATGAGTCCTCCGCTGCGCTCGCGGAGGCCGCCCTTCCTTCCTCCATCGTTCAGGAGGGGCCGATCGGCCTGCCCGACGCGCTAAGCGAGGCCGATACGCTCGCCGCGCTTAAGGCGATGGCGTCGAAGAATAAGCCGATGAAGCAGCTCATCGGTAACGGTTACTACGACACGATCACCCCCGCGGTGATCCGCCGCAACGTGGTGGAGAACCCGGGCTGGTACACCGCCTACACCCCGTACCAGCCGGAGATTTCCCAGGGTCGCCTGGAAGCGCTGCTGAATTTCCAGACCATGGTGCAGGACCTCACCGGCCTGCCGATTGCGGGCGCATCCCTGCTGGACGAAGCCACCGCCGTCGCCGAGGCCGTGCAGCTTATGGCCCGCGGCAACACCAAGGCCGCCAAGCAGGGTGGTGTGGTGCTGCTGGATTCCTCCCTCCACCAGCAGTCCATCACCGTGACCGAGGCTCGCGCCGAGGCTGCGGACATCCCGGTCAAGGTCGTCGATTTTAAGGACGCTACCGCCGCTGATTTCGCCGCCGCCGCGGGAGACACCCCGCTGGTCGGTGTTGTGGTCTCCAACCCGGGGTCCACCGGCCGGATCCGTGACCTGAGCGGCCTGATCTCCGCTGCGAAGGAGGCCGGCGCGCTGGTCACCGTCGCTGCTGATCTGCTGGCCCAGGTCCTGGTGACCTCCCCGGGCTCCCTGGGTGCGGACATCGCGGTGGGCTCTGCCCAGCGTTTCGGTGTGCCGCTGTTCTTCGGCGGCCCGCACGCCGGCTTCATGGCCTGCGTCGATTCCCTGCAGCGCAAGATGCCGGGCCGCCTCGTCGGCGTGTCCAAGGATGCCGAGGGCACCCCGGCGTACCGCCTGGCTCTGCAGACCCGCGAGCAGCACATTCGTCGCGACAAGGCGACCTCGAACATCTGTACCGCCCAGGCCCTGCTGGCCGTCGTGGCGGGCTTCTACGCCGTCTGGCACGGCCCGGCTGGCCTGCGCCAGATCGCAACCCAGGTGCACGGCCGCGCCGTCGCTCTGGGCGTGGGCCTGTCCGAGGCTGGTCTGACCCTGGCTCACGACTCCTTCTTCGACACCGTGACCGTGGATGTGTCCAGCGTCGGTGGCGCGGACGCCGTCCTGCAGCGTGCGGTGGACGCGGGCTTCAACCTGCGGAAGGTCGACGAGGACCACGTCGGAATTTCCGTCGGCGAGTCCACCACGGATGAGGACGTCGCCGAGCTGCTGGCTGTCGTCGCGGAGAAGAAGGGCGCGACCGCGGATACCGCCGGCTTCGAGCTTTCCGCCGGCCCGCTCGCCGACCTCGGTGTGCTGCGCGATGACGAGATCCTGACCCACCCGATCTTCACCGCCATCACCTCCGAGACCCAGATGATGCGCTACATGCGCAAGCTGGCGGACCGCGACCTGGCGCTGGACCGCACGATGATCCCGCTGGGCTCCTGCACCATGAAGCTCAACGCCGCCGTCTCCATGGAGCCGATCACCTGGCCAGAGTTCGCGGGGATTCACCCGCACGTCCCGGCCGATCAGGCAGCTGGCTGGCTGGAGCTCATCGATGACCTGGAGGAGCGCCTGGCCAAGATCACCGGCTACGCGAAGGTCTCCGTTCAGCCGAATGCCGGCTCCCAGGGCGAGTTCGCCGGTCTGCTGGCGATCCACCGCTACCACCTGTCCCGCGGCGATGACCAGCGTGACAAGGTGCTGATCCCGACCTCCGCGCACGGCACCAACGCCGCCTCCGCGGCACTGGCCGGCCTGAAGGTCGTGGCCGTGAAGTCCGCCGAGGACGGCTCGATCCTGCTGGATGACCTGGACGCCAAGCTCGAGAAGTACGGCCCAGAGGTCGCCGGCATCATGATCACCTACCCGTCCACCCACGGCGTGTTCGAGGAGCACGTCCGCGAGGTCTGCGACAAGGTCCACGCCGCGGGCGGCCAGGTGTACATCGACGGCGCGAACCTCAACGCGCTGGTCGGACTGGGCCAGCCGGGGCAATTCGGCGGCGATGTGTCCCACCTGAACCTGCACAAGACCTTCACCATCCCGCACGGCGGTGGTGGCCCGGGCGTGGGGCCGGTCTGTGTGGCCGAGCACCTCATCCCGTTCCTGCCGACCGACGCGACCGTCGAACAGTCCGAGGATCCGAACACCGGCCTGCCGGTCTCCGGCGCACGCTACGGCTCCGCCGGTGTCCTGCCGATCACCTGGTCCTACATCGCGATGATGGGTGACGAGGGGCTGACCGAGGCCTCCCGCATGGCCCTGGTCAACGCGAACTACATCTCCCGCAAGCTCGCCGATCACTTCCCGACGCTCTACACGGGCAAGAACGACCTGGTCGCCCACGAGTGCATCCTGGACCTCAATGCCCTGACCAAGGCCTCCGGCGTGACCGCCGAGGACGTCTCCAAGCGTCTGATGGACTTCGGTTTCCACGCCCCGACCCTGGCCTTCCCGGTGCCCGGCACCCTGATGGTCGAGCCGACCGAGTCCGAGGATAAGGGGGAGCTGGACCGCTTCATCGAAGCGATGATCACCATCCGCGGTGAGATCCAGGAGATCATCGACGGCAAGGTCACCGTCGAGGAATCCGTGCTGCGCCACGCGCCGTTCACCGCATTCAGCGTGACCCGCGACGACTTCGAGGATGCCGTCTCCGGCGGCAAGTACTCCCGCCAGCAGGCAGCCTTCCCGGTGGATGGCCTGCGCCACACGAAGTACTTCCCGCCGGTGCGCCGCATCGATAACGCCTACGGCGACCGCAACCTCGTGTGCTCCTGCCCGCCGCTCGAAGCTTTCGCTATCGAGGACTAAGACCCAGCACGTTTGAAGGAAGGTTTTGCAATGACTGATTCTGCAAGCACCCCGAAGCACACCGCCCTGCACCACGTGCACGAGCAGCTCGGCGCCCGCTTCACCGACTTCGGTGGCTGGGACATGCCCCTGAAGTACGGCAAGGAGCTCGACGAGCACCGCGCCGTCCGCGAGACCGTCGGTGTCTTCGACCTCTCCCACATGGGTGAGGTGGAGGTCTCCGGCCCGCAGGCCGCGGAGTTCCTCGACTATGCCCTGATCTCCCGCCTGTCCGCCGTCAAGGTCGGCAAGGCGAAGTACTCCATGCTCTGCACCGAGGACGGCGGCATCGTGGACGACCTGATCACCTACCGCCTCGCGGATGACGACTTCCTCGTCGTCCCGAACGCCGGCAACGCCCCGCGCGTCGCCGAGGCCCTGGCGCAGCGCGCCGAAGGTTTCGACGTCACCGTCGTGGACCAGACTGGGGACAAGTCCCTCGTCGCGATCCAGGGTCCGAAGGCCGCCGAGGTCATGCACTCGATCGTCGAGAACGTCACCGACGCCCCGGAGGCTTCCGGCGCGACCGAGGACGTCAAGGGCGCGGTTGACGGCCTGGGCTACTATGCCGCCTTCAAGGGCATCGTCGCCGGTCAGCCGGCGCTGATCGCTCGCACGGGCTACACCGGCGAGGACGGCTTCGAGATCATCGTGGACAACGACGCTGCCGAGCAGGTGTGGAACGTCGCGCTGGGCAAGGCCACGGAGCTGGACGGCCTGCCCTGTGGTCTGGCTGCCCGCGACACTCTGCGCCTGGAGGCGGGCATGCCGCTCTACGGCAATGAGCTCAACGACGAGCTCACCCCGGTCGACGCGGGTCTCGGCATTCTCGCTGCGACGAAGTCCAAGGATTCCTTCGTGGGGCGCGATGCGATCGTGACGGCGAAGGAGAAGGGCGCGGCGCGGGTGCTCATCGGCCTGCAGGGTGAGGGGCGCCGCGCAGCCCGCAGTGGCTACGCGGTCCTGGCCGGCGAGGGCGAGGACGCCCAGCCGATCGGAGAGGTCACCTCGGGCGCGCTCTCGCCGACCCTGGGCTACCCGGTCGCGATGGCATACGTGGATAAGGCCGCGATCGAGGAGGGCGGGGCAGCCGCCGTGGGACAGACCGTGCAGGTCGATATCCGCGGCAAGCAGTACCCGTACCAGGTCGTGGAGATGCCCTTCTACCAGCGCGAAAAGTAGGGCAGCCGGGGCCTCACCGCCCCGCGCTACCCCTATTCCACGTTTATTTCACGTTTTGCAGAGTTTGAAGTCGGAAAACCCCAGAAAAGCGGCATCAAACTCTGCAAAACATGAAATGGGGGTGGCCCAGCCGACCCCGGGCCGAGGTATCCCCGTGATATCCGCCGCAGCGGGCCGGCTGTGTAGTACAGTTTGCCGTGTTCGATGTGGTGGGGATTACACCCAATGCCCATGACACGCCCACAGTTTTTGAAGATGATCGTGAGGAGCGACCATGACTGCTTTGCCTACTGACTTCCTGTACTCCGAAGAGCACGAGTGGGTTAACACCACCGACATCACGGAGGGTGAGGTCGTTCGCGTCGGCATCACCCACATCGCGGCAGAGGCTCTCGGCGAGATTGTGTTCGTCGAGCTCCCGGAGGTCGGCGACGAGATTGAGGCCGGCGAGCCATTCGGCGAGGTCGAGTCCACCAAGTCCGTGTCCGACATTTACGCGCCGGTTTCTGGCGAGATCGTCGCCGTGAACGAGGAGCTCGAGGACAACGCCGGCGTCATCAACGAGGATCCCTACGGCGAGGGCTGGCTTTACGACGTCCGCGTTTCCGAGGCGGGCGAGCTGATGGACAGCGCCGACTACGCTGCTGCCAACGAATAAGAGGCGCTGACGCGCCGTTCGGGCGGGGAGTGAGGCTGGCTGCCAGGCTCGCTCCCCGCTTTCTGTTGCTGCACGGGGAGGCGGACTAGGCTGAACGACATGAGTGGATCGATTGTTGCCCTGCTCATCGGGCTGATTTTGCTCGTTGTGGCGGTGTGGTTGCTGAAGCACGCGAGCTCCCAGGGGGAGTCCGGTGGTGCTGCGGCAGCTAGGCAGTCGGTTCCTCCCGCTTCTTCCCTCCCGGACGCCGACTCCACCGACGACGACGGCGACGCGAACGACGCTGCGTCGACCGCTGGGGCGGTTCCTGGCGCTGCCGATGGCGGCGGGTCGGCCGACGAGCGGGCCGACCGTGCGGGCGAGGGTGCTGTCGCAGGCCCGGTTGGGGAGCAAGCCCAGCCAGAGGACGCGCCGGAGCTGCCCCCGGAGGACGCACAGGCCCCGGAGGAGGGGCCGGATATGGTGGCCGCCGAGACTGCCCAGGGTGGGCTGTTTGCCTCGATCCGCCGCCGGCGCCGCCAGTGGGCTGCCGCCAACGGGGCGGAGTTCACCCGTGAGGATCTCGATTTGCCGCAGGAGTGGCCGATTGCCGCACTGCACGCGGTGAGCGTTTCTCCCATTCGGGCCCTGGCCAAGGATGTGGTCAGTGGCTTTTGGGAGGGGCACGAGTACCACGTGGCAGACCTGGGGGAGGGCACGCTCATGGCGATGCGCCGGGCGGCCGCGTCCCCGGTGACGGTGCACTATTCCCGCGAGCAGGGGGTGACAGAGGGGCTGCGACGTTCCGAGCTGCTGGATCAGCCACCTTATGCCGCTTATACCTCCGACGTGCGGGCTCTCGACCGCATGCTGGATGTCCGGGTGGAGGACAGCCTCGCGGCGCTGAGCCAGGTCGCCTCCGACGTAATCTGGGGTGGCGACTGGGTTATCTTGAGCATTAGCCGGAAGCTGGACTTCAGCATCTGGCTGCGGATCCTGCCGGAGCTGCTCTCCCTCGCGCACGCGGCGATGGTTCTTCCGCCGCGCACGATGAGCGTGGTCCTGGAGCTGGAGAACGCAGACCAGACGCGGGCGTTGCCGGGCACTGTGGTCTCCCTCACGCCTGCCGGGGCGGAATCTTCTGACCACCAGCAGGGTGAGAAGGCGTTGCAGGACGAGAATCGACGGGAGCACGGCGAGAGCGACGAGGCTCCGGCGGGGGAGAGGAAGTCGCGGCCGGGTTACCTGCGTCCTGTGGGGCAGACCTCCGCCGCGCCCGTGGAGGCGGGGGAATCAGGGGAGGCTGCCGTGCCGCCGAGCTCGGTATCGGACGCCGCGGAGGTTTATGCCGGCCAAGAAAGTGACGAATCAACCTTCTCGGATCGTCCGCACATTGAACGGCCGGCTAATCCGGTGGAATTCCCTCGCCGTTTCGATCGGGAGCGTGAGGCGAACCTGACTGATGATTTCGACGGCTCGGTGCTCGAAATGGATTCGGAGAATATTCCCCTCATTGGGGAGGATCCAGACCATATTTCTGCATCAGTCGGTCAGTGCCCGCAGGTTATTCGTGCGGATATTGAGAGGGCGCCCACGATCTTTAGCGACGAGTTGTCCGCCACCGCTGCAGAGCGACGGGGGCAGCGCCGCCGTAGCGGACGCCACCGCGCCCCGGATGCGCGCCATGCGCTGCCGTCTCCGATTGAGCCAGTAGAGGCGGAGATTGAGCTGGTAGAGGCGGAAATCGTCGAGCCGGGTGATGACGAAGATTGGCGTTCGGAGGGGCGTTAAATTGTTTAGGTCGAGGTGATGTCCGGAACTTCCCGGCGGCGAGGACAATGATCGAATTATTCGAGCCTGAATTGTTGAAAGAGATATCTCGGCATAAGAAATTCACTTCCCTTTAGAACATAACTCCCGTTATGCCTACTAAAACAGGTGATTGATCAATTGCGGAAGCAATACGGGTATATTGGGTTATTTGTGATATTGGGCATAAATCATTGCAATTGCCTTAACGGGAAATGTAAAAATGGAAACCATGAACACTGTTAAGGGTCAAGGCGCTACGGCGTCCGGACGCATGCTTCCAGTCAAGCCTGTGTCCCACGGCAAGGCCGTGCTCATTCTCGGACTGGGTACCGCATTCCTCGCTTTCACTCCTATCTGGGTGAAGGCCTCCAACATGGATCCTGCGACGCAGGCATTCCTCCGTATTCTGATCGGCCTGATCGTCCTGCTGCCATTCGGCTTCTGGGAGATTAAGCGCAAGGGCTCCCTGCCGAAGGCCGGCATCATCATGTCCCTCGTCGCAGGTCTGTTCCTGGGTGTCGACTTCACTGCCTGGAACTACTCGATCTTCTACGTTGGCGCCGGTATCGCGGCCATCCTGCTGAACCTGCAGGTGATCGTCGTGCCAATGCTCTCGGCGATCTTCGATAAGTACAAGATCCCGCCGGTCTTCCTGGTGCTCGTGCCGATCATGATCGTCGGTGTCATGCTCACCGGTGGTGTCTTCGAGGGCAGTGGCGAGTCCACCGGCCCGGAGCAGATCGCGGGCATCAACACCGCAACCCTGGGCACCCTGCTCGGCCTGACCTCTGGTATCTGCTACTCCTTCTACCTGTACTTCTCCCGCAAGGCCGGTACCACGGCTCCGCGTAAGGACCTGTACATCCAGCCGATGATGTACACCGCTATCTCCCAGCTGGTTGCCCCGGCTCTGTGGGCATACACTGGCTCCCCGCGCGGTGGCTTCGACTTCACTCACGGTGTCCTGGTCGATGGTCACCTGCCTGCGGTGAACCCAGAGTCCGCTCTGGGCGACGACCTGACCACCATGAACTGGATCTGGCTGATCATGCTGGCCACCCTGGGCCAGGCAGTTGCCTGGACCTTCGTCCAGTGGGGCTCCGTCTGGCTGGATCCGACGCTGTCCGCCGGCATCCTGCTGCTCTCCCCGGTCTCCTCGGTGGTCATCGCTTGGCCGCTGTTCGGTGAGGTTCCGTCCCTGCTGCAGTTCCTGGGTATCCTCATGATTCTCGGAACGGTGATGTACCAAAACGGCCTATTCGATAAGTGGCTAGGAAAGAAACAAAAGACAGGCGATGTCGGTAACCCGGAGGACACAATCGAAGACGAACTCGTCCGAGAAGGCCTCGCTCCGGGGCACTCGCCAGATGAGGCCAAGCCCCTGCGGGACTAAAGCAAGCCCCTCCCGGGACTAAAAGAAGACTGTGAATCCGCTTCAATCGGAAGTGTGACCACGAAAAGCTAGCGTGGTCTGACCCTTCCACGCGGCAACCCACCCAATGAGCCCTCGCTGAACGCGAGGCCCACTGGGTGGGTTTTGTTTTTCCTGCGGTAACTTAAAGAACAGCAAATCTTTCATCCCCTCCTCCGGAAGGAACGCGTCCCATGGCACAGGAAACCCCCTCCGTCGACCGCGCCGCCGCTGCGCGACTCGCAGAGCTCGTCAAGGAACTCGCCGTCGTCCACGGTAAAGTCACCCTCTCCTCCGGCAAGGAGGCCGACTACTACGTCGACCTGCGCCGCGCCACCCTTCACGCGGAGGCCTCGAAACTCATCGGCCAGCTCCTGCGCCAGCTGACCAGCGACTGGGAGTACACCAACGTCGGCGGGCTGACCCTCGGCGCCGACCCGGTCGCCACCGCGATCATGCACGCCGGCGAGGGGGTCGATTCCTTCGTCGTCCGCAAGGAAGCCAAGAAGCACGGCATGCAGCGCCGCATCGAAGGCCCGGACATCGCCGGCAAGAACGTGCTCATCGTCGAGGACACCACGACCACGGGCAACTCCCCACTCACCGCCGTGGCCGCCGCCCGTGAGGCCGGGGCGAACGTCGTCGGCGTGGCCACGGTCGTGGACCGCGACACCGGCGCCCGCGACGTCATCGAGGCAGAAGGCCTGGAGTACCGCCCGCTGCTCGGCCTGGCTGATCTCGGCCTGAACTAGGCCTGCCCGCCGCGGTGGAGCGATAGTCCCGCGAAACCACAAGGAGACCCCGATGCGCAGCACCCTGACACAGAACCGAATTCTGAGCCACGTGCTGGAGCGAGCGGCCGAAGGCGCCCACGCCCTGCGCGCCGCCGCCCGCCACCCACACCCGGGGCGCATTGCCTACCTGGCGGCCGGTGCCGTCTCCGTCGCCGCCGCGGCCACGCGTTCGGATCGCATCACGCGAGCCGTAAAGCCAACGCTCATGCCCCTGCTCGCGAGCACCGTCCTCGCGCCCAGTGCCACCGCAGATAACCCGCGCTCCTGGCGCAAGATCCGCACCCCCAACGCTGGGCAGGCTCTTCTCCTGGCTGGTCTCGTGGGTGGCTGGCTGGGGGATATCACCCTGATGAATACCCAGTCCCGCAGCCCGGAGCCGACCGAGCGGGCCGGGAACCTCAACCGGGGTGCGGCGTGGTTCAGCGCCAACCAGCTGGCCTATATCTGGCTGCTGGCCAAGCGGGGCGCCCGGCCTTCCCCAACGGTCGCCGCGGCCCACCTGCCGGTCCTTGCGACGGGGCTGGGGCTGGCCAGCTGGAAGCTGCCACAGGCCCTGCCCGCTGCGGGTGGCTACGGCTCCCTCCTGGGGGCAACCAACGTGCTGGCTCAAGACCCGTCTCTCCTTCGCAGCACGCCAGAGGAAACCCCGGAGGACTATGGCCACGCGCTCGGCGGAACGCTCTTCTTGCTCTCCGACGCCCTGATCCTCAACCGCCTCACCCTGTTGAAGCACGCGCAACGCCCCACCGCGCCCACGGCCCTCAAGATCATCGACGCACTCACCGACGGCGCGGTCATGGCGACCTACGTCATCGCGCAGCTGCTGCTCGTCGACGGGATCAATGGCGCCCTGCGTCAGAAGAAGGAAAAGACCGCGTAGTGAGCCACGAAGACAAGCCGGACACCACGCACCCAGGCCATCAGCCGGCCCAGCAACCGCAACCCACCGGACACTCCGGAAAGGGCCCAACCGAGTGGTTCGAATCCCGCGTCGGCGTCGGCCCCTGGGAGCAGGAATACCCCGGGGTGCCGCTGCCCACGGAAGAACACTTCGACCCGGAACTGCTCGCACACGGTGACCGCCGCAACGTCGTCGACGCCTACCGCTACTGGAAGATGGACGCCATCGTCGCGGACATCGACTCCCGCCGACACGAGCTGCACATCGCCATCGAAAACTTCGAGAACGACGCCAACATCGGCACCGTCGTCCGCACCGCCAACGCCTTCGCGGTGGATACGGTCCACATCGTCGGGCGCAAGCGCTGGAACCGACGGGGAGCGATGGTCACCGACCGCTACCAGTACCTCGAGCACCACAAGACCGTCGCCGAGGTACTCGACTATGCGGCGGAACGGGACCTGGCGGTCGTCGCCGTGGACAACACCCCCGGCTCCGTGCCACTGGAAACGGCCGAGCTGCCGCGCCGCTGCCTGCTGCTGTTTGGCCAAGAAGGACCCGGCGTGACCGAGGAGGCGCAGCGTGGGGCGCGGATGACCGTCTCCATCGCGCAATTCGGATCCACCCGCTCGATCAACGCGGGTGTGGCGGCGGGGATCGCGATGCACGCCTGGATCCGGCAGCACGCGGACCTCTCCCAGGCCTGGTAAAAGCTGCAAAACTTCGCGAAAATCGCCCGGATTGGGCAGACTTAAAGGTGTGCACGAACGTTGGGATCACCGGGCCGATCTGGCCCAGCAAGCAATTACGGACCGCCACGCCTCGAAAGTATGGGGCGTGCCGCGGACCAATCTTGCCGTGATCGCCTGGCCACCCCTGGCGCGGGACAAGGCCTTTTACCGATGGCACTACTGGTGGCAGGCCCACTACGTGGACTGCCAGGTGGACGCCACGCGCCGTCGCCCATCTAAGGCCCGCCAACGTGAACTGCGGGCCACGTTGCGTGGCATGCGGCTGCGCAATCTCGCGCCGCTGACGCGGAATAACTACTACGACGACAAGGCCTGGCTCGCGCTGGCCATGTGGCGTGCGGAGCAGTACACCAAGGTCAAGCGCGTCTCCGCCCGCAAGGATCTGGAGGAGAACATCCTGGAGGGCGTGGACTCGCTCACGGGCGTGCTGCCGTGGCGCAGCAACGAGACCTTCTACAACGTCCCCACCAACGGGCCGGTCGCGATCATGGCGGCCCGCACCGGGCGTCTCGACCTGGCCCGCCAGCTGGTCGACTGGATTTGGGAGAACATGCTCAACGAGGACGGTCTGGTCATGGACGGGCTGTGGATGCGCATGAACGGCCCTGTCCCGGAGCCCACGATCCACAGCTACTGCCAGGGCGTTGCCCTCGGCGCCTGCGTTGAGCTGGCCATCGCCGAGCGCGAGCAAGCCCGCGTCGGGGATGACGAGGTCTCGGAGGCCGGGATGGACTATATCTACCGCGCCTGCGGTCTCATCGACGCGATCTCCGAGCATCTGACCAACTCCAACTACGTCATCACCGCGCCCACCGCTGGCGGCGACGGCGGCCTGTTCAACGGCATCCTCGTCCGCTACCTGGCGCTCGCGGCGGAGAAGCTTCCGGAGCTGGGGCCGCGCACGCGCAAGGCCCGCTCCCAGGCGCGCCGGATCGTGCTGCACTCCGCCGAGTCCGCCTGGCGCTATCGCCTGGAGGTGGACGGTCTGCCGGTCTTCCCGTCGCGGTGGGATAGGGACGCGACGTTGCCGCACTCCGGTGGCCTGGTTGGTGCGACGATCGCCGGGGCGGTGGCTAGTTCCGACATCGCGGAACGGGATCTGTCTGTGCAACTTTCCGGGTGGAAGCTGATGGAGGCCGCCGCGCGCATCACGGGGCTGGAGGCCGCCCAGCGCGAGCAGGGCAACTAGCACCCCAGCTTTGAGGGAATCCCTGGTCGTTGGGGGTTCTTTGCCACGCGCCTTTGCTGCTTGTCCCCTCAAACGGGCGGGGACCGGCGGGGCTGCCGACGCGTAGAATGAAGTGCAGGCATAATTCAGGTGAGTAAATCATGCTGAGCGGGTGGCCCACGCCGCCCCGAAGCGGCACTTAGGAGGCAAAAATGGCAATTGCAACCCCGGACGTCTACCGCGACATGCTGGACAAGGCCAAGGAGGGTGGCTTCGCTTACCCAGCGATTAACTGCACCTCCTCCGAGACCATCAACGCAGCCCTGAAGGGCTTTGCAGACGCCGAGTCCGACGGCATCATCCAGTTCTCCATCGGTGGCGCGGAGTTCGGTTCCGGCCTGAATGTGAAGAACATGGTGGCTGGTGCAGAGGCGCTCGCGGCATTCACCCACGAGGCCGCCAAGCACTACGGAGTGAACGTCGCCCTGCACACCGACCACTGCCAGAGGGAGAAGCTGGACACCTTCGTCCTGCCGCTGCTGGAGATCTCCCGCAAGCGCGTCGAGGCCGGCGAGAACCCGCTGTTCCAGTCCCACATGTGGGACGGCTCCGCCACCCCGATCGACGAGAACCTGCAGATCGCTAAGGACCTGCTCGACAAGTCCGTCGCCGCGAACATCATCCTCGAGGTTGAGATCGGCGTCGTCGGTGGCGAGGAAGACGGCGTCTCCGCCGACCCGAACGCCAACCTTTACACCACCGAAGAGGACTTCGAGAAGACCATCGACGTCCTCGGCCTGGGGGAGAAGGGCCGCTACCTGCTGGCCGCAACCTTCGGCAACGTCCACGGCATCTACAAGCCGGGCAACGTGAAGCTGCGCCCAGAGGTCCTGGACATGGGCCAGAAGGTCGCGGAGAAGAAGCTGGGTCTGGCTGAGGGCAGCAACCCATTCGACTTCGTCTTCCACGGCGGCTCCGGCTCCGAGAAGGAGAAGATCGAGGAGTCCCTGCGCTACGGCGTCATCAAGATGAACATCGACACCGACACGCAGTACTCCTTCACCAACCCGGTTGCCCGCCACATGTTCGAAAACTACGACGGCGTCTTCAAGATCGACGGCGAGGTCGGCAACAAGAAGGTCTTCGACCCGCGCTCCTACCTGCGCAAGGCCGAGCAGGCGATGTCCGAGCGCGTCGTCGAGGCCTGCCAGGACCTGCGCTCTGCAGGCAATACGCTGGGCAAGTAACACCCGCTTCCGTATCGGCGCGGGGAAGGAATAACCCCGCGCCGAAGCAATACTGATCAGGAGGAAGGACCAATGGCTGAACAACTGCGTACCGGCCGAGACCTCTTTGGTGCCGAGCACCCCGAGGTTCGCCTGCCGGAGGAACTGACCAGCGCCGTCACCGCCGATGACGCGGGCGCCGACCTGGACTCGCTGGCGAAGATCGCGAAGGCCAACCCGAAGGACTCCGGTGCGTGGGCTGCGCTGGCCTTCCGCCTGATCGAAGTCGACGAGCCGGTCACCGCCTACGCCTGCGCCCGCACCGGCTACCACCGGGGCCTGGATGCGCTGCGTGGCAACGGCTGGCGGGGCACCGGCCCAGTGCCGTGGGACCACGTCCCCAACCAGGGCGTTCTCCGTGCCATCGGCGCGCTCGTCGTCGCCGCGAAGCGCATCAATGAGGATGACGAGGTCATCCGCTGCCTCAACCTGCTCAACGACTGCGACCCCGCAGCCGTGCCGGCGATGAACCTCGAGGACGTCGACAAGCTTTAAAAGCGTCAACGCCCTCTAACTCTCAGCCCTTCGTGCTCGAGGCCACAGCTGGACGTGGCACACTGAAGGGCATGAGCACGCATCGGCCGAAAGACATCCCGCTGGGGGAGGACCTGGGTGAAATCCTCGATAAAGAGGAGGCCAAGTCCCGCCCCGCGCGGGCTCGGCTGCGTGCCCTGATCCGCCGCCGGCCGGGCATCGCGGCCGCCGCGCGTAGCATCCGAGACATTGCACCGAAGCAGCGCCTGACGCGTGTGCAGGTCTCCATCATCTTCGCCTTCCAGTGTGCGCTCGCCGCCGCGCTGGCGTACTTCATCGCGATCGAGGTTTTCGGCCACCACAACCCGTTCTTCGCCCCGATGGCGGGCATCATCACCCTGGGGGTCAACGGCGGCAAACGCCTCCGCCGCGCCTTCGAGCTGGTGTTGGGGGTCAGCCTTGGCGTGGGGATCGGCGACCTCGTGATCCGAGAGATCGGCGCCGGCTATTGGCAGATCGCCGTGGTGG
This sequence comes from Corynebacterium sp. UMB9976, assembly GCF_030212265.1. Taxonomy (NCBI): domain Bacteria; kingdom Bacillati; phylum Actinomycetota; class Actinomycetes; order Mycobacteriales; family Corynebacteriaceae; genus Corynebacterium; species Corynebacterium sp. UMB9976. The sequence goes on from NZ_JASODY010000004.1 coordinate 52,717, forward strand.
TCTTCACCGGGATCGTCATCGCTAGCTTCGTTGACCGCAGTCCGATGGTCGCGATGCAGGCGGCGAACACCGGGGTGCTGATCGCGACCCTGCTGCCACCTGGCTCCGGGGGTTCTACCGACCGCATGGTCGACGCGCTGATCGGCGGGGTGATCGGCATGCTCGTCATGGCTATCGTGCCCCGCTCTCCGTTGCGCGCCGCCCGCCGTGACCTCTCCTCCCTGATCTCCAAGTCCGCCCTCGTGCTCGACGAGGTCGCGGCAGCGATGGAGCTCGGCGACGGCGACGCCCTGGCGGAGGCGCTAGAGACTGCACGCGGCACCCAGTCCACGGTGAATTCCCTGATGGCGGAATCTAAGGGCGGCGACGAGATCGTCACCATCTCCCCGCTTTACTGGTCCGCCCGGCGCCACTCCCGCTCCATGCAGCGGGCACTGCTGCCGGTGGATAACCTGGTCCGCAACATCCGGGTGCTCGCCCGCCGGGCGGAGATCATGGTGGAGGACGGCGAGCCGGTGTCGGAGGAGCTCGTGGAGGTCGTCCGTGACCTCTCTGATGCACTCGGCCACCTGGGCGCGCTGTACACGATGGGCGGCACCCGTGGCAGCCGCCAGGAGCTGGTGGAGATCCCGGAGGTGATCCGCGCGCTGCAGAAGCTGGCATCGGAAGCGAAGCCGGAGATCATTCCAAACCAGGGACTCTCAGGTCTGGTGATCGTGGCGCAGGTGCGCTCCGCGATCGTGGATGCGCTGATGGTCTGCGGCTACTCCCGCCCCTCCGCGATGGCCTCGCTGGCGCCCACGGTGAAGAACCCGTGGCACCCGCCGGAGGTCTGGGGCGAGGACCCGGATTTCGACGAGGACTGACTCCCCCACGCTGCTAGCGTCGGATGAACTGCCCGTCCCGCAGATGCCGGTAGAAGGTCACGGCCTTCAGCGGCCGCGGGTGCGTGACCGTATCCCGGGTGACCGTCATCTCCCGGGCGCCGGCCTGCAGCGCCCGGCCCTTCAAGATCGTGGGCTCGGCCGGCGGCCGGAATCCCGCTGTAAACTTCGCCCACCAGCCACCCGAACGGGCCTTCTCCAGGCGCTTGACCTGCTCCGGGCTCGGCAGCTGCACGGCCGCGATCCCAGGCGCGGACGGGGTCGGTACCAGCCGCACGCCGTGGGTGAAGTTCCCACGCGCCCCGCGGTCATGGTGGTAGAGCGTGTCGGAGTCCACGATGACCTCCCCGTAAAGCTCCCCGCCCTCCGGTCCGGTCAGCTCCGCGCTGCCCAGCACCACGATGGAGTGGTCGTCACGAATGACGGGCGTGGGCGCTGGCGGGGCGGTGAGCGCGAACTCCAGCGCTGCGCCCGGTTCCTCGGGTAGCCCCCAGCTGTGTGCGATGTCGCTCTCCCCGCCGGTGGGGACGAAGGCCAGTTGGGCCCACAGCGCGTCGAGGCGCATGAGCTTGGAGGCCACGGCGGCCACGGTGGCGTCCTCACCGATGACGACCACCCGCACCGGCTCGCTGGCCACGTGCGGGGCGGGCTGCGGCTCGCCCTGGTGGGGCACGTCCGGTTGGGCCGCGATCTCGTCGAGCGTGGGGGTGGGCTCGGTGACCAGGCTCGGCAGCGGGTTGAGCACCTTCAGCTCGCGGCGGGTTGGGATCGTGGAGACCTCGTGAAACTCCAGCTTCTCCGGGCCCTCGCCGACGGCAGCGCGGACGTCCTGTTCCGTGAAGTTGGATTCTGGAGTGAGCAACACGACTATCATGGCGTTTAGCTTAACCCGGGTGGCCACCACCGCGAGAGAGTGAGCCAAACGCGATGACAGCCGCCCGTGAGAACCCCGTAAGAGAAGAAAGGTGATTTATTCACGTGGATGGCTTCACACCCTTCGACGTCGTGATGGATATCGGCTGGATTTCGGTGCTGCTCATCGTGGGCAACCTCATGCGGCGCTTCATTCCCTGGTTCCAGAAACTCTTGATCCCCGCCCCGATCACCGCAGGCCTGCTGGGCCTGCTGCTGGGGCCCAACGGGTTGGGGCTGATCCAGTTCAGCGAGCACTTCGGGGACTATGCGACCATCCTCATCGCCGTCGTCTTCGGTGCGCTGCCGTTCACGATGAATTTCGACGCCAAGGTGCGCCAGGGCGCGCGCACGATGTGGTCCTACTCCGTGGGCATGTACCTGGCGCAGTGGGGCTTCTTCGCACTGTTGGGTGTGCTGCTGTTCGCCCCGCTGTTTGGGACGCCAGACTGGTTCGGCATCATGCTGCCCGTCGGCTTCGTCGGTGGTTTCGGCGTCGCGGCCGCGGTCGGTGGCGCGCTGGACTCCGCGGGCATGTCTGAGGCCACGAGCCTGGGCTTCACCGCCGCTGCGGTGGGTATGTTCTCCGCGATCATCGGTGGTGTGATCTTCGCCCGGTGGGGCTCGAAGAGGGGCCACACTAATGAGCTGCCCCGCCTGGACAAGCTGCCGGAGGAGATGCGCACCGGCATCATCTCCCTGCCTGGTCAGCGCCCGAGCGTGGGGCGGGCGACCACGAGCCCATCCTCGATTGAGCCGATCGCGCTGCACATCGCGGTGCTGACCGTGACGATCTTCCTGGCGAATATCCTGACCAACTGGATCAATGAGACCTTCCCGGCCTTGAGCTTCCCGCTGTTCGCGATGGCCTTCCTCGTGGGCCTGGCCGGGGTGGGTGCGCTGCACCTGCTCAAGGCTCCACACTATCTGGACACGAAGCTGATGGGCTCAGTCTCGGGTGCGTCGACGGACTTCCTGGTGGCGGTGGGTATCGCGTCCATCATCCCGGCGGTGGTTGCGAGCTACATCGTCCCGCTGATCATCCTGTTCCTGGTGGGGCTGGCGTTCTGCTTGTTCCTCTTCTTCTACGTTGCGCCCCGCACCTTCGACCACGGCTGGTTCGAGCGCGCGGTGTTCGGCTGGGGCTGGGCCACCGCCTCGGTGGCCACGGGTATTGCCGTGCTGAAGATCGTCGACCCGGAGATGCGCTCCGGCACCCTCGAAGAGTTCGGTATGGCCTACGTGGGCTTCGCCCCCTTCGAGATCGCTGCGGCGATCCTCGCACCCATCGCGATCATCGCGGGGCTGGTGTGGCTCTTCGGCGGAGTCGCCCTCATCGCCGGGCTGGTGATGCTGATCCCACCGATCCTCGCGCTGAAGAAGAGCCGGGCCACGACCTCGTAGTATGATCTTTAAGTTGGACTACCCCCAATAAGCGAGGACAAGAGAAGTCAAATGGCAGCAATCATCGTTGTCGGTGCCCAGTGGGGCGATGAGGGCAAGGGTAAGGCGACGGACATCCTGGGTGGCCAGGTCGATTACGTCGTGAAGCCCAACGGCGGTAACAACGCCGGCCACACCGTCGTCGTGGGAGGGGAGAAGTACGAGCTGAAGCTCCTGCCGGCCGGCATCCTCTCCGACAACGCCACCTCCATCATTGGCAATGGCTGCGTGGTGAACCTGGAGGCCCTGTTCGAGGAGATCGACGGCCTTCAGGCCCGCGGTGCGGACACCTCCCACCTGCGTGTCTCCGCCAACGCTCAGCTCGTCGCCCCGTACCACGTGGCGATCGACCGCGTCTCCGAGCGCTTCCTCGGTAAGCGCGCCATCGGCACCACCGGCCGCGGCATCGGCCCGACCTACCAGGACAAGGTCGGCCGCGTCGGCATCCGCGCCCAGGACCTGCTGGATGAGTCCATCCTGCGCCAGAAGATCGAATCCGCGCTGGATAAGAAGAACCAGATGCTGGTGAAGATGTACAACCGCCGCGCTATTGAGCCGGAGGAGGTCGTGCAGTACTTCCTGTCCTACGCGGACCGCCTGGCTCCGATGCTCATCGATTCTTCGAAGGTCCTCAACGAGGCCCTGGATCGCGGCGAGCGCGTGCTGATGGAGGGTGGCCAGGCCACCATGCTGGACGTGGACCACGGCACCTACCCGTTCGTGACCTCCTCCAACCCGACCACCGGTGGCGCCTGCGTGGGCTCGGGTGTGGGTCCGACCCGCATCACCAGCTCCCTGGGCATCATCAAGGCCTACACCACCCGCGTTGGTGCCGGCCCGTTCCCGACGGAGCTCTTCGACAAGTGGGGCGAGTACCTGCAGACCACCGGTGGCGAGGTCGGCGTGAACACCGGCCGCCCGCGCCGTTGCGGTTGGTACGACTCCGTCATCGCGCGCTACGCCTCCCGCGTCAACGGCTTCACGGACTACTTCCTGACGAAGCTGGACGTCCTGACCGGCATCGGTGAGATCCCGATCTGCGTGGCTTACGACGTCGACGGTGTCCGCCACGACGAGATGCCGATGACCCAGACCGAGTTCCACCACGCCACCCCGATCTACGAGACGATGCCGGCGTGGGACGAGGACATCACCGGCTGCCGCACCTTCGAGGAGCTGCCGGAGAAGGCGCAGGACTACGTCAAGCGCCTGGAGGAGCTCTCGGGCTGCCGTATGTCCTACATCGGTGTGGGCCCGGGTCGCGATCAGACCATCGTGATCAATGACATCCTCAAGGACTAACGGAGAGCACGAGCCGGGCGAGGGGTCGGGCAGCGCGCTGGGAGAGGCTCCTACGGGAGAACGCGGCGGCGAGCCCGTCGGCAATCCCAGCCGGGAGACCGACTGGGTCTTCGCCGCCTCTAATGGCTTCGCCCACCGGGTGGGGGATCCCGAGGAGCTGCACCAGCTGCTGGCTGCCGCGCTTCAGGCGCCCCCGGCGGCCGGCCTGGAGTGGATCCAGGTGCAGCACGCGGTGGAAGCCCACGTCTACGTGGCTTTTGACGTCGCGGATGGCACCGATGCCGCCACGGACGGCACGGACGCCGCGACCGTCACCGACGGTGCCACCGATGCCGCGGATCCCGTCGCGACCGACGCCGCCACTGACCCCGCCACAGGCACCGATTCCGGGCAGCAAAAATGGCGGGTCAGCGCCGATGAATCGACACGACCCGCCATGGGTAAGGCCGCCGGTGCTGTGCTGACCCCGGATGAGGCCGCGCAGCTTGCCTGGCGGCTGCTCTAGTTAGCTCAGCTTGAGATCAGTGACACACGTGGCGCCACCTGCCTTGGTTGAAAAATCGGCGCTGCCGGTTTTGCCCTCGTGGGTGACCTCAATCTTGCCTTCGATATCGCGCGGCAGCCATACGCCGTAGAAACCGTTATCGAAGGTCTTTACGCGCTCGTCGACCAGTACTCGATTCGAGCCTGATTCCGTAATTTTGATGTGGATCGGTGCGTTACGCATTTCCCCCTGGCACGTTGTCAGGCTGTGGAACGTGCAGGGGTGAGTGCTATCAACGTAGGGCGCGAAGGACACGTACGTCTTGTCTTCGGGCATATCCATAGCGGCGCTGCCCTCGTTGGTGCTCAGTTCCAGCTGATCGATGCGTACGGAGGCTATGAGGTCCTCCGGCCGTTCATTCACCGGCATCTGATCCAGAGCATCGACCACATCGTCGACGTTGCGATCCTCCAAGGAATATGGGGCGAGGATGTCCGCAGGGGTCATCTGGGAGTTTTCCTGGCTCTGGGTTTCGACGGCGCTCGTCGCAGTCTCAGTTGACGGGTCGCCATTGGAAGCACAGCCGGCGAGCCCGAGTGTTACGGCCGCGAGGAGGAAGGGGAACTGTGTTTTGCGCATGTTTAACGCGGACCTCGTTCTTCAACTGAGTGGGTGATGGAACTTGTCCAGCATGGCACAATGCCGGGGCAAAATGCCCCGGCATTGGCGTGGAGTCCTCTGTGAATCCGTTGATAGCAGCCGGAACTTGAATTGCAAAGAGCCTTGTGTGCTCTAGATGCACTTTGCCCGGCGGGTGCTCTAACTAGTACTTGCGCAGGTGCAGCCGTGGCTGGTTGCGGAACTTCGCGCGGAGGAAGTTAGCGACCTCCGTGTTCAGCAGGTACAGATCCTCCGTGAGCGTGCCGAGGGAGCGCAGCGCGAGCCCCGGCCCGTCGATGAGGGTGACCCCGAAGCGCACGGTCTCCTTGAACTCCAGGCCCGCGAGGTACTCCCGCAGCTCGTCGAGCAGCGCGGCGTCGATGCGACGGTCCACGGCCAGTAGGGAGCCCACGTGGGTCTGATCCTCCATGTAGAGGATGGAGTCCTCGGTGAACTCGCTGGAGCCCGGCAGGATCAGCAGGTTATCCAGCACTGCCAGCTTGCCATCCACCTCGACGGTGGTGTGCAGGCGCACGTCCTGGAACTTAAAGCGGGTGCCGTCCGGGGACCAGCCCGGTGTGACGATCTCCGCGGTGACCAGGGAGGCGCTGGAGTCCATCTGCACGTTCATGAACTGCGTATAGGAGGCGTCCTCGTACGCGATCAGCTGGTCGGGCAGGTACTCAAAGACGGCGTCCTCGCCCAGCACGACGTGGACGTCCTGCAGGGAGCGGTCATCCGGCGTCTTGTAGATCTTCGTCGCGGACTGGTCGCTCAGCAGCAGGCTCGCGCCCTCGTCCACGCGGACGGTGATGTGGTAGTCATCGCCGCGCAGGTAGCCGCCACCCGGGTTGACGATCTGGTAGTAGACCTGGCCGGAATCGTCGAGGTAGTGGGGGCGGATGACGCGCAGGGCGTTGTGGTAATACTGCCGCTTCGAATAGGACTTACCGTCCCGCTGCGCGATGTGCAGGTCGAGCCTGCCGATGGGGTCGCGCAGCGAGTGATACCGCTTCGGTGGGGTGTCGATGAACGGGGAGGCTTTCACGGATTAGCTCTCCGCCAGGTCGCTCATCAGGACGTCCTCGCGGATCCAGCGCAGAACGCCGTCCAGGCCCTCGTCGGTCTTCAGGTTGGTCATGACGAAAGGCTTCTCGCCGCGGAAGTTCTTGGAGTCGGCCTCCATGACGGACAGGTCAGCGCCGACGTAGGGTGCCAGGTCCGTCTTGTTGATGACGAAGAGGTCGGATTTGATCATGCCCTGACCAGCCTTGCGCGGGATCTTCTCGCCCTGCGCGACGTCGATGATGTAGATGGAGAAGTCGACGAGCTCCGGAGAGAAGGTCGCGGAGAGGTTATCGCCACCGGACTCGACGAAGACGATGTCCAGGTTCGGGTGGCGCTTGACGATCTCCTCGTAGGCCGCGTCGTTCATGGACGTGTCCTCACGGATCGCGGTGTGTGGGCAGCCACCGGTCTCGACACCGATGATGCGGTCCTCGTCCAGCACGGAGTTGCGTGCCAGGATCTTCGCATCCTCGAGGGTGTAAATATCGTTCGTGATCGCGGCCATCTCGATCTCGCCGTCGAGGGCGCGGGTGATGCGCTCGATGAGTTCGGTCTTGCCGGAGCCGACCGGGCCGCCGATACCAATCTTGATAGGTGCCATGACTGTCTAGGCCTTCTTTCTTGTCTTCTTTTCTTCTCTAATATTTTCAGCGCGCCGCTGGTCTCGGGTATTCCCCAGCTAGGGAAGCAGCGGGGTGCGGTGCCCTTGTGTCCCGCCGGAGGGCCCTTGGACGACCGGCGGGCACGTGTGCCCCAAGGGCTAGGACATAAACATGCGGGAACGGTGCGTCTCGTGCTGGATCTGCGCGATCTCCAGACCGGGGGAGGACATGCCCAGGTCGATCATCCCCAGGGTCTGGATTTTCTCCGCGGTGCGGTTGATCACCGGGTACATCGCGGAGAGCACGCGCTGGCCGGCGTCCTGGCCGATGGGGATGCCACGGATGCCGTTCTGGGTCAGCGAGACGGTCAGCTGCATGAGGTAGCTGCGCACCGCCTCGACGATGTCCAGACCCAGCACACCGAGCGCGAGCCCGTGCACGATGGCGGGGCTGCCGTGCAACTCACCCTCGCGGACGTCCTTGCAGTAGCGCTGCAGGATCGGTGACTCGGGCACCGCGACGGGGCCGATCTTGGCCATGCGGGTGCCCATCGAGGAGTTCGCGTCGCGGACCTGGCGTGGCACGAGGGAGACGTGCGCGAGCTGGTCCAGCTCAGCCAGGCGCGCGTAGGCGGCGTCCTCGTCGAGCTCCCCGCTCTTAACCTGCGCGCCGACCTCTGCGGCGTAGCGGCAGATCAGGCCGTCGTTATAGGCGGCCTGGCGCAGATAGGCCCGCAACCAGGTCGCGAAGGTCTCCGGGTCGTGGACATCGTCGCGCTGCAGGTAGGTCTCCATGCCGTAGGAGTGGCTGAAGCCACCGGTGGGCAGCGCGGAGTCCGTGAAGTGCAGCATCGCGAGCTGCGCGCGCACTGCGGAGGGGACGTGCTGTGGGCCGGTTTCGGCCTGCTCGGCCTTCTTCCCGTTCTTCTTGCTCTTAGTGGGAGTGTTCTGCATGGCGGAATGCCTCCGGCATAACTCGGTCTTCGCGCGTGTACTGCGCGTCGACGTGCTTGAGGTGGTCCTCGACCGTGTGGTCGTACTGGAGCACCATGACGGTCTCGCCGTACTCGGAATCCTCACCGAAGAACTGGGCCTGGAGGTGGCGGTTGCCCAGGGAGTGGGCGACCTTGCCCATCTCCAGGGTGTTGCGCGGGCGGTAGACCAGGACGTCGGTCGGCAGCACCTCGACGGTGATCAGCAGGCCGTCGTTCTGGTACAGGATGTCGCCGTCCTTGAGTTCCTTGACCTCCGACGGCAGGCGGAGGCCAATCTCGCGGTCCGCGTCGGTGGTGACGCGCTGGATACGCTTGACCAGGTCGAGGTTGGGCAGCTTGACCTTTTCCTCGGTGTACTGGCCGATCTCATCGGCGGAGAGCTGTGCGCGGTTCCCCAGAATCTCGGTGATAATCATTTCCGGCTCCTAATAAATGACGTTGCTCAATTGACTGCGTGTTTATTTATGCAGCCTCAAGTCTAACGAAAAAGAATGCACCGCGATGGCGGCAAAAGCCGCCGGTCGCGGTGCATTAGATCACAGAAGCAATACTGCCTTTGGCTTTAGAAGAGGAAGTACTTCTGGCCCATTGGCAGGGTCTCGGTCGGCTTGGAGCCCTCGAGGAGCTCGCCGTCCAGACGGACCTGGTAGGTCTGCGGATCCACCTCGATCTTCGGGGTGGCTGCGTTGTGCTTCAGATCCTTCTTGGTGATCTCGCGCATATCGCGTGCCTCGAGCAGGGCACGGCCACCGCGCAGCTTGTCCTCGAGGCCGGACTGCAGTGCAACACCCGGAACGAAGGTTACTGCTGCGGTCTCGGCGGCTGCACCGGCAGCGCCCCAGTTGCGACGGTAGGTCACCGGCTGCGGGGTCGGGATGGAGCCGTTGGAGTCGCCCATCTCGGAGTAAGCAGCCTGGCCGGACTTCAGGACCACCTTCGGCTTCACGCCGAAGAAGCGCGGCTCCCAGAGCACCAGGTCAGCCATCTTGCCAACCTCCACGGAGCCAACGAGGTGGCTGATGCCGTGGGCGATGGCCGGGTTGATGGTGTACTTGGAGACGTAGCGCTTGATGCGGTTGTTGTCGTTGCCCTCGGAGTCGCCCTCCAGCGGGCCGCGCTGCTGCTTGTTGATGTGTGCGACCTGCCAGGTGCGCAGGACGACCTCACCGACGCGACCCATGGCCTGAGAGTCGGAGGAGGTAATGGAGAACACACCGAGGTCGTGCAGCACGTCCTCAACGCCAATCGTCTCGCCACGAATACGGGAGTCTGCGAACGCGACATCCTCCGGGATGTCCTTGTTCAGGTGGTGGCAAACCATGAGCATGTCGAGGTGCTCATCGACGGTGTTCTTGGTGAACGGCAGGGTTGGGTTGGTCGACGCCGGAATCACGTTCTTCTCGCCAGCGATAGCGATGATGTCCGGAGCGTGACCACCGCCGGCACCCTCGGTGTGGAAGGTGTGGATCGTGCGGTGGTCGATCGCCTTAATCGTGTCCTCGAGGTAGCCGTACTCATTCAGCGTATCCGTGTGGATAGCGATCTGGACGTCCAGCTCATCCGCAACCTGCAACGAGGTGTCGATGGAGGAGCGGGTAGCACCCCAGTCCTCGTGGATCTTCAGGCCGATGGCGCCCGCGCGGATCTGGGCCTTCAGGGGACCTGGGACTGCCGCGTGCCCCTTGCCGAGGAGGCCGATGTTCACCGGTGCGTCGGAGGTGGCCTCGATCATGCGGTGGATGTGCCACTCGCCCGGGGTAATCGTGGTTGCCTTGGTGCCATCAGCCGGGCCGGTGCCGCCACCGATGAAGGTGGTGGTGCCGTTCGACAGTGCGGTGTCGAACTGGTCCGGGGAGATGAAGTGAATGTGGGTATCGATTGCGCCCGCGGTCACGATGGTGTGCTCACCGGCGTAGGCCTCGGTGTTGACGCCGACTGGGATGTCGATATCGTCCTGGATGTCCGGGTTTCCTGCGCGGCCGATGCCGACGATCAGGCCGTCGCGGATGCCGATGTCGGCCTTAAAAATGCCGGAGTGGTCGACGATGATCGCGTTGGTGATGACGGTGTCCACGACACCCTCGTCGCGGGTCATGCGGGCGTTCATGCCCATGCCCTCGCGAATCACCTTGCCGCCACCGAAGCCGACCTCGTCGCCCTTAGCGGTGAGGTCCTTTTCGATGCGCAGAACCAGGTCGGTATCAGCAAGACGAATGCCGTCACCCGTGGTCGGGCCGTACAGCTCCCCGTACTGCTGACGAGAAATCTCGTAAGCCATGAATGCTCTCCTTAGGAGTGAAGTGTGAGAAGTTGTTCGCTGTTTTAAGCGGGTTAGTCCAGCGGGCCGTTGATCTGCTGGTTGAAGCCATAGGCCTGACGGTGGCCTCCGAAGTCGACGAGGTCGACAGTGCGCTTATCGCCTGGCTCGAGGCGGACAGCGGTGCCAGCGGGGATGTCGAGACGCTTACCGTAAGCAGCGTCGCGGTCGAACTCCACAGCCTTGTTGACCTCGTAGAAGTGGAAGTGGGATCCGATCTGGATCGGGCGGTCGCCAGTGTTGGTGACCTCGATGGTCGTGGTCTCGCGACCCTCGTTCAGGATGATCGGCTCGTCGCCGATGAAGTACTCACCGGAAATGGTCATTGAGAAAATCCTCTCGAAGCGTGCCGGTTGCGCGGCCAAACGTGAAGGTTTGGGCGCTACTTAGCGAATCGGGTTGTGGACAGTGACAAGCTTCGTGCCGTCCGGGAAGGTGGTCTCCACCTGGACGTCGGAAATCATCTCCGGGACGCCTTCCATGACGTCGTCGCGAGTCAGGTACTGCTGGCCCTCGCTCATGAGCTCGGCGACGGTCTTGCCGTCACGGGCGCCCTCCATGAGCTCGGCGGTGATGTACGCGACCGCTTCCGGGTGGTTCAGCTTGACGCCGCGCTCCTTGCGGCGACGCGCCACGTCGGCGGCGACAACAATGAGAAGCTTCTCCTGCTCTCGTGCTGTGAGGTGCATGTCTCTCTCCTGTGGTCAAAGAATGATTGGGTGAACCCTTATTAGTTCACCGCTCTGCCGATTAATGCCTATTGCTATTCATTACTGCGGCAGGAGCCATGACACCCAGAAGTCTACCAGTTTTAAGGAGGGGGTAAGGGGGTGATGTGAAGCGCTAAAGTAATGGTCAAACACCTAAAAGATAGTTCGCGTAATGGGGATGTTGAAATGTGATTAAGGCCATTACTTTTTCGTCATGGTGATTGATATCACCAAATACATTCCTTGCCTTGGAATAGGTAATTCAAGCAATAAATAAAGGCCGACGCGGATGTATCCGCGCCGGCCTAGCCGGAAGCCTATTTTTCCAATGTGCCCAGATAGTCGGCGAGCAGCTGGCCAGCGGTCACGAGGTTCTCCAGGAACCACTGCGGATCCTCTGCGCTCTCGCTGTAGCTCACCAGGTACTCGATGTGATCCTGATCCGGTGTGTAGTTCACACCGAAGCCCTCGGCGACGCTCGGCGCGAAGGCATAGCGAATAATCTGATCCGCCGAACCCACCGACGTCGTGGAGAGGAAGTCCCGCAGCGCGAGCGCTACTCCCTCGTCCTTCAGCAGGGCGATGCCGTCCGCACCCTCCTCGGCCTTCCGAGCGGTGAAATTCAGTGCCCACAGGTGGCGGTCGATGCCCGCACCCGCCTTGCAGCTCTTCACCCACCCCCGGTGGGCGGCCAACACCGCGTCCAGCTTCTCGCGGAGCTCCGCATCCGCCGCAGCGGACTCCGCGTCCTCCGCCTTGATGAGGGCCTTGGCGAAGGCCACGGCCTCCGGGGTGGCGGCGCGCAGGCACTCCGTGCGTCCTGCCTTGTACTCCCGCATGTCCACGGCCTCGTAGACACCGCGGGTGCGGCCAAAGGACAGCTCCTGAGCCAGGGTGAGGATCAGCTGGCTCATCGCATCGGCGCTGAACTTGAAGGGAATCTCATCCTGCGGCAGGCGAGGGGCATCCACGATGCGCAGCTCCGGCTCCGCGCCGACGCTCGCCCCACCCGGGGTGCCCACGCTCGCCAGCTCCTCAGGCACCCGAACCCAGGTCAGCTCCTCGGGGCGGGCCAGCGCCGGCGAACCTGGGGCCTCGTCCTTGACCTTGACCTCCTGGATGCGTCGCAGCGCCGTGACCAGGGTCGCGCCGTCCACCGTGGAATGCTCCACGTGCATGGCCTGGAAGTTCTGAACCGTGCTGATCACGTAGGTGATCGGCTTGTAGACCCAGGCCAGCCCAGTGCTAAACGCAGCACGCCGCAGCAGCTCCGCCTCGGAGCCGCGGGTCGAATCGAGAGAGACGTGGAAGAGCTGGTCACGCAGCTGGTCATAGGTCTCGGCGTTGTCCCGGTCGCGGATCATCTCGTTGAACGGCTCCGCCAGCAGACCCGAGCCCAGGTAGCTCATGTCCGCAAAACCCGGGCGCGCGGCGAGAGCCGCCTCGCCATCCGCCTCAGCCTCCGGGGCTGGTGCATCGACGATCTTGCCGAGTGCGGCGCGGATCGTGGAGATGGACAGGGCATGCCCACTGCCGTCCGAAATGGGGACATTCCACATGCGTCCCTCGTGAAGCACACCGATCCGGCGGCTGCGCGCCCCCTTCGTGCAGCGCAGGATCTCGTCGCGATCCACATTCGGGTGGCGCAGGCCGCCGTTGAAGCAACGCCACTGTGTCGAGCTCAGCGGGTTATCGCGGAAGTCGCGCTCCTCCGGCATCTGCCCGCGCGCCTGCATCAGGTGCACCTCCGCAACGCGGCGGATGACGCGAGCCACCCGATCCAGGCCTTCACCGGCGACGTCGATGCGTGCCTGGAAACCGACGTTCGTGGTCACCGGGAGGGAGGTGCGGACGTCGAGGTAATCATCCAGCCACTGCTCGGCCAGCCAGCTGGAGTTCTCAGCCTCCTTCTCCTCGGCGAACTCCCGCAGCTGAGCCTGCAGGCGCGGGCCCTCCTGCTGCTTGAAAGAGGCGATGGCCTCGTCGGTGTGGACCAGCTGATCGTTGCTGGCCACGGCACTGACCACATGCCGCAACCGACCCAGGGTGTCCTCTAGCTCCGGCAGCGGCAGAGGCTTCAAAATTGCAGCATTGGATACCGGGTTATTCGTCATGAATTTAATCCTAATGGCTGTGGATATGCGCGTGCCCCGAATCCCTGCTGTTTGGGTCCGCGGTCACAGCCGCGATGGCGGTAGTTAGCGGAATCGCGAGCAGCAACGCGATCGCGCCCGTGACGGAACGCAGCAGCTCGGTGGCCATCACGTCCGAGGTCAGCACCTGCTCGATCGGGCGGCCGGAGATGCTCAGCAGCAGCATCATGGGGATCGCCACACCGGCGTACCCCAGCACCAGGGTGTAGACCATCGAAGCGATGTGATCCTCGCCGACCCGCATGGCGTTGCGGAAGAGCTGCCAGGCCGAGGCGTCCGGCTCCGCGCGCTTGAGCTCCGTGATCGTGGAGGCCTGCGCGATCGTGGCGTCGTTGAGTACGCCCAGCGCGCCGATGATCATCCCGGCCAGCATCAGCCCGGTGATGTCCAGCTCCGGCAGGTAGAGCAGGATCTGCAGATTCGATTCATCCCCCAAGCCCCGCAGGGAGGTGGAGTCGATGGCCAGTCCCGATAGCGCTGTGGCGATGGCCACCGCCACCAGGGAGCCGCCCATCGCGGCCGCGGATTTCCAGTTCACCCCGTGGACGAGGAAGACGACGAGGAGGATGACGGTCGCCGCCGTCGTCACCGCCAACCACAGCGGGGAGCCACCCCGCAGCAACGCGGGCAGCAGGAAGGCGAGGATCATGACCATCGTGATCGCCAGTCCCACGAGGGCCCGCAGCCCGCGCCAGCGGCCGACCGCGATGATCAGCACGATCGTGGCCAGCACCCACGCCCACAGTGGGCCTGTGCGGTCGTAGTCCTGGAAGGCGTAGGTGCCGTGGCTGTGGATTAGCTTGATGCTATCGCCCTCATGTAGCTCCGGTTCGCCGGGCATGTGGCGGGACTCTAGTGCGGTGTATTTTCCCTCGTCGGCGCCGTCAGTGAGCCGGACGATGACCTGCGTGCAGTGCTTCTCCGCGAAGGGGTTTTTATCCTCCGGGATCGCTTCGCTGGTCACGCCGATCTCGGTGGCCCCGCACTTCGCGGCGCGGGTGAAGAGCACCTCGCCGCTGGTCAGTGGCCCCGCGTAGCCGGAGTTCTGGTACGCCGGGGTGACCTTGGGCTCCTCGCTGCTGTGCGGCCACTGCACGACGAGTCCGGCGAGGGTGGCGATGGCGAATACCGCCAGGCCGATGGCCAGCATCCACTGGGGTGTGCTCCACCGCTGCGTCGTGTTCTTATGGTGCTTGGCCACGGGTTATCCCTCGCTCAATGTGGCGCGCGGGCGATCGCGCGCCGGGTAAAAGAAAAGTATTACCAATAACTTTGGTGTACCTTACCCGGCGGTCGTGGTGATCGGTAGCGTGAGAGTTTGTGAGCACACCTTCCTTGACAGTCGTGGCCGACGTGGACACCGGCATCGACGATGCCCTGGCCCTGGTCTACCTCTACCGGTTGCATCTGGCCGGGCGGATTGACCTCTCGGTGACCACCAGCGCCGGCAACTGCACCGCCGATGACGCCGCCCGTAATTCCGCAGAAGTTCTCCGGGTCGCCGCCCAGCAGTGGGGACCTTCTTCTTTAGGACGTCACCGCGCCCAACGCGGTGAGGAGTCGGATGCTGTGATCCCGAAGATCACGATCGGCGCGGCGCACCCGCGGGTGCTGCCTTTGGTGACGACGCCGGAAACCCATGGGCCGCGGGGGCTGGGGTACTGGCTGGGAGAGTCCGGCGACGCCCGGCGGGGGCAGGCGGAGGGATCGCCAGGGCAGGCTGAAGCGCCCCTCGCGCCGGGCGGCAGCACACCGGATGGCACCGCGGCTGCGGCGGTGGCCCACTGGGCGGATGCGCAGCCCACCCACCTGCTGGTGTGTGGGCCTGCGACGAACCTGGCCTGGGCGGTGGAGCACGCCCCGGAGGTGCTGCGGGGCTGCCAGGTGGTCATCATGGGCGGGGCATTTGGGTATCCCGGCAACACCACCCCGGTCGCGGAGTGGAACGCGTGGGTGGACCCGCACGCCCTGAAGTATTCCCTGCAGCACTGGCCCGAGGGCGCACCCCTGCCCGTGATCGCCCCGCTGAACATGACCGAGCAGGTGTTGCTCTCCCCGGAGCGGCTCCGCGACTGGGTTGGTGGGCTCGATGGCGCCCAAGCAGGTGCCCATCGAGGCGGCCGGGAGGGCGCGCAGGCGGAGTCGCAGCTCGGCCAGCTGCTGACCGCCGCTATTGAGTTCTACTTCGAGTTCCACGAGCAGGTCGGGGTTGGCTATCAGGCGCAAATCCACGACCTTGCCGCCGCGATGGTGCTGCTGGAGGACGTGGGCTTCGAGGCAACTGAGTTCCACGTGGATGTGGAGGCCGACTCCGAACTCACTCGGGGTGCGACCCTGGCCTTTGATCCGCAGCCACCCTTCGGCCCGCAGCTCACCCCGAATGCGCGGGTGCTGGAGCGCCTGGACGCGACTCGGGTGCTGGAGCGCTTCGGCGAGCTGTTGGCCGGCGAGCCTTGAGCCTTCCCCGGCGGCGCGTCCGGGGCTCTTGTTAGACTTTCCACCGCGAAGTATCAGGTCGCTTGTAGCCAAGGGCAACGCGCTGAGACGCAAGAACGCGTGTTCAGCGGCGAGGGCACGGCTGAGAAGAGACACGGACGAGAAAACACGGTGAGGAGCAGCCCCTTAATGCGAGTAGGTCACAAAATTGCAGGAATGCTGGGAGGCCTCGGACTACTCAGCGCCCTGGTCGCCCCGGCAGCGACCGCGGAGACACAGCAACTTTCCTGGGGCGATTGCCCCGCGGACGTCTTCGTCGCGAAGCGGGCGAAGTGCGCGGAGTTCCAGGTGCCTATGGACTACTCGCAGCCCGATGGGCAGAAGATCACGCTCACGATGAGCAAGATCCCGGCGACCGGCGCCAAGCGCGGCGTCATCGCCGGTAACCCGGGCGGCCCGGGCGGCAGCGCGCTGGAGATGTTCGCGGACAACGCCGCCCCAGACAAGCTCAACGGGCAGCGGGTCAAGCTCCCCGCCGACGTGCAGAAGCACTACGACCTCATCGCGGTCCAGCCCCGCGGCCTCGCCCACGGGGAGGCGCTGAAGTGTAGCTTCGGGCACCTCGCCAGCGGTGTCATCCCGACCCTCGCCGCCGGGCTCTTCCGCGACCTGTGCAACCTCGAGCAGCCCGGCTACTCCCAGCAGGTCACCACCGCAAACACCGCCCGCGACCTCGACCGAGCCCGCCAGCTGCTGGGGGAGGAGCGCCTCAACCTCTACGGCGTCTCCTACGGTGGGGTTCTCATGGGCACCTACGCCACGATGTTCCCGCAGCACACCGGCAAGGCGCTGATCGATAGCTCCGCGAGCCCGGAGAGCCTGTGGTTCAAGACCGGCCGCGACCGCGAGTCCTGGCGCCGCGACGGGCTGCACGATGTCTTCCAGTGGATCGCCGACCGGGACGATGAGTACCACCTGGGCACCACGCCGCTGCAGGTCTACCAGCGCTGGTCGGCCGTCATTGATAAGGAAAGCGGCGCACCCGCGCAGGTCACGCCGCCGCCGGCTGAGATCGGAGACCTCCCAGCGGGGTTGAAGGAGCACGCCAATATCGCGCTGCCCGTCGCGAACCAGGCTTTGCCGCCCGCGTGGCGACTCGGCTCGGCCATGGTCACGCTCGCCAAGGGCAAGCAGCAGGCCACGCTGGCCTCCCCGCTGTTCACCTTCACCTACTTCGGGGCGCTGTATAACCCGGAGATGCGCCCGAAGCTCGCCGAGTACATCCGCACGGGCAAGCCGCCGAAGGTGGCGGGCCAGGAACTGGGGCCGAACGGTCGGCCGATCAACCCCGTGACTGGCAAGGAGCTCTCCGAGGAAGAAACCATGGGCCTGCTGGAGCAGATGACCTCCCTGGGCTCCGTGGAACTCTCGATCGTCTGCAACGACAACGCCACGCCGACCAAGCCCGAGATGCTGCCGCAACTGTTCATCGACCAGCTCACCGGCGGCGACTCGATCTCCGCGATCGAGGGCAACCTCGGCTCGGGGCGCGTCTGCGCGGGCTGGCCACTGCCGCACCCGGGAGCGCCAATCAACGGCGAGAAGCTGGAGACCAAGCCCCTGCACGTGGGATTCACGAATGATTCGGCGGTCACCGGCGACGCCATCTGGAAGATGCAGAAGGCTCTCGGCGGCGAGGCCGTGCAGGTGCCGGGCCACGCCCACGGTGTGATGCTCGTTGCACCGGAGAAGGTCGCCGGCAAAGTCAGCGCCTACTTCAACGGCTAGCCATACGCTCTAAAGCATGGCAACGGCCCCGCGCCGCAGAAAGTTTCTCCTGCAGCGCGGGGCCGAATGCTTAACCCAGCGCGGGGTCTAGAGCGCGGTTTTTAGAGGGTGGCGCGCGCCTTCTTCGCGGCGTCGACCAGCACCTCGAGGCTGGCGGTGGTCTCCTCCCAGCCACGGGTCTTCAGGCCACAGTCCGGGTTGACCCACAGCAGCTCTGGGGCGACGTTAGCCAGCGCATCGGCCAGCAGCTGGTCGACCTCCTCCTGCTTCGGGACACGCGGGGAGTGGATGTCCCACACGCCCGGGCCGACACCCAGGTCGTAGCCCGCCTCGTGCAGGGCGGCGAGCACCTGCATGCCGTTGCGGGCAGCCTCGATGGAGGTGACATCCGCGTCGAGGTCGCCGACCGTGCCGATGAGCTCGTTGAACTCCGAGTAGCACATGTGGGTGTGGATCTGAGTCTTCGGCGCCACGCCGGAGGTGGCCAGGCGGAAGGAGCCCACGGCCCACTTCAGGTACGCCGGCTGCTCAGCCTCGCGCAGCGGCAGCAGCTCGCGGATGGCCGGCTCGTCGACCTGAACAACCTTCGCACCAGCGGAGACGAGGTCGTCGATCTCGTCACGCAGTGCCAGGGCAACCTGGTCGGCGGTCTCGCCCAGCGGCTGGTCGTCGCGGACGAAGGACCACGCGAGCATCGTCACCGGACCGGTGAGCATGCCCTTGACCGGCTTGTCGGTCAGCTTCTGGGCCTCCTCGAACCAGGAGACGGTCATCGGCTCCGGACGACGGACGTCGCCGAACAGGATTGGCGGACGGACGCAGCGGGAACCGTAGGACTGCACCCACGCGTGCTCGGTGGAGTGGTAGCCCTCCAGCTGCTCGGAGAAGTACTGCACCATGTCGTTGCGCTCCGGCTCACCGTGGACGAGGACGTCCAGATCCAGCTTCTCCTGGCGCTCGATGACGTCCGCGATTTCGTCGCGCATCGCCTGGGTGTACTGTTCCTCGGTGATTTCACCCTTGCGCAGCTTCGCGCGCGCCTGGCGGATCTGAGTGGTCTGCGGGAAGGAACCGATCGTGGTGGTCGGCAGTGGCGGGAGGTTCAGCTCCTCCTGCTGGGCCTTGCGGCGCTCCTCGATATCACCGCGGTGGCGGTCTTCCTCGGTGATCTTGGCGGTGCGCTCACGGACCTCGTCGTTGTGGGTCAGCTTGGAGGTCGCGCGGGACTGCACGGCTTCGCGGGCCTCGGCCAGCGCCTTCTCGTCGGCCTCGGTGCCCTCACCGCGCAGGACGCGGGAGAGGAGGGCGACCTCGCGGATCTTCTCCTCTCCGAACGCCAGCCAGCTGCGCAGCTCGTCGCCCAGGGTGGTCTCGCGGGCCAGGGTGTACGGCACGTGCAGCAGGGACGCGGAGGTGGAGACGGCGACCGGGCCACGCTCGGCCAGCGCCTTCAGGGTCTCCAGGGCCGCGTCCAGGTCGGTGCGCCAGATGTTGCGGCCGTCGACGACACCGGCGACCAGCGGCTCCTCGCCGGTCCAGCTCGGCAGCTCCTTGCCACCAGCGACGAGGTCGGCGCCGAAAGCGTCGATGCCCAGACCGCTGAGGGTCTTGATGGCCTGGTCGGCGTCGCCGTAGTACGTCTGGACCAGCAGCTTCAGACCGGCGTCGTGGGCGACCTGGGTGAGCTTCTTGTAACCAGCCTTGACGCGGGACAGGGTGGCTGGATCGACGTCGGTGACCAGGGAGGGCTCGTCGAGCTGCAGCCAGGTGACGCCACGGTTAGCGATGCGCGGCAGCAGGCGGCCGTAGGTCTCGAAGAGGGACTCCAGGTGCTCCAGCGGGTTGGAGCCGTCGGTGGAGCGGGCCAGTGCCAGGTAGGTGAACGGGCCGACGAGGACCGGGCGGACCTTATCGCCGTGGCGGTTGACCTGGTCGCGAATGTCGTCCAGCCAGGCGCCGTCCTCGAGGCGGAACTCCTGGTCAGCGGACAGCTCCGGGACGATGTAGTGGTAGTTGGTGTCGAACCACTTGGTCATCGCGGAGGCCGGCAGCTCGGCGGTGCCGCGGGCGGCGGCGAAGAGGCGGTCGATGAACTGCGGCAGGCCATCGTTCTCGTGGTCGCTGATCTCGGCAACGCGCTCCGGCAGTGCGCCGAGGATCGCGGAGGTGTCGAGGACGGCGTCGTAGTAGGAGCGGCCCTGGAAGGGAGCGGAGTCGAGGCCCTCGTTGACCAGGCCGTCGGTGTAGTCGTTGACCAGGCGGGTGGCGGTGCCGGCGAGGTCGCGGCCCGTGGCGGAGTCGCGCCAGTAGGCTTCGAGTGCTTTCTTGAGCTCGCGATCAGGTCCGATGCGTGGGACCCCGGCGGTGGTTGCGTGGAAAGTCATGTTTTCCTTCTTCGTGGTTGGTGTTTGGTGACTCACACAGCGGTCGTGCCCAACCCGAAGGCGCAAGAAAGCATGAAACCCCGGGTGATATTTCCTAGCGGCTGTGGCAGTGGTGACCCACAGACTGGTGGCTAGGCGAATATCTCAGGCAAAACCAACGGTTCCTACCGACCGTGTCCGGGGCTCCAGGGGTCGGCAGGTGCTCGCGGCGAACCGTTGTGCGTTGAGTGATATAAAACACTAGACAGCTTGGTCTGTCAACTGCTGTGTAAGAAACAGTGCTCGACCAGTCAGGTTGAGTGTGGCGTCCACCCCGCCCGGCCGCGCGGGAAACCCGGCGTGATCATTTGACGAAACTTAGGCTGATCGACCAGGATGTTTGAGCAACTTTCCACGTTTCCCGCGCCGAGGTGACATAGGCTTTTCGGGGATCACTTCAACCCTGTTTGGAATAGCTATGTCACGCATGCAAAAAAGCCTTCTCGGCCTGGCGGTTCTCATCATCGCCGCGACGTGGTTGACCCTCGTCATCTCCCAGCCCACGGACTCGAATTGGGAGTCGCTGGCTGACTCCCGCAGCTCCACGATCGCGCTCGTGGGCTTCTTGGTTCCGGCGATTCTTGCCCTGATCGCGGTCGTGCCGCAGCTGCCGGTGCGCACCCTCTCGCTGATCCCGGTGGCCCTGGCGCTGAACATCATTACCGGCCAGGTCATCGGCACCATGGGCCTGCCGCTGCCGCTGTACCTGGACTCCATCGGCACCGTTTTGGTCGGCGCGCTCGCCGGCCCCTGGGCGGGCCTGGTCACAGGTGTGCTGAGTTCCCTGGTGTGGGGCACCTTCAACCCGACCGTCGTGCCCTTCGCCGCCGCCTATGCCTTCGTCGGCGTGGCCTCCGGTCTGCTGCGCAAGCTCTTCGTCGGCACGTGGTGGCGCGTGGGTGGGGCGGGCCTCGTCGTCGGCTTCATCACGGCGCTGCTCTCCGCGCCGGTGGCTTCCTTCATCTTTGGCGGCACCGCGGGCACCGGAACCGGCCTGCTGGTCACGGCTTATCGCGGCCTCGGCTTCGACCAGCTGACTGCTGTGTTCCTGCAGTCCTGGACCTCCGATCCGATCGATAAGCTCATCGTCTTCACCATCGTGTGGCTGGTGCTGCGCTGGCTGCCGAAGCGCACCCGCGTGACCTTCAGCCCCGAGAGCAAGTGAGAAAACTCCACCCCTATACGCCGCTGACCGCCGCCATCTGCGCGGTGGTCGTGGTGTTGCTGGCCCACAAGCTGGTTGTCTCGCTCACCGCGCTGGGGATCGCCGCCCTGCTCGCAGCCTTTTTCCGGACTGCTCGTGGCCCGCTGTTCGCGGCGGTGCTGCTCGCGATCCCGACCACCGTGGGCCTGTTTTTGATGCACGCCCCGTTTGGTCAGCACCCCGTTTTCGGTCCGCTGACCTCCGACGGCATGCAGCTTGCGGGCTTGCTCTCCCTGCGCCTCTTTGGTGCCGCGGCGATTGGTTTGACCCTGGGTTCCTTCGTGGATGGGGACCGGTTGATGCGGGCGATGCAGGAGCAGTTCCCCGCGAAGATCGTTTACGTCGTGGGCTCGACCATCCGGCTGTATCCGATGGCCCGGGCACGGGTGGAGACGCTGCACCAGATGTTCACCGCCCGCGGGGTGAACACCGCAGGGGTGCGCGGGAAGCTGAACTTCGTGATGCCCCTGATCGTGGGGCTGGTGGACGATGCCGCGCAGCGCGCCCGGCCCCTGCAACGCACTGGGATCGGGGACCCCGGCCCGCGCACCGTGCTGAACCCGGTTGCGAACCCGGTGGGGCAGCGCGTTCTGCGCTGGGGAATGATCGCCGCCACCTGCGCGGCCATCGTCTGGATTGGAGTGAGCTAGCGCCATGCCAGTGACCCGTTTTATCTGGGGCGATGGGCTATCGGACCACGCCTGGGAAGCAGCGGAGGCGACGGGGGCCGCCTGGGTGGGGAACAACGCCTCCGCCCACATTTCGCTGCTGCGCGCCACGGTGGCCGAAGAGCTGGCCTTCGGCATGGAGCAACAGGGCGTGTCGCGGGAGCAGATGCGCCCCCGCGTGGACCAGGCCCTTCAGACCTGGAGTTTGCAGCACGTCGCGGGCCAGGACCCGATGCGGCTGTCCACCGGGCAGACCCGCCGCATGGCGATCGCCCAAGCGCTGTTGACCCGTCCCGGGGCGCTGGTTCTCGACTGCCCGCTGGACGGGCTGGATACCGCTGCGGTCAACCAGCTCGCCGAGGTGCTAGACGCCTATCCCGGCGAGGTGACGGTCTACGATCGCCGCCCGTCCGCGGTATCCGAGGCAGCAGTTCAGCAGTTCCAGCTTTCCGACGGCGAGTTGCGTCAGCGGCCGATTCCGGAGTTCGACCTGCCGGTTTTCCCTCCCCGTACCCGCTCCGACGAGGCCAGTGCTCACGCCAGTGCCGACGACGTCGCCGCGCAGCGGGTTGCGTTGTCTGCCCGGAACGTCCAGGTTCGTGGCCTGGGGCCGTTTACAGTTGACGCCCCGGCAGGCCAGGTCACCCACATCGCCGGGCCCAATGGCTGCGGCAAGACCTCTTTGATGCTGGCGGCACTTGGCCTGGTCGACTACGAGGGCACCATCATGGTCGGCCGCTGTGGCTGGGCACCCACCGCGCTGGACCAGTCCTTCCTCTACCGCCGGGTGATCGATGAGGTCGCTGGCGACCGGAAGGTGCTGGAAATCTTCGGCCTGGAGAAATGGGCCGAGGAGCACCCCTTGGACGTTCCCACCTCCGACCGTCGGTTGGTACTGGTGGCAGCGACGATGGCGGGCCAGCCGGACGTCCTGCTGCTCGACGAACCGACGGTGGGCCTGGACGTGGACGGTCACCGCAAGCTGTTGGAGGGCATCGACGCCTTCGTGCGGCAGGATCGCAAGCCCGCGGTGCTGTGGACCTGTCACGACCAACGGGTGGCGGACGCGGTGAGCGACCGCTCGATCGTCATCGCGCAGGATTAGAACACCCAGGCCACAGCCCTGGGAGGGAACGCGGTTAGTTGATGACCTCGACGGCGTCCCCGTTGACCTGGACGTCGCTGGACAGGGCCATCGGGTCGCGGGAGGGTCCCTCCACCACATCGCCGGTGGCGGTGTCGAAGACCGAGCCGTGCTTTGGGCAGATCGCGACGGTCATGCCGTCCTGCTCGGCGATCTGGTCGATGCGGCCGCGGGCGTGCGGGCACTCGGTGGAGAAAGCCATGAACTTATCCTTCTCCGGCTGCGCGATGATCCAGTTATCGATGATCTTCGCCCCACCGACCGGAATGTCGGTTTTCGCGGCCTTCGCTACGGTCTCCTCACCAGCGCAGGCGGCGAGTAGCGCGCCCGCGGCCGTAGCTGCCGTTGCGAGTGCTGCGC
Source organism: Corynebacterium sp. UMB9976 (assembly GCF_030212265.1). NCBI lineage: Bacteria > Bacillati > Actinomycetota > Actinomycetes > Mycobacteriales > Corynebacteriaceae > Corynebacterium > Corynebacterium sp. UMB9976. Next base: position 76,269 of record NZ_JASODY010000004.1, read on the forward strand.
CGCGCAGCAGGCTGCGGCGGGAGCAGGAGAACTGGCCGGCGCCGGTTGCCGAAGGGGAGGTGAACTGGGGGCTGGAAGACTGCGAGCTCATGGCTCCATTATGGGCGCGCCAGAACGGCAAAGCCACTAGCGGGGGATGCCCGTGTCTGCGGTTGGGGCTGCGCGCTCTGAAGCCCCGGGATCGCTGCCCGGGTGCCTGATGATCGCGAAAGCGGATTAGACGCGCCCGCGTTGCCAGCTAGAATTGCGCATCATGTACACCCCACAAGCGATCGGCACCCCCAACAGTGACTGCGCGACAGTCGTTATGATCCTGGGAGCCGGTGAGCTCGGCCGTGAGTTGACCATCGCCCTCCAGAGGTTCGGCGTGGAGGTGCACGCCGTGGACCGCTACCAGGGCGCGCCCGCACACAACGTGGCCAATCACGCGCACGTGTTGGACCTCATGGACGGCGAGGCACTGCGCGAACTCATCACTGAGGTCCGCCCGCACATCGTGGTCCCGGAAATCGAGGCGCTGGCGGTGGACGTCCTCGCCGAACTGGAAGAGGAAGGCACCGTCACCGTCGCCCCCACGGCGCGGGCCGCGCAGCTGACGATGGACCGCGAGAAGATCCGCACGATGGTCAGCGAGGAGCTCGGCATCCCCACGGGCGTGCACCGCTTCGCCGCCACCCCGGAGGAGCTGCACGCCGCGGCCGAGGAGATCGGCTTCCCGTGCGTGGTCAAGCCGGTCGTGTCCTCCGCGGGGCGCGGCCAGAGCTACGTGGCCAGCGCCGACGAGCTCGACGCCGCCTGGGACTTCGCGCTCTCCGATGTGCGCGTGAACTGCGAGAGGGTCATCGTCGAGCAGTTCGTCCCCTTCGACTACGAGATCACCCTGCTCACGGTGCGCAGCATCGACCCGGTCAGCGGCCAGCCCGCCACGTGGTTCTGCGAGCCCATCGGCCACCGCCAGGACCTCGGCAAGTATGTGGAGTCCTGGCAGCCCGCGACGATGGGGGACTCCGCGCTGGATAATGCCCGCTCGGTGGCGGCACGCGTGACCAACGCCCTGGGCGGCCGGGGAGTGTTCGGCGTGGAGCTGTTCATCAAGGGGGATGATGTGTACTTCTCCGAGGTCTCCCCGCGGCCGCACGACACGGGCATGGTGACCATTGGCACGCAGCGCTGCAGCGAGTTCGAGCTGCACGCCCGCGCGATTCTGGGCCTGCCGATCGATACGACTCTGATCTCCCCGGGCGCCTCCGCCGTGATCCTCGGTGAGGATCTGCCGGAAGGTGCTGCGGTGGAGTATCACGGCCTGGCCGAGGCGCTCGCCGTCCCGGAGACGAAGGTCCGCCTCTTCGGGAAGCCGGCCAGCTACAGCCGACGCCGCATGGGTGTAGCCGTCTCCACCGCGGAGACGATCGAGGACGCCCGCGACCGCGCCGCCGACGCCGCCGGGGCCATCAAGATCCAAGCAGCGGAGGTCACGCACGAGACGCACGCGGCTCCTGAGGACGCCGGCAACTCGACTGAGGACGATGCCGACCTGCCGACGGGCGAGCAGCCCGCCGTGGACTAGCCTGCTGCCACTGGCGCTACTCCCGGCGGTTTAGGGGGTACTTGCTGGTGGGGCTACACTTTGGGGCATGGCTGTTAGTGCGACCGACCTCAAAGAATCCCGCATCCTGCTGTACTACTGGTTCACACCCATCGCGGACCCCACGGCGATCATGCTGTGGCAGAAGCAGCTCTGCGAAAGCCTCGGCCTGACCGGGCGCATCCTCATCTCCGAGCACGGCATCAACGGCACCGTGGGCGGCTCCCTGCACGCCTGCAAGCAGTACGCGCGCCGCACCCGCGAATACCCCGGCTTCAAAGGCATGGAATTCAAGTGGTCGCAGGGCGGGGCGGATGACTTCCCACGCCTGTCCGTCAAGGTGCGCGACGAGATCGTCGCCTTCGGCGCGCCGGGCGAGCTGAAGGTGGACGAGAACGGCGTCATCGGGGGAGGAACCCACCTGAAGCCGGAAGAGGTCAACAAGCTGGTCGAAGAGCGCGGCGACGACGTCGTCTTCTTCGACGGACGTAACGCGATGGAAGCCGAAATCGGCCGGTTCAAGGACGCCGTCGTCCCTGATGTGGAGACCACCCACGACTTCATCAAGGAACTGGAGAGCGGCAAGTACGACTGGATGAAGGACAAGCCGGTCGTCAGCTACTGCACCGGCGGTATCCGGTGCGAGGTGCTCAGCGCGCTGATGAGGAACCGTGGCTTCGAGGAGGTCTACCAGATCGACGGCGGCATTGTCCGCTACGGCGAGAAGTATGGCGATAAGGGCCTATGGGAGGGCTCGCTGTACGTCTTCGACAAGCGCATGCACATGGAGTTCTCGGAGGACGCGAAGCAGCTCGGCTTCTGCAAGAACTGCGGGGCGGCGACGAATACCTTCCACAACTGCGAGAACTCCGAGTGCCGCGAACAGATCCTGCTGTGCGAGGACTGCGCGGCCGACCCGGCGGTGACCTGCGGGGAGTGCTAGCCGCCGACTAGTCGAGCTCGAGCTGCATCTCCACGTGGTCGATGCCCTCGACGTCGAAGGGCTCGCCCACGGTGGCGAAACCGTAGCCCTCGTAGAAGGGCACAGAGTGGCTCTGTGCCTCGATCTTTACGATCGACTTCTGGTTCGTGGGGTCCAGGGCGGCGGCGCGCTCGCGGACGACCTCCAGGGAGCGCGCGACAAGGTTGTGCGCGATCCCGTAACCGCGCAGGTCCGGGTGGACGCAGAGGCGGCCGATGTGCTGCTCCTCCGGCGGCCCGAAGACTCGCACGGTGCCCACGAGCCGCATGGGGGAGCCGGGGTCGGCGGTGCCCCACGGGTAGTCCGGGCCGCTGCCGGGGTGGACGTAGGCCAGCAGGTGGTGGGTCTCCGGCAGGGCGTCCTGGTCGTCGATCTCCGGGAATGCGGCGCGCTGTTCATTAACGAAGACGTCCACCCGCAGCTTGTAGAGGGCGTGGACCTGGTACGCAGGCATGGACAGCAGGGTTCGCCCGGTGATGTAGACCTTTGGGCCTTCTTCTACGGCGTCGTTTTCCAGAGTCATGAATCGCATGTTACCTAAGCCACAAGAGCTCTGAAGGGGAAAGGAAACCCCCGCGCAAAACGGGGGTAGAGCTGTACCTTTGCAGTAGGAATGTTAGTTTTTGCTAACTACTGGGCCTGGGCTCTCCCTGTGTGCGTGGGGGTGCGGTCGGCGCGGTCTTTGCTGCCGCTCCGACCAGGGGAGTGCTTACTCCCCGCTGTACTTGGAGTGGTGGTGCATCTCGTCCCACTCGCGAACCTTCTTGCGCTCGCGGCCCTCGGCCTCGCCGAGTTCGCGCTCGTGCTTGTCCAGGGCGTACCAGCCCTCCCAGTCGGTCCAGGAGATGTTCTTGGAGCGCAACAGCTCCTCAACGCTCTCCAGTTCCGGCTTGGCCGGCTGGAAGCCGATGCCCTTTGCGACGTCGGTCAAGAGGTTATCGACGGCCTCGTTGGCGTCGCCCTTGGTGTTGCCGATCAGGCCGACGGGGCCGCGGCGGATCCAGCCGGTGGCGTACACGCCCGGCAGGGTCTCACGCTTCTCTGCCTCTGGGTCAGCGCTGCCCGGCACACCCGCGATGCCGTCCGCGGTGGGGCCTTCGGCGAGGACGCGACCGCCGACGTTCGGCAGGACGTTCTCGTCGGCGTCCCACGGCAGGTCGGCCTGCTGGTCGGACTTGTAGCCGACGGTGCGGTAGACCGCGCCGACTGGCCATTCGCGGGTCTCGCCGGTGGTGGAGACGGAGCCGTCGCCGTTGAGCTTCGTGCGCTCGGTGACTAGGGCGGTGACGTTACCCTGCTCGTCGGTCTTGATCTCCTTCGGGGATTCGAAGAAGTGGATGTAGACGCGGTGCGGCTCCTCGCCTGGGTCGGCGATGGCGTACTGCTCCAGCAGGGAGCAGACCATGTCGGTGATCTTGGAGCCGCGGCGAGCTTCCTCGGAGGCAGCGTCGTACTGGATGTCCTCCGGGTCGACGATGACCTGGATGGTATCGGAGTAGCTGAGCTCCTTGAGTTCCAGCGGGGTGAACTTCGCCTGGGCGGGGCCGCGGCGGCCGAAGAGGTGGACCTCCTTGGCCTTGTTCTTCTTCAGGGATTCGTAGACGTTGTCCGGGATTTCGGTGGTGAGCAGTTCGTCGCCGGTCTTCGCGATGACGCGCGCGACGTCGAGGCCGACGTTGCCCACGCCGATGACGGCGACGGACTCGGCGTCCAGATTCCAGTCCTCGGAGAACTTCGGGTTGGCGTCGTAGAAGCCGACGAACTCCGCGCCGCCGTGGGAGGCCTCCGCTCCCGGCAGGTTGAGGTCGCGGTCCTTGGTCGCGCCGGTGGCGTAGATGACGGAGTCGTAGTGCTGCTTCAGTTCCTCGAGGGTGACGTCCTCGCCGATGTTGACGTTGCCGAACAGGCGGATCTGCGGCTGGTCGAGGACGCGGTGGAGGGAGCGGATAATGCCCTTGATGCGGGGGTGGTCGGGTGCGACGCCGTAGCGGATGAGCCCGAAGGGGGCTGGCATGCGCTCGAAGATGTCCACGCTCACGCCGTCGAAGGTGGTGTCGCCGTTGCCCTCCGGGATGGTGGCCTTGGCGAGGGCGTTGGATGCGTAAATGCCGGCTGGGCCGGATCCGATAACCGCGATACGGAGCGGACGAGTGGTCTTTGCTGCGTCTGACACTTTTATTCAGGGTCCAATCGTTGGTTCTAAGTGCATATTCTTCACCCACCAAGCTAATCCCACCGTGAAGGGATTGCGAGATTCTGGGGGGTGGATCACAACAGAGTGTAGACAGCATGGTCTAGTTTGTGCAATCGGCTTTGCTGAAATTGCTTGCAACTTCCCCTCGGGCCGGTTTAGTGTGTCCAGTTATAGACCGCACGGTCTGTCTAGTGTAGGTTGATCTGCAGCCCGCGCTGCGGATCCAGACAAGACCGCCACAACGCACGATCAACTGGAGAAATTCACCATGACCGCAACCACCACCACCCGATCGAGGCCGAAGCGTAAGCCCCGGCCGCAAGGCCAGTGGCTCGTCGACGGAACTACTCCGCTCAACGACGACGAGAAAATTAAGCAGGAAGACGCCGGCCTCGGCGTCATTGACCGCATTCGCGAGACCTACGCGAAGGAGGGCTTCAACTCCATCCCGAAGGAGGACCTCGCGCCCCGCTTCAAGTGGGTTGGCCTTTATACCCAGCGCCGCCCGGGACTCGACGGCGTGGCCACATCCACGCTCAGCACCGAAGAGCTGCAGGATAATTACTTCATGATGCGCATCCGCCTCGACGGCGGACTGGTCAGCAGCGAGCAGCTGCGCGTCATCGGCGAGATTTCTAGCGACTACGCCCGCGATACCGCGGACTTCACCGACCGCCAGAACGTCCAGCTGCACTGGATCCGCATCGAGGACGTCCCGGCCATCTGGGACAAGCTCGAATCCGTCGGGCTGGACACCAACTTCGGTTGCGGCGACGTCCCCCGCGTCATCCTGGGCTCCCCAGTCGCCGGTATCGCCGCCGACGAGATTATCGACGCCACCCCGGCCATTCACACCATCAAGGAAGAACTACTGACCAGCGGCGAGTTCGACAACCTGCCACGCAAGTTCAAGTCTGCGATCAGCGGCAACTCCCGCCAGGACGTCACCCACGAGATCCAGGACCTGGCGTTTATCGGCTCGAACCACCCGGAACACGGCCCCGGCTTCGACGTCTGGGTCGGCGGCGGGCTGTCCACCAACCCGATGCTTTCCCAGCGCCTCGGCGCTTGGGTGCCCCTGGAAGAGGTCCCGGAGGTGTGGGCCGGCGTGGTCCGCATCTTCCGCGACTACGGCTACCGCAAGGTCCGCAACCGCGCGCGTCTAAAGTTCCTCGTCGCCGACTGGGGTATCGAGAAGTTCCGCAAGGTGCTGGAGGAGGACTACCTCGGCCGCAAGCTCGTCGACGGCCCGGACCCGGGCGAGTACCCCGGCTACCGCGACCACGTCGGCATCCACGAGCAGCGGGACGGCAAGGTCTACCTGGGGGTGAAGCCCACGGTGGGGCACACCGACGGCGCCCAGCTGCAGCGACTCGCGGAGCTCGCCGAATCCTATGGCTCCACGCGCCTGCGCACGACCCCCGATAAGGAGCTGCTCTTCCTGGACCTGACCCCGGAGAATGCGGACAAGCTTGCCGCCGAACTGGAGAAGGAGGGGCTGTCCGCAAAGCCTTCGGCCTTCCGCCGCGACATCATCAGCTGCACCGGCCTGGAGTTCTGCAAGCTCGCGCACGTCGTGACGAAGCAGCGCGCCATCCAGCTGGTCGACGAGCTGGAGGAGCGGGTCGGCGACCTCGACGTCCCGCTGAAGATCTCCCTCAACGGCTGCCCGAACTCCTGCGCCCGTTCCCAGGTCGCGGACATCGGTCTATCCGGCAAGGTGCTGACCGACGAGGACGGCAACCGCGTCGAAGGTTTCCAGGTGCACCTGGGCGGAAAGGTTGGTCTGAAGCCGGGCTTCGGCCGCAAGCTGCGCGGCAACAACGTGTTCTCCGAGGACGTCGGCGACTACGTGGTCCGCGTCGTGGAGAACTTCAAGGAGCAGCGCGAGGACGGCGAGGAGTTCAGCTCCTGGGTCGCCCGCGCTGAGGAGGAGGCCCTGCGATGAGCGTTCCTGATACTGATTCCCTGCCACCGGTGAACCAGGCGATCGGTGGGAAGTCCGGGCACAGCAATGGCCGGCGTGCGACCGTGAACTTCTGCCCCTACTGCATGGGGGAGAACCTGTTTCCGACCACGGAAACGGATAATTCCTGGCAATGTCGCGAGTGCCGTCGCGAATTTTCGGTGAAATTTCACGGACTGCTGGCTTAGGCGGGTATTTCCCGCTCGGCCGGCGTGTGGAATCCGGCTAGTCGGGACGCAGCTCACAGTAGGATAAGCGACATGCAGGAGCTCGGAAGCCCAGGATTTGCCGTTCTCGATGTTGAGACCACCGGTTTCAGTACCGCCCACCGCGTGCTGGAAATCGGGGTCGTCCTCCTTTCTGCCACCGGTGAGGTGGAAGGCAGCTGGTCCAGCCTGGTCAACCCGGATCGCGATATTCCCAATAGTTCGATCCATGGGGTCTACGGCCGGCACGTGAAAGACGCCCCGGCTTTCGCTCAGATCGCCCGCGAGCTCTTCGGCCTCTTGGATGGCCGGATTCTGGTCGCCCACAATGCGCGCTTCGATGCGCGCATGCTCTCCCAGGAACTGGCCCGCGCGGATCTGGATCCAGGCGACGTCCTCCCCGGGTATGTCTGCACCATGGAACTTTCTAGGAGGCTTTTCCCCGGTATGCCCAACAAACTGGGGGACGTACTCAGCCGCGTGGGGATCACCAACCGGGGCGCTCACACCGCCCTGGCGGATGCCGAGGCCACCGCGGAGCTATTCCAATACTTCCTTCGGAACGGAGTGACGTTCCCTGGGGCTGCGTTTATCGCCATCGACGCTCGCCCGTTGAACCAGCTGACCGACGATTCGGCTGAGCCGTTGACTCGCGAGGCTGCAGAGGCTGCTCATCGTGAGCGGAAACAAGCCGTCCCCGGGAAGGACCAACCGTTGGAACTGCGTCGGGGTGACCGGGTGACCTTGACTGGGGAGATGAATAGGCCCCGTTCCGAGTGGGAGAAAGAAATTCGAGAGCACGGCCTGACCCCGGGGTCCTTGACGAGGAACACCCGGGTGTTGGTAGCCGCCGACGTGGACTCTTTGAGTGGCAAGGCGAAGAAGGCACGGCACTATGGAATTCCGATTCTGAATGAGCAGGAGTTTTCTTCGCTTCTGCCGAGCATCCGCGACGAGGAGGAGCGACCAATTCCCGACGTAACGGCGCCTATTCCACCCGAGATCGAAACATCGGACTACCCCCTGGAGGAAGACAACGCCTACATGGATGATTTCTACTCGGGAACCTCTGATTCCGCGGCGGAAGTCTTCTACGAGGAACCTAGCCGCGAGGCGCTACTGGCAGCGCTGAATCTTGCGCAGGATGCCCTGGGACTGATCGCTAATCAGCACCGCGGCTTGGATAAGGCCCTGTTGCCGGACTCCGCTAATGGAATGCTGAGTGGCCGAGCTGCCGAAGTTTTGGCTCAGCTCACTGACCCGGACGGGGATTATCAGCAGGTGAAACTCCTGGTGCGGGGGACAGCGTCTTCGGCACTGGCGGACTTTTATGCCGGTTTGGACGCACGTGAGCAGCTCATCGCCCGGAAGAGGCTGGGCACTACCTCGCCGGCCACCCTGGATACGCTCGGTCAAGAATTGGGCTTGACCCGTGAACGCGTACGTCAGCTACAGAGCCCGCTCGCGAGTCGCCTGGAGGAGCTGGCCAATCGCGGGGCAGTGGCTGAGCTTCGGGAGGCGATGGCAGCCCATGCTTTCCCGGTGGCGCGCATCGGTGGGATCGTCGAGCAGCTCCCAGAGCTGCGAGATGAGGTTCCCGGTTGGGGCCTACGCCTCGCGGAGATTATCGATGCGGTAGATGATTCCTTCGCAATTGAGGAGGACTGGGTGTGCTTCCCATCTCTGAAGGTGGCTCGGGAGCGGACCGAAAATCTACTCAAGCAGGGCAGCGATGACTATGGGGTGGTTCCGTTGGACTGGGTGGAGGAGCGCACGGCACTAAGCCCCGCTGACCTGCGTGACTGGCTCGATGACTGTGGGTATCGATTGTTCGAGGGGCACGTGCTCACCCAAACTCGTTCGCTCCCTGCTCTTGGGGCGGGGGTTCTCTCCATCCGTGGCGAGCCGCAAGATCTCGATTCGTTGTATGAGGCGATTGGACAGGGGAGGACGAATCGTTCCTTGGCGAATTCCTTGAACGCTTCCGAGGGGATCGTGAGGGTCAGTGCGACTAAGTGGGCGCTGCCGGAGTGGGGGTATGAGGAATACAGCACGCTGGCGAAACTTATTGAGCGCCGTCTCGTCGCCGCGACTGACGCGGGAGATGAGGGGGTCCCGCTGACCGCCTTGCTGACAGAACTCCCCGCCAAATTTGACGTCGCGGAAAATTCGGTGCGGACCTATGCATCAACCGGCCAGTTCGAGCTGGTTGATGGAATCGTCAAGTGGCGTTCGGCGGCACCGGAAAAGACCTCCACGCCGGAGGACTCTCGCGGCATGTATTGGCGTGATGGCAGGTGGAAGTTGCTGATCACCGTAACCAGTGACCACCTCCGTGGCTCCGGCAGTGGGGTTCCCGGCGGAGTGATCCATATGCTGGGGTTGAAATATAACGAGTCGGCCGAACTGCCCAGTGAGATTGGTACGCAGCGAGTGACCTGGGGGCCAACCAGTAACACCCTGGGAACCATTCGACGTTTGCTGGAGCATCAGGGGATCGGTGAGGGAGAGCGGGTTTGGCTGGACTTCCACGAGGGCGAATACTTCTCCCTGGAGCGCGCCCGGCCACAGCAGGGAGCCGAGGGGTTAGCCGCGCTCGCTGAACACGTGGGTGAGGATCCGGAAGGCGATGATGAAGCCCTGCGCTCTGTGATTTCTCGAGCCTTGGGGCTGGGGGATAACGGGGCGAACCGCCGTATCCTTAGCCGCTTCCGCGCCCGGCAGGATGGCTTTGCTGTCCAACTGCTCGAAGACCTCTGGCTCTAGCGCTGGGGGGAAGGGTTCGGAAGTCCGGGCACAGCAACGGTCGGCGTGTGACCGTGAACTTTTGCCCCTACTGCATGGGGGAGAATCTGTTTCCGACCACGGAAACGGATAATTCCTGGCAATGCCGCGAGTGCCGTCGCGAGTTTTCGGTGAAATTCCACGGCCTGCTGGCCTGACCTAAAGCGCTGGGCACACGGTGAATCCCCGGCCTTCGGTACTTATACCGCGGGCCGGGGTTCTTGTTTTCGCCCCCTGACACGGCCGAATGCATCTGGTAGGCAGGGGCCATGAGCACTTTTGCATTGCAGAACCCAAGTACTGGCCAAGAAGAAGAGCAGTTCAACCGCATCGATGATGCCGACCGCGATGCAATTCTGGATCGCGCCACCGCCGCAGGCGAGCAGTGGCGCAAGACCCCCATCGCGCAGCGCGCGGACGTCCTGCGGAAGACCGCGAAGCTGTTCCAGGAGAACAAGAAGCAGCTGGCGGAACACATCGGGCGCGAGATGGGCAAGCTGACCCGCTGGGCCGAGGCGGAGATCGACATCGTCTCGGACATTTTCACCTGGTACGCCGAGCACGCCCACGAGCTCCTGGCAGATGAGCAGCTTTCCCAGCAGGGCGCACAGCAGACCTGGGTGCGCAAGGAGCCCCTGGGCGTGATTCTGGGCATCATGCCGTGGAACTTCCCCTACTACCAGGTCGCCCGCTGGGCAGCACCGAACCTGCTGCTGGGCAACACCCTGGTTCTGAAGCACGCTTCCATCTGCCCGCTGTCCTCCCAGGCTTGTCAGGACCTGCTGGAGCAGGCCGGGCTGCCGAAGGATGCTTTCATCAACGTGTACGCCTCCGGCTCCCAGATGGATGCCTTCGTGGCGGATAAGCGCGTGGCGGGTGTGTCCCTCACCGGCTCCGAGCAGGCTGGTGCCGCCGTGGCGAAGACCGCCGGCGAGCACTACAAGAAGTCCCTGCTGGAGCTGGGCGGCAACGACCCCTTCATCGTGCTCGACGATGAGAACCTGGACTGGGTGCTGGAGCAGTTCACCAAGATCCGCATGTACAACACCGGCCAGGCCTGTAACGCCCCGAAGCGCCTGATCGTCATGGATGAGTTCTATGACCGCACCGTCGAAACGCTGGAGAAGCGCATCGGCGAGATGAAGGTCGGCGCATTCGACGACGAGAACGCCGATGTCGGTCCGCTGTCCTCCATCGGTGCCCGCGATGAGATCGTCGAGCGCCTCGCCGAGGCGGAGAAGAACGGTGAAGCCACCATTCGCGTCGGTGGTAAGGCCATCGACCGCGAGGGCGCCTTCATGGAGCCGACCCTGCTGGTCGACGTGGACCCCAAGGCGGACGTTGGCTGCAACGAGATCTTCGGGCCCGTGGCGATCGTGTACCGCGCTAAGGACGCAGCGGAGGCCATCGAGATCGCGAACGATTCCGACTACGGCCTCTCCAGCTCCGTGTGGAGCACCGACCTGGACGCGGCCCGCGAGGTCGCCGAGCAGCTTCGCGACGGCATGACCTTCATCAACGAGCACGCTGTCACCGGGGCGGGCCTGCCCTTCGGCGGAATCGGTCGCTCCGGCTATGGCCGCGAGCTCGCTCGCTGGGGCGTTGGCGAGTTCGTCAACGAGCACCTCTACCGGGTGTCTGACCAGTCGGGCGCAGGTCTTTCCCCAGCGCTGTAATGGCTGAGTAATAACTCAAGAGCGCAGTGGCTGCGGGTTCTCCCCGCGGCCACTTGCTTTATATAAACGAGGCTAGCCCTCGAGCAGCTCCTCGCCGCGGGCGATGTAGCTAGCCATCTCCTCCTCTGGCACCATCTCCCCGCCCGTGATCCATGCCAGGTGAGTACCCGCCCGGCCGATGGCGCCGGGGCCGAAGAAGCTGGTCGCGGAGCTCGGCTCGCACTGCACATCCTCGGAGCGGGCGAAGAGTGCCACGCCGCGGAACATGTTCTCGTCGCTGACGGTGTAGTAGCCGTCGATGAGGTGCTGCATCCGCTCGCCGACGAAGCCGGAGGGCCGCCCCACGGCAAGCCCATCGGCGGCGGTGACGTTGTCGATGCCGAAGTCCTGCACTGCCAGCTGGTCGTGGGCGCCGGTGTGCACCCCGATGAACATGGCGGGGGAGTGGGTGGGCTCGGCGAAGTAGCAGCGAGCCGCGTCGCCGAAGATGGCCTTGATGCCGAATGCGACACCACCCGGACCACCGCCGACCCCGCAGGGCAGGTACACGTGGAGTGGTTCCTCCTCGGTGATACGGACGTCCATGGCCTGCAGCTGGCCGGCCAGTCGCGCCCCGGCGACCGCGTAACCGAGGAAGAGGGAGACGGAGTTCTCGTCGTCCACGAAGTAGACGCTGTCGTCGTCCTCGGCGGCTCTGCGACCAGCGGCGACGGCGACGGAGTAGTCCTGCTCGTACTCCACGACCTCCACGCCGTGGGAGCGCAGCAGGTCCTTCTTCCACTGCCGGGCATCCGCGCTCATGTGGACCGCGGCCTGGAAGCCCAGCTTGGCGCTCATGATGCCGATGGACAGTCCCAGGTTGCCGGTGGAGCCCACGGCCACGCGGTGCTGGCCGAAGAGTTCGCGGGCCTCGGTGGAATCGAGGAGCCGGTAGTCACTGTCCACGGTGATCAGGCCGTGTTCCAGGGCGAGGGCCTCGGCGTGCTGGAGCACCTCGTAGATCCCGCCGCGGGCCTTGATGGACCCGGAGATCGGCAGGTGGGAGTCGAGCTTCGCCCACAGCTGCCCCTTGATCTGCTGCCCGGTGAGCTCCTCGATCGCCTCCTTCATTGCGGGCACGTGGCGGAGCGGGGATTCGATGATGCCAGCGCTGGGCGCGGTCTCCGGGAAAACCTGTTGCAGGTAGGGGGCGAAGCGCTTCAGCCGGTCCGCGGCGTCCTGGATCTGGTCCGGGCTGACCCCGACGTGCGCCAGGCCCTCTTCGGCGCGGGGCAGGTCGGGCTTCAGCCACAGGGTCTCCTCGAGCGCGACGAGGTGCTCAAGGAGGGGGTAGTCGGTGATCCACTCTTGCGGGGTTCGGGTTGCCATGGCGCCCAGCTTAGTGAGCTTGCCGGGCGTTCTCTGCCGAATGTCGCCGCCTAGCTAAGCCCGTACTCCCTCGCGGTTTGCTGTGCCTCGGCGACAATCCACTCCACCATCTCCTGGGTGGGGGCGCCTCCGGAGGCGCGGTTGCTGGGATTCTGCATGACGCGGCGCACCACGCCTTCGCAGATGATCGCAACTTTCCATAGCCCCAGGACGTGCCAAAAAGCCAATGCCTTTCTGTCCCGTCCTGTGGCGGAGAGATAGCGCTCGGCTAGTTCTTCAGCCTTCGGGAATCCGTCGAGGAGGGGTGCTTCAAATCCAGGGAGGACCAGGCCGTCCTTGACTGGCCAATAAGCCAGCATGGTTCCCACGTCAGCGAGGGGATCGCCCAGCGTGGTGAGCTCCCAGTCGATGACCGCGTTGATGGTGCCGTCGTTTGGGTTGGCTATGACGTTGCCGACGTGTAGGTCGCCGTGCACCAGCACCGTTTCCTTCTGTTCCGGGGTGTGTTCCTCCAGGAGGGCCGTGAGTTGATCGAGCGCTGGTAATTCCCGCGTCTTGGTCTTATCCCACTGCCCTGACCAGCGCTTGAGCTGACGTGGGGCGTAGGGGTCGTGGGACGCTAGCGTGTCCAGCCCGGTGGATTCGAGGTTGACGCCGTGGATGTGGATCATCGCGTCCAGCATGTTGGTGGCGATGTTGTGCCGGATGTCCGGCCCCAAAGGGGAAGCGGCTTCTGCAGAGCTAATGGTCACTCCGTCGACCATGCTCATCGCCACGACGGGGGCGTCGGAGATGGATTGACCGTGGTCGGCGAGCTCGTCGGTGCTGCCGTAGATCACCGGGACGGGCACCTCGGTGTCGTGAAGGGCCGCCATGATTTTTCCTTCGCGCACGACGTTGTGGGCGCTGGCGGCAAGTTTTCCCAGCGGCGGGCGGCGGACGATGCAGCGCGCGCCCGTGGTGTCTTCGACGAGAAACGTGAGGTTGGATTGTCCGTTTCCGACGCGGTCGAGCGAGATCTCACCACTCAACGGCGTGATGCGGGTAAGCCAGGCGCTGAGCTCGTCCATGTTGAACGGCGCAGTCGGGTTCTTCGTGGCTGAACTATGGCTGCCGGTTGTTGGGTCGTTCACCGTGGCTCCTTCGATAGGTCTGTGCTGTGCCGGGGTTCTACTTGTATTTGCGCAGTTCTTGTCGGGCGATGGTCATGCGGTGGACTTCATCCGGGCCATCGGCCAGCCGGAGTGATCGCAGGCCAGCCCACATGTGGGCCAGCGGGGTATCGGAGGTCACACCCTCGCCACCGAATACTTGGATGGCTTCGTCCACGATGCGGAGCGCGACCTGTGGGGCAGCAACCTTGATGGCAGCGATTTCCTGGCGAGCGGCCTTATTGCCGACCGTGTCCATCATCCATGCGGCTTTCAAAGTCAATAGCCGGGCCTGCTCGATGTCGATGCGGGCGTTGGCGATGCGTTCTTGGATCGTGTCGCGCTCGGCCAGCGCTTTGCCGAAGGTGCTTCGAGACAAGGCTCGTTCGCACATCAGCTCGAGTGCACGTTCTGCCATGCCGATGGCACGCATGCAGTGGTGAATCCGGCCTGGCCCCAAGCGGTCCTGGGAGATCCGAAAACCCGCTCCCTCCTCCAGGAGGATGTCGTGGTCGGGGACGAATACGTCCTTAAAATCCAGTTCGGCGTGGCCTTCGCGGTCGTGGAAGCCGAAGACGGGGAGGTCGCGCACGATGCGAACGCCGGGGGCGTCGGCGCGGACAACCAGCATGGACTGCTGGCGGTGGGGCTCAGCCTCTGGGCTGGTCTTGCCCATGACGATCAGCACCTTGAGGTTGGGCCGCATGCCGTTCGAGCTAAACCATTTCCGCCCGTTAAGTACATACCCATCGAGGGGCTTATTCGAGCCTTCCGCTGTGTAACCGGTAACCCGTTCCATGCGCATGGAAACATTGGTGGCATCTGAGGAGGCGACTCCGGGTTCGGTCATGGCGAACGCGGAGCGGATTTCACCGTCGAGCAGCGGATTCAGGTAGTCCCTGCGGTGGGCCTCGGTGCCGTAAAGCTCGAGAACCTCCATGTTCCCGGTGTCCGGGGCGTTGCAATTGCAGGCTTCGGGGCCAAGCTCGGGGGAGCGTCCCATGATTTCTGCCAATGGGGCGTAGTCAACGTTGCTCAAGCCCGGGCCGGTGCCGGCGTGGGGGTGGAAGAGGTTCCATAGGCCTTGCTTCTTGGCTTCGGCTTTGAGGTCTTCAAGGATCGCTGGGTGGTGGTGCGGATCGCCGGAATCGGTCATCTGCTGGTGATAGATCGGCTCGGCCGGGTAGACGTGTTCATCCATGAAGCGCAGGAGTTTTTCCTGATACTCCTTGGAGCGTGCGCTGGGTGCGAAGTCCATATCTTTTCCTCGTTCTGGGCGGTTCGGTGGTGCTGTTGCTTGGGTGGGTGATGAACCTAGGGCTGGACGAGCATGCCGCCGTCGACGACGAGGTTTTCACCAATGAGCCAGGTTGTTGCTGGTGCTGCGAGGAAGGCGATGGCAGCGGCGATGTCTTCAGGCTCACCAATCCGCTGCGCGGGGGTGATGGCCGCGACGGCGTCTTCGTGTTCCTTCCACAGCGCTTCGGAGAGCTTGGTGCGTACCACGCCTGGGGCGATTGAGTTGACGTGGATGGAGGGGGCGAGCTCGTTGGCCATCTGGCGGGTCATGTGCAGGAGTGCGGCCTTGGTCCCGTTGTAGACGCCGAGCTTTGCTTCCTCGGTGAGGGCGCCGATGGACGAGAGGTTGACGACCGCGCCCTTGCGATCGGTTCCCATGCCTGCGTCCTTCGCGGCGGCGGTCCAGATGACGGGGCCGATGACGTTGACTTCGTAGGTCTTTGCCATGGCTTCGGGGCTCTGCTTGTGGATTGGTCCGTAGGCGGGGTTGGTTCCGGCGTTGTTAATCAGGACGTCAATGCTGCCGAATTCTTGAACGGTGGTCTCGCAGGCCCTTCGGGCTGCATCGGGGTCTGCGACGTGGGCTGCGATTCCGATGACGCGACCGGCGTTGGGGTTCAGCTCGGCTGCTTCGGCCTGGATGGTGGCTGCGGCGGGTTCGACGGTTTCTTGTTTGCGGCCGGTGATCGTCACGTTCGCGCCGCTCGCAGCCAAGAGTCGAGCTGTGGCGTAGCCGATGCCACGGGTGCCGCCGGTCACGATTGCGTTGTGCCCGGAGTAGTCGTAACTGATCGGCTTGTTTGTTGGGGTGTAGTGAGACATGAGGACCTACCTGCCGTTGTGAATAGTTTTGGCGAACAATGCTGATCGTAATGTGAATTGAATCACGATTCAATCCTTTTGGGAGATTTCAGCCTTGCCGATCTTCGAGGGGTCTGGGTGGTGGGGGTCTAGCCCTTCAGGGTGCGCTAGAGGCCTAGGGTACGAAACCAGATGTCATTGACGGTGCTGACGATGCGCTCAATAGTGCGCGCTTTATGTTTCTCGGTCGTGGCGCCACTGCCTGCCTCGTCGGCGCCGGGGATCATGTTTTCGACGAACACCGAGTAGCACAGTCGCGAGACCATGATGGACAAGCTGAGGGCGAGCATTTCGGCGTCCCGGTCGCTGGCGAGAGTGCCATCGTCCTGCAATGACATGATGAGCCGTTGGTTGCGGGAGGTGAATCCCCGCGCCCGCGACGTGCGCAGTTTGTGCATTTCGGGATGGGTTTGCGAAACCTGCTCCATCAGGGCGAGTTCCGGGGCGTTGTCGGCGTAGCTTTCGATATAGGCGCGATTGGCGGCGCTGATGAGTTCGCGGGGGTCGTCGCTGGCTATTCTTCCGCTGGCGCTGCGCATCTCATGTTCAACTTGTTGCAGGACGGCCCTGAAGAGATCTTCGCGGTTCTCGAAGTATGTATACAGCGTTCCCGCTGCGCATCCGGCCTCTTTAGCAACATCGAGGAGCTTTGTCGCGGTGTAGCCGTCGCGGACAAAAACCTTCCGGGCAGCGGCGAGGATTTCCTCGCGCCGGGCGGCGGCTTTGGGGGAAAGCTTCTCAGTTTTCTGGAGTTGCTCCTGGGGTGGATGTGTGGCCATAGACTTGATCCTAAGGCACCTTAGGTTGCCCAATATCTCAGAAAGTTGAATTTTCGCATGACAGGAACGATCTACCTGCTCCGGCATGGCCAGGCGGATTCTGCTGCTGCAGGGCGGGGGCAATGGCAGCGGGGAATGGAGGAGCAATACGATCGCCTCACCCGCGTTGGGCATCGGCAGGCGCGGCTCGTGGCTGCGGAGCTGCAGCGAAGGCTCAAAGGGGGTGCAGCTCTTGTATCGGGACCCTTGCGTCGCCAGTGCGACACCTTGGTTCCGCTCTCGGAGTCCCTAAGTCTCAGTCCGACCGTCATGGAGGGGTGGTGTGAGTTCAACTCCGATTCTGTCGTGATGCCCTATCTTGACGAGCATCCGGAAGAGCGTGACCGCTTGGCAGAGGTTTATCGGCAGGCGGCAGACGGCGGGGATAGGGAGCTGCTCGTCGAGGGGCATCGCCTGCTGGGGGTTGTGTTGGATCAGGCGCTGGATCGTTGGGTGGAGTCTCCGGAGTTTCAAGATTTCCGCAAGGGGGTGCTCGGTGCGTTCGCTGCCGTAGTGGATATCGCTCAAGGGCGGGATGTGGTTGTGGCGACGAGCGGTGGCCCGATCAGTGTGATTGTGTCTTCGCTCTTTGGTTCCAATTTCCGGCATCTGATTGGGCGCACCTACACCGCGTCTTTGACTGTGCTGAGGGTTCTCCCAGAGAGGTCGGGAGCTAATGCTGATGGGTGGGTTGGTGGCGCTCGCCAGCTGGAGGTAGCGCCGTTGGATGGAGGAGCCCGTGGTGCAGATGGGCTTACTCCGGTGCGTCTCGTGAGTTACAACGAACACTCGCATCTTTTCGACGGAGCGGAGCGCTTGCTTCACTTGCGATAGTCCGGACGGGGTCGCTGATGGGGTGACTGGCCCTGGGGAGCCGCCAGCGTAATTGTTTTTCGAGAAAAACATTTGCCAGGGAAAGGGCTTCTGCTAACCTCGCGCTTGTGACCTGAATCACGTTTCAGATTTCAACTATGGGTCACGCTCCGCGGTTCGTTGATACGCCGAAAGGATTACCGCTATGCCTATCCCAAGCCCTTATCCAGACGTCGCAATCCCACAGATTCCTCTTTATGACGCCATCTTCGGCGACCTGTCGGGTGGGCTAGCAAACAAAACGGCCCTCATCGACGGCCTGACCGGCGAGGAGATGACATTTCAAGAGCTGAAGGCAAGCTACGAGCGCATGGCAGGCGCACTCGCAGCACGCGGGATCAAGAAGGGGGACGTGGTTGCACTGCACTGCCCCAACCATGCGGCCTTCGTTATTTCCTACTTCGGCATTCTTCGATCCGGGGCCACGGTGACGACGCTAGGTTCCTTGGCGACTGCTGAGGATGCCGAAAAGCAGTTGCGGGCGTCGGATGCAAAGATGCTGCTGACCACAGATCTGCTGGGCACCGCAGGAATGGAAGCTGCGCAGGCGAAGGGAATTCCAGTCGAGGGGATTATTAACCTCACCGGTGCCGACGCTGGACTCAGGGCACTTCTCGCCGAAAATCACACTGCACCTGAGGTTGAAATCAACGTTGACGACGATATCGCTGTGTTGCCATTTTCTTCGGGCACCACAGGGATCCCGAAGGGTGTGAAGCTGAGTCACCAGAACCTGGTTGCCAATCTCTTCCAGGTGGCTCCCTCAATGGAGCACAACGGCATGGCTGCCGGATCGGTGATTTGTGGCGTTCTCCCCTTCTTCCACATCTACGGCATGAACTGCCTGCTTGGTGCGGCCCTGTTCCAGCGTTGCACCATGGTCACGCTGCCGAAATTTGAGTTGGAATCCTTCTTGTCGGCACACGAGCGATTCAATATTGACTGCACCTTCATCGCCCCGCCGATCGCTGTTTTGCTCGCGAAGCATCCGGCGGTGGAGTCCTATGACCTGAGCTCTCTGCGCGCTATCCAGTCCGGAGCTGCTCCACTCGACCGGGAGCTCGCTATCGCGGTGCAGCAGCGACTTAACGTGGAGATCTACCAGGGCTTTGGAATGACCGAAACCTCCCCGGTTACCCATAATTCTTTTGTCAACGTGACACCTCTCGAGTCCGTGGGCGCGCCAGTGCCAAATACCGAGGTCAAGATCGTTGATATCTCCAAGGATGATCTCCCGGAGATTTCTGCCCCAACGCAGCCAGGTGAACGGTCGGCGGTCGGTGAAATGTGGGTCCGGGGTCCACAGGTCATGAAGGGCTACCTCAACAATGAGGAAGCCACCGCCCGAACCCTGTTGCCGGATGGCTGGCTACGTACTGGTGACATGGTCGCTGTGGATTCGGATGGCAATTGCTACGTTGTTGATCGCGCAAAGGAGTTGATCAAGTACAAGGGCTACCAGGTGCCACCGGCGGAGCTGGAGGCGCTGCTTCTGACCCGGGAGGACATTTCTGATGCCGCGGTGGTCGGCTATGTGCGAGAGGAGGATGGCGAAGAGATTCCTCGAGCCTTCGTTGTTCCGCAGCAGGATTCCGCTGGCGTTCCGGCAGAGATCGACCCGGAAGAATTGAAGGAGTGGGTCGCGGAGCGGGTGGCGCCGTATAAGAAAGTCCGCATCGTGGAGTTTCTGGACGCTGTTCCAAAATCTGCCACCGGAAAGATCCTGCGAAAGGACCTGAAAAACCGTCCGCTCGATGCGCAGTTGGTGTCAGCGCCGTAGTAGACAGTGGCATTCGCTTTTGCCGGCTCCAGCTCTAGCAGTTTGTGCCCTATGAGTCCCCGGCCTCTTGGCCGGGGACTCTGTTCTTGTCGACGGCTTCGTGGGGGATATTAGCGGTACCTCAGAGCTGCTAGCGCTTCGTCGTACCTCCCGCGACCCGCTCTGCCAGCCGGACGATCGCCGCGTTGACCTCCTTTGGAGCCTCCAACGGGAGCATATGGCCCGCATTGGCCACCTCGACCAGCTCCGCGCCCGGCCACGCATCGATGATCTTTCCGGCCTGCTCGCGCGCGGTGACGTCGTCGTTGTCCCCGACGAGGACGACCCCTGGCACACCGGAAAGATACGGGACAGCGTCGTACTCATCGTGCCCGCGCAGGTCATCGAGGAAGCCCAGGTAGGTATCCAGCGGTGTTTCGTTGATCATGTAGGCATGCAGGTCGATGACCCGGCGGTTCGTGGGGCGGGAGAACACCGCGATCGCGAGGGCAGGAGCGATCAGGCCAGCGATTTTGTCGCGCAGCCTGCGCACCCGCTTCGGCGAGGCCTTCAGCAGCCCGGCCAGCAAGCTGACGATGCGCAGGTTCAGCAACTCCGGCACGCCGTTTGCAGCGAAGCGGTCGATGGCCGTGGATACCAACACGAGCCCCGCGATGCGGTGGCGTACATCCTCCGGGGCACGACGCAGCGCGGCGAACGCGATCTGTCCACCGAGGGAGTGGCCCGCGAGGATCAGCTTCCCGGCCGGTGCGCGCTCGGCGACGACTGCGAGGACATCCTCCGCAGCCGTGTCCGTCGAACACAATGAGGGCGGCACCGCGCCGGTTTTGCCGTGGCCGCGCAGATCGAGGGTGAGCAGGCGCACGCCCGGCAGCTTTTTACGCAGCCCGCGGAACTGGCGGTACCAGGAGTCCGCGCCGAGGGTGAAGCCGTGGATGAACACGATCGTCAGCGGTGCGGCGTCGCCCGTCTCTGCGGCCCAGTCGCGGTTGGGACCGACCTCATACCAGTGCAAGGGGATGTCCGTGCCGTGGTCGGCGACGGTGAGGACGCCGGTGGCATCGAGGTCGCGGATCCCCGGCCTGACCTGCCGTGGTGTGCTGGACTCCGGGAAGAGGCGGGCTTTCTTCTCCTCGACCCGGGAGCGGACCTCCGTGGCTAGGCTGCTCACGGAGTTGCGCGCGATGCGGGCGAGGTTTTTGGCGTGCTTCATGGGCCTTTGAACCTTATGGTGAGCGGATTGACCGCTTCAAGAATAGCGTGTGAGATTTCTCTACTTTTCAGCAAGCGCGATGAGCGAGCTTGCCGATAGTGGCGCGAAGAGACAGTTGTTAAGACCAAGAACCCCTCGGGTCTTGCTGGTAAATGCGTCGCACTTTACTTCCTCGGAGAAACCAGCCGGGTATGTTTTCGTCGATTGCGGCGAGCACGGTGATCATGTCGTTCAAGCGTCGATTGACCCGGACATCCAAAAGGTTTTCGTGATGTGCCACACGGTTCCTGAGATCAGTGACCCGTCGGTAGTTATCCCCTAAGCTGATGCCATCCTGGGGAATGGAATGTCCGTCTTGTTGAGGAGCAAGTCTTAAACGCGGAAATGCGACTGTGTACGCGTTGGACCATAGCGATGCAGCCGCTTCCTGTTTCTTTGGGCTCATCTGATGACGGGGGAATGCTCCGAGCAAGGCAGCCCAGTTTCCCAGTGTCAATTGGGCGACGACATCGTCGTGAATGGGTTTCGCATTTTTCCGTGGATGCCGAGGAGGCCGGTTTCGAGCCGCCTTAGCGGTATTTTTCGGGCATCAACTGGAGAGCCTCTTAACTGGTCATGGGGCAGTGTATTCTCAGTGATGAGCGTAGGACTTGCTCCTCGCAAATACCCCGCAGCGCCTGCTGATTTTTCAGCAGGCGCTGTTGTCATCTGCAGAACCCATCACCTTTCGTTAGTCGTGCGGGTGGCCAGGGTGCGGGCCAGATTCTCGGCCTTGGATTCGAGGTTTCTGGCTGTGCCAGCGATTGCGGTGTGGAGTGGTTCCGGGCGTTGGGTATCGCCCGCAGTAGTCCGCGGGCGATGGTGGTAGCGGCCTCGCCCGTGCTGAGCGCTCCCTTGAAGGAGTCCGGCATGACGGCAAACTTCATGGCTTCGAGTGAAAATCCTTCACCAGACGTGGGATGGAAAGCACGAAGCCGAAGCCCCGAAGGGCCTCGGCTTGGGGGAGCTTCGGTGGTGAGGAGGATATTTGTGGGGTTGATGCTATCGGACGGCGGATTGCTTCGTTATGGGGGCTATATTTTCGCCATTTTGAGCCGGGAAGTAGACCAGGCGGTCTAAGTAAATGCGCAGGTAGTGGTCTTTTTCTCGGGCGTGCTTTTGCGCTTCTATTGCATGTGTCACAATTCCCGCCTAGTATGTGCCCTAATCCTAGACCGAGCGGTCTGTCTGGCTTTCTCTTCCTTCGAGGGGAGGCCGGGCTCACCACACGGCAGAACAAACGACGACAAGCACGACGACAAGAACCCACCGAGGAGCCGCAGTGCCGGAGCGCAATTCCCAGGCAGGCATCACTCAACAGTCTCAGCCCCTGTTGAGCCTCAACACCCACAACGAGAACTGGCGTGACCCCGAGATCAGCCCCGCCCAGGCAGATGGGCGGCCTGCCCAGGCCACAACCACCCCGATCCCCGACGATCGCCGCCACTACCACGAGGAGCTGGTCGCCACCTGGAAGGATGAGCTGGAAAACGCCAGCGCCGCAGAGATCCTCTCCTGGGCAGCCGAGAAGCTCGACGGGCCCGTGGCTATCACCCTCAGCATGCAGGACACGATCCTCGCCGAGCTGACCCAGCAGGCCTTCGATGGCCAGCAGGCAGATGCTGAGCTCGTCTTCCTCGACACCGGGTACCACTTCCCGGAAACCCTCGACACCGCCGCCGCCGTCGAGGATCGTTACAACCTTCCGCTGCGCCGCATCACCCCAACCCTGAGCCGCGCGGAGCAGGACGACGTGTACGGGCCGAACCTGTACCAGCGCAACCCCACGGCTTGTTGCCGAATGCGCAAGGTCGAGCCACTGGCGAGGATGCTCGACCCCTTCGAGGCCTGGGTCTCCGGCGTCCGCCGCGTCGACTCCCCGCTGCGTGCCAACACCCCGGTCATCGAGGTGGACCGCACCGGCCGGTTGAAGCTCAACCCGATCGCGGCATGGACCGACGACGACGTCCAGCGCTTCATCGAAGACAACGACCTCATCATCAACCCACTGACTAAGCAGGGCTACCCGTCCATCGGCTGCGCGACCTGCACCCTGCCCGTCGCCGAGGGGGAGGACCCCCGCTCCGGACGCTGGGCAGGAACCAACAAAACAGAATGCGGACTACACCTATGAGCACCACGACGATCACCCCAGAACAGACCAACGCAGAAGAGACCAACGCACAACAGAACACCGAGCTCTCCAGCCCGCACCTCGCGGAACTGGAGGCCGAATCCCTCCACATCCTCCGGGAGGTCGCCGGCCAGTTCGACCGACCGGCACTGCTTTTCTCCGGCGGCAAGGACTCCGTCGTCGTCCTGGAACTAGCCAAGCGGGCCTTCCACCCAGCGCCGGTTCCCTTCGAGCTGCTGCACGTGGACACCGGCCACAACTTCCCGGAGGTTCTCGAGTTCCGCGACCGCATCGCTGCCGATCCGCGCATCAACCTGCACGTCGCGCACGTCCAGGACTGGATCGATAGCGGCGCGCTGCAGGAGCGCCCGGACGGTTCCCGCAACCCGCTGCAGACCGTCCCGCTCGTCGAGACCATCCAGCAGCGCGGTTACGACGCCGTCCTCGGCGGCGCTCGCCGTGACGAGGAGAAGGCGCGTGCTAAGGAGCGCGTGTTCTCCATCCGCGATGGCTTCGGTGGCTGGAACCCCCGCCGTCAGCGCCCCGAGCTGTGGGGTCTGTACAACGGCAAGCTGCAGGCTGGCGAGAACATGCGCGTCTTCCCGATCTCCAACTGGACCGAGGCCGACGTGTGGCACTACATCCGCGACCGCAAGCTCGAGCTGCCACCGATCTATTACTCCCACCAGCGGGAGGTCTTCAACCGTGGCGGAATGTGGCTCTCCGCTGGCGAGTGGGGTGGGCCCCGCGAAGGTGAGGAGACGGTCACCAAGACGGTCCGCTACCGCACCGTGGGCGACATGTCCTGCACCGGCGCGGTGCTTTCCGACGCCACCACCCCGCAAGAGGTGATCGAGGAAATCCTCACCTCCACCACCACCGAGCGCGGCGCGACCCGCGCCGACGACAAGCTCTCTGAATCCGCCATGGAAGACCGCAAGAAGGAAGGCTACTTCTGATGACCGCCCCGACCACCCTCACCGAATCCACCACGACCACCGGGGCCGAAAAGGCGAGCGCAACCACGGCGACGTCCTACGAGGAAGCTCCGACCCTGCGCCTGTGCACCGCCGGCTCCGTCGACGACGGCAAGTCCACCTTCGTGGGCCGCTTGCTGCACGACACCAAGTCCATCCTGGCCGACCAGCTGGAGTCCGTGGAGCGTGTCTCCGCCGCCCGTGGCCTGCAGAACCCCGACCTCTCGCTGCTGGTCGACGGCCTGCGCGCCGAGCGCGAACAGGGCATCACCATCGACGTGGCCTACCGCTACTTCGCCTCCGACCGCCGCAGCTTCATCCTCGCGGACACCCCGGGCCACGTTCAGTACACCCGCAATACCGTCACCGGCATGTCCACCTCCGACCTGGTGGTTATCCTCGTCGACGTCCGCAACGGCGTGATCGAGCAGACCCGCCGC
Source organism: Corynebacterium sp. UMB9976 (assembly GCF_030212265.1). Taxonomy (NCBI): domain Bacteria; kingdom Bacillati; phylum Actinomycetota; class Actinomycetes; order Mycobacteriales; family Corynebacteriaceae; genus Corynebacterium; species Corynebacterium sp. UMB9976. Next base: position 100,615 of record NZ_JASODY010000004.1, read on the forward strand.
CACCTCACCGTCGCCGCCCTGCTGGACATCCCGCAGGTCGTCGTCGCCGTGAACAAGATCGACGCGGTCGACTACTCCCAGGAGGCCTTCGAAACCACCGCGGGCCAGGTGCGCGAGCTCGTCGACGAGCTGCGCGGCGCCTTCGGCGAGGAGAAGCTGCCGGTCGTGGACATCGTCCCGATCAGCGCGCTGGTGGGCGATAACGTCGTCTCCAAGTCCGAGAACACCCCGTGGTACGAGGGCGAATCCGTGCTGACCATCCTCGAGGACGCCCGTCCCGCCGCCGTGGCCACCGAGGAGTTCCGCTTCCCGGTGCAGTTCGTCATTCGGGACCACGCCACCGACTACCGGGGCTACGCCGGCCGCATCACCTCCGGCGAGGTCGCGGTCGGGGACACGGTTCATGCTGGTTTCCGCAGCTCCCGCGTCGCTGGCATCGATACCCCGGACGGCCCACAGCAGCGCGCCACCGCCGGGCAGTCCGTCACCCTCCGCCTGGAGGATGAGCTGGACATCTCCCGCGGCTCCATCCTTTCCGACGAGACCCTGCCCGAGCCGGTTACCCAGTTCTCTGCGCTGGCCTTCCACCTGGCGGACGCGCCGGTGCGCGTCGGTTCTAACCTGTTGCTGCGCTACGGTCCGGCAGAGGTCCGCGCCCGCGTGCTGGGCATCGACGAGCAGCTGAGCATCGCCGATGGTGCGGCTGCGGAGGCAGGGGAGGCCGGGGAGCCGGCCACCGCCCTGGAGCAGAATGACGTCGCCCGTATCCGCGTGGCGGTGGCCGACCCGCTGCCAGTGGAGGCCTATGTCCGGGGTGGCCAGACGGGCTCCTTCCTCCTGATCAACCCCTCGACCGGGGATACATTGACCGCGGGCTTGGTGAGCAGCTGATGTTTGCCGAGTCTTTCGCCCAGCCTGAGCCGGTGATCGTGCTGGCTCATGGCTCGCGACGCCGCGGTGCCGAGGAGGTCGTGCACGCGATTGCCCGCGAGGTCGGTGCGCGTGCAGCTTTCCTGGACTTCTCCGAGTTCACCTTGGATGCCGTGGTCGGCGAGCTGCGAGCCGCTGGTCATCGTCGGGCTGTTGTCATGCCCTTGCTGTTCACCAGCGCCTTCCACCTGCGCAAGGACGTCCCCGCGGCCATCGCGGAGGCGGAGCGGAACCACGGGGTGGCCCTGCGCGCCACCGAGCCGATTGGCTTGGGCGCTGATGTGGCTGAGCTCCTCGTGGGGCAGTGGCGAAAGGCTCACGGCCACCGCGCGGTGGCCACTTCGGTGGGAGACGCGGTGGTGTACGCCGTCGGATCCTCTGTGCCGGGTGCCAACGAGGCGGTCGAGGATTTGGCCGCCGAGGTCGGCCGCTTGCTGGGGGTTCCCGCCCGGGCGATCTTCGCCACCGGCGGGGGAATTAGCGTGGCCCAGCACCGCGAAGAGCTGGACCAGCGCGCTGGGGTGCAGGCCGCACCCACCGCGGTGCTGCCGCTGTTCTTCGCCCCGGGCCTGCTGCTGGATAAGGGGGTCGATGTGCCGGGTGCGATCGCTGCGGGCCCACTCGGCACCGCGATCGCCCCGCTGGTGACCGCACGGGTGGCGTCCCTGACCGGCGTGGTGCCCGCTGATGCCGCGGCGAGACACTGGACTGCGGAGAGGGTGCCGGCATGAGGAAGATCCTGCTTTTCGCCATCGCTGGTCTGGCTGCACAGCTCGTCGATGGTGCCCTGGGCATGGCCTTCGGAGTCACCGCCACGACCGTGCTGCTGATCACCGGTATCGGCCCCGCCGCGGCCAGCGCTGCCGTCCACCTCGCCGAGGTGGGCACGACCGCCTGCTCCGGTGCGGCCCACTGGAAGCTCGGCAATGTGCACTGGCCTGCCGTCTTTGCCCTTGGCGTGCCGGGCGCGATCGGCGCCTTCCTGGGCGCGACGGTGCTCTCCAAGATCTCCACCGCGGCCGCGGAACCCGTGGTGACGAGCTTCCTGCTGCTGCTCGGATTGTGGCTGCTTTTCCGCTCGCTCTTCCTCTCCAGCGCCACGCAGGCGTCGAAGACGAAGGAGGAAAAGCAGCGGGATACCGCGCGCCGGGCGCCCCGCTCTCGCATCGGCCTGGGGGTTCTTGGCATCACCAGCGGCTTCCTGGACGCCAGCGGTGGCGGCGGATGGGGGCCCATGACCACCTCCACGTTGCTGACGGTGGCAAAGACACAGCCACGGAAGGTGATCGGCACGGTTAATGCCGCCGAGTTCCTGGTTTCTATTGCGGCATCCGCGGGCTTCGTTTTCGGGCTGGGCCCGCAATTCCTGGCGCTGTGGCAACCGGTAGCCGGTCTGCTGGTCGGTGGTGTCATCGCCGCCCCGATCGCGGCCTGGGCTGTGAGTCGCGCGAACCCGACTGTGCTCGGTGGACTGGTGGGGCTCTTGCTCGTGCTGCTGAATTCCTCCCGCCTGGTCGCCGGGGGAACGGTGAGCCTGCGTGTGGTGGAGATCGGCCTGGCCGTCCTCGCCGTCCTCGTGCTCTGGGGACTGTGGCGAGGCAAGGCCGGAGCTCGTGCTAAGTCGGCTGCTAAAGACTTCGCCGAGACGGAAGCCGAGGGCGCCGGTGTGACGCCGACTGCCCAGGTGGACGCAGATGACACCGCTGCGATGCCGGAAGGCACGCAGGGCGTGCAGCCGGGTGCGGATCGTCGCGCCGACCAGCGTTATAGCCGGGTGCACGCAGGGGAACGGCGCTAGCGCACTCTGGGGGGCTGCCGTTTTCGAGCCTCTGAAGGTTCAATCATGGGAGATAGATAGGGGTAGGAAAGGGGTGTAGACGGTCGCGATACGAACGTGCGTTGTGATGCACGTTACGTTATTCTCTCTTCTAGAAAGTGAAGCCGATCACAGTAATAGTGGCGGGGTGCGAGCCCACCACTGACAAAAGAGAACTGTGGTCGGCTAACCGCTACGAAGCCCTGGAGGATGAACTAGGTGACCGTCCAAGCAGTCGTAAGCCCCCTGGCTAGCGCAGCAGCGCAGCGCCCCAAGATCATCGAGGCAGCTAACGCCGGTGGCGGCAACAGCGCCGACCTTTTTGAACACATCCGTCCGTCCCACCCGGACTTCCCCCAGGCCCTGGAATTCGGCAGCACCACCAGCGCCGACGTTCTCGTCGGTACGGGGTCCGTCTCCTTTGATGCCCGCCTTGCCGGCGCGCTGGGTGCCTCCCACATCCTCGTCGCAGGTTCCGACGCCGACCGCATCTCCGTGCAGCAGTCGCTCGGCCAGCTCGTCCGCATCGGTCGTGTCCCGGCGGGCATCGCCATGCTGGAGGGGCCAGCCAGCACCTCCTCCGCGCTGGAGTGCGAGGGCGAGGCCATCAGCTACGTCGAGCTGGGCAGCGTCCACAAGTCCGAGACCCGCGAGCCGATCGTCGGCCCGGAGCTCTTCGAGCGCAACCTCATCATCCAGGCCCGTGAGAAGAACGCGCACATCGTCCTGCCGGAGGGCGACGACGACCGCATCCTGCAGGCAGCCCACCAGCTGCTGGAGCAGAACGTCTGCCGCCTGACCATTCTGGGCGACCCGAGCGCGATCGCGCACCGTGCCCGCGAGCTGCAGCTGGACCTCTCCGGTGCGACGCTGACGGACCCGAATAGCGGTACCCAGCTCGAGGAATTCGCCCAGGACTTCGCGGAGCTGCGCAAGGCCAAGGGTGTGACCCTCGACGAGGCGCGGGAGACCATGAAGGACATCTCCTACTACGCCACGATGATGGTTCACAAGGGCCTGGCCGACGGGCTGGTCTCCGGCGCGGCGCACACCACCGCGCACACCATCCGCCCGAGCTTCCAGATCATCAAGACCGCCCCGGGTGCGTCCGTGGTCAGCTCCATCTTTCTCATGGTCATGGACGGCTACCTGTGGGCCTTCGGTGACTGCGCGGTTAACCCGAACCCGACCTCCGAGCAGCTCGCCGAGATCGCTGCGGTGTCCGCGAAAACGGCCGCCCAGTTCGGCATCGACCCGAAGGTCGCGATGCTGTCCTACTCCACCGGAACCTCCGGTGCGGGCGAGGACGTCGAGGCCGTCGCCGCCGCCGTCGAGAAGGCGAAGGCAGACAACCCGGACCTGCAGCTGGACGGACCACTGCAGTTCGACGCGGCTGCCGTCTCTTCCGTCGGTAAGAAGAAGATGCCGGAATCGGACGTGGCGGGCAAGGCCAACGTCTTCATCTTCCCCGATCTGAACAGCGGAAACATCACCTACAAGGCGGTGCAGCGCACGGCGAACGCGTTGGCGGTCGGCCCGATTCTGCAGGGCCTGAACAAGCCAGTCAACGACCTGTCCCGTGGCGCGACCGTCCCGGACATCGTCAACACCGTGGCGATCACCGCGATCCAGGCCGGCTAAGCACCCGACTATAAAACCACCACTCACCCCTCACCACTGCCCCCCGAAAGGACAATCACCATGGCACCCTCCGAGCACGATCCAGCAGCAGGCGAGATCGAATTCGTCCTGGTTCTGAACTCCGGTTCCTCTTCCATCAAGTTCCAGGTCTTGGACCCGAGCGCGGACGCGCACGAAGAGCCGTTCATCACCGGTATCGTCGAGAAGATCGGTGAGCCGAAGGGGCACATCAAGATCGCCACGGCCACCACGAAGATGGAGGACTCCCGCCCGATCCTGTCCCACTCGGTGGGCCTGGAGCGTGCATTCGGCATGATGTCCCTGCTGGGCTGCGGCCCGCAGGACCTGAACCTCATCGCGGTGGGTCACCGTGTCGTGCACGGTGGTGCCACCTTCTCCGAGCCCGTTCTCATCGACGACCAGGTGGTCTCCGAGATCGAGAAGCTCGTCCCGCTCGCACCGCTGCACAACCCAGCCCACCTCGACGGCATTAAGAACGCCCGCGCACTGCTGGGCCACGTGCCGCACGTCGCGGTCTTCGATACCGCGTTCTTCTCCACCCTGCCGGAGTGTGCCTCCCACTACGGTCTCAACAAGCAGGTCGCAGACGAGTACAACATCCGCCGCTACGGCTTCCACGGCACCAGCCACGAGTTCGTCTCCCGCGCGATCCCGAAGATCATGGGCCGCGAGCCGGAGAAGGTCAACCAGATCACCCTGCACCTGGGCAACGGTGCTTCTGCGGCGGCCATCCGCGGCGGCAAGGCGATCGATACCTCGATGGGGTTGACACCGCTGGCTGGTCTGGTCATGGGCACCCGTACCGGTGACATCGACCCGAGTGTGATCTTCCACCTCGCCCGTTCTGGCGGCATGAAGGTCGACGAGATCGACAACCTGTTCAACCGGAACTCCGGTCTGAAGGGCATCGCGGGGGTCAATGACTTCCGCGAGATCAAGGATCTGATGGATCAGGGCGATCACGACGCCCGCCTGGCCTACGAGGTCTACATCCACCAGCTGCGTCGCTTCATCGGCTCTTACATGCTGATCCTGGGCCACACGGACGCGATCACCTTCACCGCTGGTGTCGGTGAGAACGCTGCGTTCGTGCGTAAGGATGCGATGGCTGATCTGGAGGGCTTCGGCATCAAGATCGACGAGGACCGCAACCTCAACAAGGAGGGCGTGGAGGGTCCGCGTGTGATCTCCACGGATGACTCGACGATTAAGGTCTTCGTGGTTCCGACGAACGAGGAGCTGGCTATCGCGCGGTACGCGATGGAGCTGGCCGAGCAGTAGGCCTCGCCGAGCAGTGAGGGGGTAGCTGGTGGCTTGCGGGCCACCAGCTTTTTCCTTTGTTTTGCACTTCCGTGATGCGCTTTCCCTCAGCCGCGTTTTGCCCGCTCTCATATGCGTTTTGCAGAGTTGGATGTCGCTTTTTGGGCGTTTTCCGACCTTAAACTCTGCAAAACGGGAGAAGGAGGGTGCTCGGAACGTGACGCTGCATCGCACTCTGCAAAACGGGAGGGGCGAGGGGTGCGGGAGCGGAAACGGGGGAGGGGAGGGTGCTCGGGGCGGAAACGGGGGAGGGGAGGTCGCGCGGGAGCGGAAAGGGGAGGGGGAGGGAAGCGCCGAGGAAGTTGTGGGGCTTTAGCTATCGAGGCCGACCCAGGTGGTGGCCCCGCTGCGCAGCTTTTGCTCCTTCCAGATCGGCACCCGCGCCTTAACCTGGTCGGCCAGCTCCGCGGTGGCGGCGAAGGCCGGGCCTCGGTGCGCGGCGGCGACGATCACGAGGAACGCCAGGTCACCGATCTCCAGCGGTCCGGTGCGGTGAGCCACCCAGGCGCGGACGTCGGGGTGGGTGGCCACGACCTCTTCCACCACTTCCCGCAGCACGTGCGCCGCGCTGGGGTGGCAGCTATAGGTCAGGGTGTCGACGAGCTCGCCACCATCGTGGTCGCGCACCACACCCTCGAAGGTGCTGACTGCGCCCATCGCTGGGGTGGCGGTGACGTCCTTCGCCGAGCTGAGCAGCGATTCCAGCGGCTCCTCGGTGATCCGAGTGTGGACGACGACGCCCGTCTGTTCCGCGACGTGCGGCGGATCGGGGACGGCTGGTCCGTGGCAGCAGCCGCTCCCGTGCAGCGTGTGGTTCTGCTCGGCAGCGCTTGACTCAGGAACGTGCGTGGGTGCAGGTGGTGAAGCTTCTGCCATCGGGGCTTGTGCAGCCTTGGCCTCGTGGTCGCCGCCACCCGCGAGCTGGTCCAGCAGGTGCTCGAGCACGCCATCCAGGACTTCCAGGCCATCGCGGACCCCGCCGCGGGACCCGGGCAGCGTCATGACGAAAGCACGCTCGGTGTTACCACGCTCTGCACCATGACACCGATCTGCGCCCTGACCCTGCCCGTCGGCACCACGCTCAGCCGCACCAACCTGCGCAGCGGAGCCCGCGCTCTGTGCCGCGCTCCCTTCGCCACGGGCGGGGCGGTCGACGACCCCAGCGACGCAGCGGGAGAGCACCGCCGTCGGCACCTTGGCAGCGCCAACGCGGAAGAATTCAGCGGCGATGCCGGGCAGCGGGCGGGTGAGGAAGCGTTCCACCGCATCCACGGTGACGTCGCTGGGGGAGACCCCGGTGCCACCGGAGGTGAGCACCACGTCGGGCAACGCGTCGAACGCCGGGATCGCGGCTCCAGCACCAGTAACACCAGCGCCGCCGGCCCTGGTGAAGAGCTGCTCCACGACCGCGGGGACGTCCGCGTCGGCGACGATCAGTGCATCCGGGGTCTCGATTCCGCGCTCCCGCAGCCACTCCACGGCCAGCACGCCGGAGCGGTCCTCGTACTCGCCCGCGGCCGCCCGCGTGGACGCGACGATCACCAGGCCCGTGCGCCCCGCATTCCTCGCGCGCAGGTCCTGCGGCGCCGAGCTTGGCGCAGCTGCCGTCCGCGACACCTCCGTGTTAGTCATTGACGCTCCAATCCCCGGACTTCCCGCCGGCCTTCGCCAGCACCCGCAGGCCCGTGATTTCGGCGTGCTTATCCACGGCCTTGAGCATGTCGTACACCGTCAGTGCCGCGCTGCTCACCGCCGTGAGCGCCTCCATCTCCACGCCGGTGACACCGCGGGTCTTCACCGTCGCGATAATCCGCACCGCAGGGGAGGGCTCGGTGACCTTCTCGAAGTCGATGGTGATCTTGCCCAGGGGAAGCGGGTGGCACAGCGGAATGATCTCCGGGGTCTTCTTCGCGCCCATGATCCCGGCGACACGCGCCACCGGCAGCGCATCCCCCTTCGGGAGGCCGGCCTGGTCGCCGTCCCCATCCTGGAAGATCATGGCGAGGACGTCCTCCCGGGTCCGCAGGAAGCCCTCCGCCGTCGCGGTGCGGGTGGTCTCGGACTTGCCGGTGACGTCCACCATGTGGGCGGAGCCATCACCGCGCACATGCGTCAGCTGCGGCTGCGGGTCGGACATATTCTCCACGCTCCTTGGGGCCAAGAACTAGCTTTCGCTACACAGCTTAACTTTCGGGGCAGACACGCCTTAGCCACGGCGGCCCCGCTGCACCAGGCGCAGCCCAGCGATACCGCCTACGACCAGGACGTATACCGCCAGCAACACCAGGCAGGCTCCCAGCGCACGATCCATATCGTTGGAGCTCAACCCGAGCTCGATGAGCAGCGGCAGGGTGCGGGTTCGGCCCGCAACGTTGCCGGCGAAGGTCAACGTCGCCCCGTACTCACCCAGCGAGCGGGCGAAGGCCAGGACCAAACCCACCGCGATCCCCGGCCACGCGATCGGCAGAATGACCAAGCGTAACGCCTCGGACCTGCTCGCCCCGTCGACGGCGGCGGCGTCCTGAACGGAATCCGGAACCGAACGCAGCGCCGTCACCGCGGTCGCGACGACGAAGGGCAGGGCGACGAAAACCTGCACCACGACGACCCCCAACGTCGTGTAGGCGACCGACCATCCCGCGCGCTCCAGCAGGGGCCCAAGCAGACCGGGACGTCCCCAGAAAAACACCAACGCCAGGCCGCTGACCACGGGGGAGAGCACCAGCGGGGCGTAGACCGCGAGCTGGATGAGCTGCGATAACCCCGGGCGGCGGTGCTGGAGGCGGGCGAGCCACAGCGCCAGGGGGACGCCGAAGACCCCGGAGAGCGCGGTGGCGACCGCGGCGGTGGATAGCGAGAGCCCCAGGGAGGTCAGCACCTCCGGGGCGGTGACGAGTTGCAGCGCCTTAGTCCACGGGATATTCAGCAGCAGCCCCAGCATCGGGCCCGCGATGAGCGCGAAGCCTGGGATAGCGAGCGCGAGCGTCCAGAGAGGGAAGGCGCGTGCGCTCACTTTTCGATCTCTCCCATTTCGATCTCCCCAGGGCCGAAGCCGTGCTCGGCGAGGATACGCTGGGCGGTCGGGGTGGCGAGCCAGCGGACGAACTCGGCGGCGGGCGTGGTGGTGGCACGGTTATCGGCCCCTGCATCCGTGCTGGCAGCGGGGTACTTATTCGGCGCGACGTGTGCGATCGGCAGGGTGGTGATCTTGGTGCCCTGGCGCTGGATGGCGGCGGCGTCGGAGGCGTAAATGAAGCCCGCGTCCACCTGGCCGGTGGCGACCTTGGTCGCGACGTCTGAGACGTTGGCCTCCTCGGAGGGGTTCTGCAGCGTGATCGTGGTGTCGGCCTTGTTAAGCGCCTCGTGGGCGAGCGTGCCGCACGGGACCTCCGGGGCGCAGATGGCGACGCGCGCGCCCTTGCTCAGGTCCTCCAGAGACGTGATTGGAGTTGTGGGGTTTTCCGCGACGGCCAGGACCAGCTGGTTGGTGGCGACGATGCGCGGCTCCCCGCGGTCCGTGACGTTGCTGAACTCCGGCAGCTGGAGGGCCTTGTCCATGTTCTTCTCGTCAGCGGAGATGAACGCATCCGCGGGGGAGCCCTGCTCGATCTGGCGGACGAGGGCGGAGGAGCCGGCGAAGTTCCATTCGATCTGCTGGCCGTCGTGCTCGGCGGCGTAGAGCTCCAGCAGGTCGTCGCCGGCAACGCTGAGGGAGGCGGCCGCGAAGACGCGCAGGGGCGCGTTCGAAGTGTCCTCCGAGGAGCAAGCGGCGAGCGCGAGCATCCCCGCGAGTGCAGCGGCGAGCGCGGCCACGAAGCGCGACGTGCGGCGCGTGGTGCGATGCGGCGCGCGGCGGGTGGCACCGCGTGCGAGGCCGCGACCGGTGGCGCGGCGTGCCGAGCGGATCATCATGGGTCTGATCCTAGGCGAGCGCCTCGGTGGGAGCGCGCTAAGCGCATCAGAACCACGTGCGCGGGCGGATCATATTCGCCATATCCACCAGCCGGAAGCGGTGCAGATCGAATTGCGCCTGTCGCGCCAGCATCCGCAGCCCCTGCTCCAGTCCCCGCCGCAGCCCACGCTCCGTGAAGGGCACGTCGAAGAGCGGGCTTTCGCTGCTCACGTCGTTGCCCTTCTTCTTGTTCAGATAAATCCAGTTCAGCCCAGCCAGCATCACCGCCAGACGCACCTGCTGCATCCGGGGCTCGTTCGTCGGCATGATCTCCAACCGCCGCGCGGCACGCCGGATCCGGGACTCCGAGAGCCTACTCCGGTCGCTGATCAGCATGAGAATGCTGGTCAGCCGCGCCAGCCGGTGGTGCCGCGAAGCCACCGGCACCCGGTCCAGCACGCCCACCGCGGCATCCACCAGGCCTTCCGCGACGAGCTGCCGCGCAAGCCCGAAGGCAGAGGACACGGTCGTGGGGTTCGTCGCCCAGACCAGCCCGTACAACCGCATCGTCTGCATCCGCAGTGTGGCGGGCTCCTGCGACAAGTGCCGCGCCGGCGGCACCTTCACATCCTCGGTGACCGGCGTGCGGTAGGCGTAGGACAGCATCGCGCCGAGCTGGGCGGTCTCGTCGTCCAGCAGCTTGGTGGTATTGACCCCCTGCTGCTGCATGAGCAGCTCGTTCGTCGCCGCGAGCGCCAGCTTCGGCGCCGGCTCGCCGGGCAGCAGATGCAACACCTCGTTGAAGTGGTACTGCGCGGTGACGAAATCACTGCGCAGAAGTGCTGCGACACCGGAGAGCCACCGGAAGCGCCAGTCGCCGCCCAACCAGTCCTGCACCTCGTCGAGCTTGTCCTGCGCCTCCTGGGCCTGCCCCATGTCGAGCCGCGCCCGCACCATCGTCAGCGGGATCTCCACGGAGCTGGACATCTGCGGCTGCTTGGCCGCGGACTCCAGCGTGTCCAGCACTTCCCCGGGCTCCGTGTACCGCGCGGCCGAGAGCAGCGACGCGCCGGGGTCGGCTGGGTCGGTCAACGGCAGCGGGAGTGCCGCGATGACCTCCGAGGCAGCGATCTGCACGGACCGCGGGATGCCGTCGATGAGCTGGTCGGTGCGGAAGAGCATGTGCTTCGTGCCATAGGTGGATCGCTGCGCGGTGAAGCGGGTGTCCAGGTGTGCGTGCTGCACCCGATCTCGGATCGCCAGCACCTCGCGCAGCACGCCGACCATCTGGTTTGCGAGCGTGACCGCGGAGCTGAAGCGCTTATTCGGATCCGGGTCGGTGGCCCGCAGAATCAGCCGATAGAGGGACATATACCGCTGGAACAGCGGTTCCTCCTCCGGCGTGGGCAGCTCGGCGTCGTAGGCGCCATCGGTGATGGGCAGGTTCACGACCAGCGAGGCCAACGTCCGCCCCACGGTGTAAATATCGCTGGCCACGGTCGGCCCGGTGCTGGCGATCTCGGGTGCCTGGAAGCCTTTGGTGCCGAAGATGTGCCCGTACGCCCCGATGCCGCTGACCGCGCCGAGGTCGATGAGCTTGACCTGGTCTTCGGTGATGATGATGTTGTCGGGCTTGAGGTCGTTGTAGACCACCCCGCGGGAGTGCAGGTAGTCCAGGGCGGGCAGGACCTCCAGCATGTAGCCGATGGCGATGTCCACCGGCAGCGTGTTGTTGGGGGATTCGCGGCGCCGTTCGCGCAGGGAGGGCCCGCCCACGAACTCCATGACGATGAATCCGCCGGGGGAGCGGGGGTCGTCAATGAAGTTGAAAATCTTCACGATGCCGGGGTGGGTGATGTCCGCGAGGAAGGCGCGTTCGGAGTCGGCGACGGCCCGTTCGTGCTCGTTCTCGGTCGCCATCAGGCCCTTGAGGACGACGTAGCGGTTCGCGACGTTGTGGTCGGTCGCGATGTAGATCCATCCCAGGCCACCGTGGGCGATGGGGCCCAGGATTTCGTATTGTCCTGCGACGAGGTCCCCGGCCTTCAAGGTGGGCGGGTCGATGCCCTTGGCGATCGCATCGCTGGGGTCAATGATCGCTTCTTCGGGGACGGTGGGTGTGATGAACGGCAGGTGGACCATGCCGTCGGCGACGTTCTTGCCCTCGCGCGCCGCGCCACGCAGTTCGCGGAAGGTGGAGAGCGCCTCCCGGCGGGAGCGCTCCCCGGAGTCGACTTTGACGGGGTCGGTGGTCGCCCCGCTGGTGCTGCCGCCGACCTCGGTGGCGGAGGTGGGGACGTCAGCCTTGTTGCGCCCTTGGGCGGTGCTGCCGGGTTCGATGAGGTCGGAGAGGTCGCCGAGGTCCGCGAGGTCGAATTCTTCCTCGTCATCGTCGTCAGCGAAGGGGTCGAAGACGACGGCCTCGGTGCCGTTCTCGCCGTCGTCCTCGTCCTTCCTCGCGACTCCGGGTTCGGTCGCCGGGCCGGTGGTCACGTCCGGTTCGGGGTGCTCCGCGGTGCCACCGGTGACGACGTCTGGCCCGGTCGCTGCGTCCGGCCCAGTTGCAGCCTCCGGTTCGGTGCGGTCCACTGCCTCAGTTGGTGGTCCAGCATCCGGTTCTGGGGTGCGGCCCTGCTCCTGGATGTTCTGCTCCGCTGCGTCCTTTTCGCTCATCTTCTACTCGCCTCCCTTCGCTTCCTCGATGCCGGGAATCTGCTCCCTGTTGTATTCTTCGCGTTCCTTGGTCAGCGCGGCGGATTCCGCTGGCGTGCGGTAGTGGGCGGGCAACTCCCTCGCTGGCCCCAGGTACTCCTCGAGCCAGTTCTTATACATCCGGTCCAGCTCGCCGGTATCCCGCAGCCGCTCGAGCGTGCGGTTGACCTGCCGGGTGAGCCCCTCGCTCTGCCAGCTCACGTGCTCGTCGTCCTCGTCGAGGGACTCCGCGCCGGGCCCCACGACCTTGCCGGGCGGGGCCATGGCCACGCCGTAGTAGCCCTCGCCCAGGGATGCTCCGATGAGGTGGGTGTCCGGGTCCTGGGCGGCGAGCCCGGAGAGGATCGCGTCGTCGGAGTAGATGGCGTCCACGTTCCCCTGCTGCATGGCCATGAGGCAGTCGGTCCACGTGCGGGTCTGCAGGATGCGCTTGGGGTGGAGGAGATGTGCCACCACACCGGGCGGGAAGTCCTGAGAGGCGCAGACGGTTTTATTCTTGAGGTCGGCGATGGACTCGATGCCGGAGCCCTTGAGCGTCAGCAGGCGTTCCTCGATGTGGAGGTAGGGGATGGAAAACTCCAGTGACTTCTGGCGTTCCCGCGTGGTGGTCATGGTGCGCAGCACGAGGTCCACGTCGCCGGTGCGGAGGGCGTCCTCGCGGTGGCGGGATTCCACGTAGCGGAACTCCACCTTGTTGGGGTCGCCGAAGATATCGCGGGCAATCTCGCGGGCGAGGTCGACTTCGAAGCCGATGAGGTCGGAGCTCTCCGGGTCCCGGTATCCGAGCCGGTAGAGGGACTGGGCAACACCCACGATGAGGCGGCCGCGTTTGGAGATATTCGGTACATTCTCCTTCACGCTGGCTGCGGTGGGGGCCAGGGAGCCGAGGGGTTCCGCGGGTTCGGTGTGGACGGGCTCGAGGTCTGCGGTGTCGTAGATACGCGCCTGGGCGGGCAGGTCGGCGTCGGGCTCGCGGGCCACGATCGGCCAGGACGGGCTGGTCGGCGTGGTGGCACAGCCGGTGAGCAGGGTCGCGGCGCCGAGGAGCGCAGCGGTGCCCCGGAGCAGGTGGGAGCGACCTGCGCGGGTGGTGCGGCGGTTGGCGTCGATCATCACAGGTACTCCCTCACCCTCGGCCTGGTACCGACCAGCGTGGCGATTGCGGCGACGGCGGTCATGATGGCGACGATCGTCGCGGTGCGTTGCGCTGCCGACTGTCCTGCGGTGAGCACGTCGCGCAGCTGCTCGCGGGACTCGCTGATCAGCTCCTGGAGCTCTTCGTCGAAGAGTGTGTAGCTGGTGCGTAGGTCGAGTCGGACGTCCTTGGGGGAGCGATTGGAGTTCGCGACGACGGCCTGCTGGTCGTCGTCGGAGGGGGAGCCCAGGGCGGCGGCGGAGGCAGCCTTGAAGTTGCCGTGCTGCAGTTCGTAGACCATGTCGGCGTGGGCGGCGTCCCATTTCTGGAGGTGCTCGCGGGCCAGGACGATGCGGTGTGGGGAGACCACGGAGTCGCGGATGGATTCGAGCTCGTTGTCGATCCGGGCGATCGTCGCGGAGAACTTCTCTTGGTTGTCGTCGCCGTAGCTGCGCTGCACCAGCCCCAGGGCTTCGCCGGTGCGGGCCTGCTGGGCGGCGATGCGCTGCTGGGTGAGCGTTTCGAGCGGCCCCATGGAGGACTGGATCCAGTTGGTGCCGGCTTTCCAGGTCCAGCCCGCGCTGATGGACGCCACGAGTAGGGCGATGACCATGAGCATCGTGGCGGTCAGGTAGCCGATGTTGAATACGCGGTTGGTGTTGGCCGAGAGCCACAGCTGCGCGATGGTCAGCAGGACGACGGCGGCGATGAGTCCGGAAAGCGGGAACCACATCGGCGAGATCACGTTGCGCTGCTGCTCGCTGACCTGCTTGGAGGTGATGGTGTAGAGCTCCTCGGCGGCGGGCAGCATCGTCTGCTGCATCAGGTGGGAGGCCTGCGTCAGGTAGGACGCTCCGACGGGGTTGCGGAAGCGGTCGTTCGCGCTCGCTTCGGAGACGAGCTCGACGTAGCGGGGCAGGTTCGTCTGCAGCTGGAGGACGAGCTCCATCTCGCGGGAGCCGACATTGTCGATGCCGGCGGAGGCCTTGATGATCTCTTGGCTGGCGTTGGCGATGTGTCGGTCGTAGCTCTGCGACTGGGCGGAGTTTTGCTCTTTGGTTTCGAGGAACTCCGTGGTGGCGGCGGAGTCCGCGACGGAGAGGGAATTGAAGAGTTCCTGGGCCGCGTTGGAGAGCGGTTCGGTGCGGCTCACCAGGGTGTTGAGGTCGTCTTGCCGCCAGGTGGAGCTCAGCGCCATCGCGCCACCGGCGGCGAGGATCGCGGCGACGAGTAGGAAGGAGATGATCGTCAGGATCCCGGGCGTGGTGGAGATGAAGTTGAGGAAGCGCTTGGGCAGCGCCATGGCTGGGGCAATGAGGCCGCGGACCGTGCGACTGCCCGCAGGCGAGTCGTCACGATCCATCCACCGATCGGCATCGGCATAGAGCGGCGCAGACATGGCCTGATTATAACGCAGGGCACAATTCACTATTGCCACTCCCGTCACAAACGGTGCGCGGGGTTCTGCGGGCTAGTCAAGCCGCACTGTGTGGGGACTCTGCAGGGGGGGACTGTGGGGGATGGAGGGGGTATGCAGCGGAAAGGCAGGCCGCTGATCTGTCGGGATGTCTGCTTGCTATGGCACACTGGTGCCCATGATCAAAGTGAACTCGCTGTCCAAGGCATACGGTGGCACCACCGTTGTCGACAACTTGGATTTTGAGGTCAAACCCGGGATTGTCACCGGGTTCCTCGGTCCCAACGGCGCCGGAAAGTCGACGACGATGCGAATGATCGTCGGGCTGGACACGCCGACCAGCGGGTCCGCCCTGATCGACGGTAAGCGTTACGCGGACTTCGACCGCCCCCTGACCAAGGTAGGCACCCTCCTGGATGCGAAGTGGGTTCACCCCAACCGCTCCGCCGTCAACCACTTGCGCTGGATCGCCGCGGCGAATGGTTTTTCCCGCAAGCGGGTGGACGAGGTGCTGGACATCGTTGGCCTGTCCAACGTCGCCGGTCGCAAGGCAGGCAAGTTCTCCCTCGGTATGGGGCAGCGCCTGGGGCTCGCCGCCGCACTCCTGGGCGACCCGGAGGTCCTGATCCTGGACGAGCCGGTCAACGGCCTCGACCCGGAGGGCATTCGTTGGGTGCGTGACTTCGTCCGCCAGCTCGCTCGCGAGGGACGCACGGTGCTGATCAGTTCCCACCTGCTCTCCGAGATGGCGCAGACCGCCGACCACCTGGTCGTGATCGGTAAGGGCAAGCTGGTAGCGGATCAGTCCGTCCACGACTTCATCAAGAGCTCCTCCCAGACCACCACGATCGTGCGTTCCGAGCACCTGGCCGAGATGGAAAACGCGCTGCGTGAGGAGGCCGTGAACTTCGAGAAGAGTAAGGACGCCGAGGGGCGCGACATTCTCGTCGTCCCGGATCACGACACCGACTGGGTGGGCGGCCTGGCCTACACCTACGGGCTGCGCCTGAACGAGCTGAGCCAGAAGTCCGCCTCCCTGGAGGAGGCTTTCATGCAGCAGACCGGGCATTCCGTCGAGTACCAGGCCAAGGCCGGGCTGGGCGCCCCGGGGATTCCGGCCACCCCATCCACCGCCGAGCTGGGTGTTCCGGTCGACGGTGCAGACAACCGCATCGAGAAGGGGGAGTAAAGAACCCATGAACCTGATTAAGTCTGAATGGCTCAAGCTCTCCACGACCAAGGCGGTGTGGTGGACCTCCGGGCTGATCCTCTTCTTTTCTATTGCCTTCGCTGCGCTGAACGGTGTCGGCGCAGGCCTGATCTACCAAACGGCGACCGAGAGCGATGGCCCGGCTGATGTCGCCGGGGTCGTCGACGCGAAGAACGCCCTGGACGCAACGGGTGCGCTGGGCGGCATGCTCGTCTTCGGCATGATGATCATCATCATCCAGGCTGTGCTCAACGTGACCAACGAGTACGCCAATGGCACCGCGAAAAACACGCTGCTCGCCACGCCGAAGCGCCTCCCGGTGCCTTTTGCGAAGGTCCTGGTCTATGGCGTGCTCGCCATGGTGTTGACCTTCGTCAGCGCGGTGCTGTCCGTGTGGACCAGCAAGTTCGCCGCCTCCCGCATCATCACCGATAATGACACGATCCTGGAGTCCGCCGGCTTCGGGGCAGACGACCTGTGGACCGCGATCGGTCGCCTGGTGCTGTACGCACTGCTCTCCGTCGTGATTTCCACGGGCGTGGGCTACCTGCTCCGCTCGACGGCGGCTAGCATCGCGGCCCTGCTGCTGTGGAAGCTTGTTGTCGAAGGTGCCGTCGTGCCACTGGTCCCGAAGATTCGCGACTGGCTGCC
Organism: Corynebacterium sp. UMB9976; assembly: GCF_030212265.1. Lineage (NCBI taxonomy): Bacteria > Bacillati > Actinomycetota > Actinomycetes > Mycobacteriales > Corynebacteriaceae > Corynebacterium > Corynebacterium sp. UMB9976. Next base: position 117,360 of record NZ_JASODY010000004.1, read on the forward strand.
GCCGTACATGCCCTTCAACAACATCGACATGGCGACGATGATGATGGACACCCCGGACGCCCCGTGGGGCCAGGTCGGGTCCATCCTTTACTTCGCGGCCTTCTGTGTGATCTTCTTCCTCGCCGGCCTGATCGCCCTGAAGAAGCGCGACGCTTAAAGTCCCCGCTAGTTCTTGGTACGCCTAGCGCCGCGGTGCCCGTGAGCACCGCGGCGCTAGGTTGGAGTAAAAAATAAAAAATGGATTCGAAGAAGCAGCAGCTCGGTGTGCTGACGTTGGCGGGCTTCGCGCTGCTTTCTGCGGGCGGGCCGCTGGGGACGGACATGTACCTGCCCGCCCTACCGCTGATCGGTCGGGACCTGGGGGCGAGCCCCGCCGTGGTGCAGCTCTCCATTACCGCCTACATGGTGGGTATGGCCCTGGGGCAGCTGCTGATTGGGCCACTCTCGGACGGCCGGGGCCGCCGTGGGCTGTTGTGCTTCGGGATGGTGCTGGGACTGATTGCCTCCGTGGTGTGCGCGACCGCCCCCACGGCGGCGGTGTTGATTGCCGCTCGCTTTTTCCAGGGCGTTGCCGGCGGCACGGGCGTGGTGCTGACTCGCGCAATGATCGCCGATAAGCTGCGCGGCTCGGCCGCCGCCCAGGCGCTTTCGGTCATGATGCTTATCATCGGCGTGGCCCCGATCCTTGCGCCGCTGCTGGGCGGGGTCATCAACGAGGCCGCGGGCTGGCGGGCGATCTTCTTCACCCTGGCGCTGATCGCCCTGGCCCAGATTCTCGTGGCCTGGCGCCAGCCGGAAACGCTGCCGGTGGAGCGGCGCCATGGTGGTGGGCCGGTGCGGATGTACCGGAACATGCTGGGGCTATTCCGCCGCCCGGCGTTCGTGGGCTATGCGATGGCTTTCGCGTTTGGCTTCGGCACGATGTTCGCCTTCATCTCCGGTTCCTCCTACGTCTACCAGGAGGTCTTCGGGCTGAGCTCGGTGGGCTTCTCCGCGATGTTCGCACTCAATGCGGTCGCGTTGCTGAGCGCGAACTCTTTGAATATCCGTCTGGTGGGGCGCATCGGGGCGCGGCGCCTGCAGCGCGTGGCGGTGTGCTTGATCGCCGTCGGGGCGGTGGCGGTGCTGCTGTGCGCCCTCGTCCTTCCCAGGGACGTCGACGCCGCGATGTACGCCCTGGCGGCTGCGGTTTTCGTCGCCACCTTCGGGGTGGGGCTGAACATGTCTAACTCCACCGCGCTGGCCCAGGGCTTGGCGGCGGATCGCGCGGGCGCTGGCTCGGCGGTCCTGGGTGCGGGGCAGTTCGTGGTGGCCGGGGTGATGAGCCCGCTGGTGGGCCTGGGCTTCGACCGGATGCTGGCCCTGGGGCTGTGCATGATCGCCTCGGTGGCGGTGGCTATCGCGGGCACGCTGCTGGCCGCGAAGTTCGCCCCGAACGCGGAGTAGCGCCACAGCCGTCATGACGCAGCCGTCATGTCACAGCACTAACGCCAGGGCAGTAACGACAGGGCCCGGCCCCGGGGTGGCTCTTCGGTGGCTCCGGGGTGGCCCTTAAGTGGCTCCCGGGCAGCTCCAGCGGCTAGATCACGCGTTCGCGCTCGCGCTGGAGGTTATCGATGATCGCCTCCGCAGCATCGGAGAGCCCACGCAGGGCGGGGACACCGTCGCGCAGCTTGCGGACATCGGAGCGCTCCATCCGGGAGGTGGCCTGGGCGATGAACATCGCCCACTCGTCGGTGATGGTGTTCATGATGTCCACCCCCTTGTCGGTGAGGTAGAGGTCCTGGGCACGGCGGTCGTAGTCATTGGCCTGCCGGTCCACGAGGCCGTCGTTAATGAGGCGGCGGACGGTGGCGGAGACGTTGGAGGCGCGGAGGAAGCGCAGCCGGGCGATCTCGGAGACACCGCAACCCGGGTGCTGGGAGATGAACTGCAGCACCTCGATCTCGGACTGGGAGATCTTCATGTCCGCGCTGGGGCGACTCATCAGGCGGCGCGTGGCGGAGAGGAAGTCGAAGACACTGGACGCGATTTCGGCGACGTCGACGTCCGGGAGGACTTCCTTCGCCTTGTGCCCGCTGACGTTGGGCTTGGGGCGCTGGGGGGAGGTCGCTGTGCTGCTCATTACTGTTCCTCGCTCTTTGTCCTTGGATAGCTACATGCGTCAGGGGCAATTCGGTGGGCCGACATTTTCTTTATGTAGCTAGCCAGTGTAGGCGCGGGCGAGGCTTTTCCGTGGCATTTTGCGGGAGAAAAGTAATTGCCCTGGGCTGGGCTACTGCAGCGCGCTGGTCAGGCGGAAGACATTATCGAGGTACTGCTTGTACCACGGGCGGTTCTTCCACTCCTTCGGGTCGAGGCGGAGGGAGGCTTCGCGGTAGGCGTCGATGATCTCCTGGAGGCTGTCCATGACCGCGCCCTCGAAGGTCATGAGGGTGATCTCGTAGTTCAGCCCGAAGGAGCGCATGTCCATGTTGGAGCTGCCCATGACGGCCACCTCGCCGTCGGCGATGGCGCACTTGGTGTGCAGCACGGCGGGCGCGGGGTACTGGTAGATCTCCACGCCGGATTCCATGAGTTCCTCGTAGTAGGAGGCCTGCGCGTGCCCGACCATCATCTGGTCGGATTCCTCGGAGACATACAGCGATACCTTCACCCCGCGGTAGGCTGCGGTGGTGACGGCCTCCAGGAGGGACTCGTCGGGGATGAAGTAGGGGCTGACGATCTGCAGGCTTTCCTTGGCGTGGTGCGCCATCGAGACGAAGAGCCGCAGGTTCGGCTCGGTGGTGAAGCCCGGCCCGGAGGGGACGAGCTGCATGAGCTCGGCGCCGGTGTCCTTCTTGGCGGTGGCGAGCTGCTCCGCGTGGACGGAGGGGTCGATGAGGTCCAGCGTTTCCCCGGATTCGGAATACCAATCCACGGCGAACACGGAGTTGATGATCGACACGATCGGCCCGGTGAACTCGCCCATGATGTCCACCCACTGCCGGCCCAGCTTGAGGTTGCCGGAGTTGAGGTAGCTGGCGTCGATCATGTTCTGGGAGCCCATGAAGGCGCGCTCCCCGTCGGTGATGACGAGCTTGCGGTGATTGCGCAGGTCGGGCCGACGGAACTTCCAGCGCCAGGGCTTCAGTGGCAGCATGGCGTACCACTCGATGCCTAGCCGGTCGAGCTTGCGACCGAGCAGGTGGGATTCCGGGTACTTCATGGAGCCCACGTGGTCGTACATGAGGCGTACTTTCACGCCCCGGTCGGCGGCCCGGGCCAGTGCCTGGAAGAAGGGGTCGGTGGTTTCGTCCCAGGCCATGATGTAGATCTCGACGTTGACGTAGTGCTGGGCCTCGTCAATGGCGTTAGCGATCTCGCGGATGGATTCCGCGTAGTCGGAGTACAGCTTCCGCAGGGTTCCGCCCACCGCTGGCATCGCGGTCAGTTCGCGGTTGAGCTGCACCATGGAGAGCTGCTCTTCGGTGACGTCCAGGCCTTCGGGGACGTCCGGCTCTCCGCTGGACATGTCGCGGATCAGCGTGTTGGCCTGAACCTGGATCTTGTGGCGGCGCCGGTTGACCACCGGCGAGCCGATCATGAGGAACAGCAGGATGCCGATGAAGGGGATGAGGAAGATCGCCAGCAGCCATGCCATGGCCGAGGAGGGGCGGCGCTTCTGCGGCACCCACCCCAGGGCCACGAACTTCAGGACGTAGTCCAGCCCGACGATGAGGAAGTGGTACCACTCCAGTTGGTCCACTACTCCCACCGCCATGTCGACGGGCTCTAGCCACCACATCTGCTTGTTCCTCTTGGCTGTTTAGACGGCGTAGTCGATGATGACGGGGGCGTGGTCGGACGCGCCCTTGCCCTTGCGCTCGTCTCGGTCCACGCGCCCGGCCTCGGGTTTGAGCCCGCGGGCGTACTGCAGGTCGATGCGGATGCCCTCGTTCTTCTGGAAGCGCATGGCCTGGTAGTCCCAGTAGGTGTACTGGTCGGCGATGAGCTCCGTGGCCTGGGTCAGGCCGGCGTCCTCCAGCGCGGTGAGCCGCTTGCGCTCATTCGGAGTGACGTGGGTTTTGCCCTCGAACCAGCTGCGGTCCCACACATCTTCGTCGCGGGGCGCGATGTTGAAGTCGCCGGTCAGCACCAACTTCTCCTCGGTGCTGTCCTCCCCGGTGGCGTTCGCGTGAGCTGCCAACGCGTCCAGCCAGGCCAGCTTGTAGCTGTAGTGCGGGTCGCGGATTTCCCGGCCGTTGGGCACGTACAGGCTCCACACCCGAACGCCGTTGCAGACCGCGCCGATGGCGCGGGCTTCCTGCTCCTGCGGCGCGTTGAGATCCTTATCGAAGCCGGGTTGGCCGAAGTCGGTCTGCACATCCTCCAGGCCCACCCGGGAGAGGATGGCGACCCCGTTGAAGGAGTGCAGGCCGTGGTGTGCCTGCTCGTAGCCGGTGTCGCTGAAGTCCGGGAACTGCTTATCCGTGCACTTGGTTTCCTGCAGGCAGAGCACGTCCACGTCGGAGCGTTCCAGGAAGGCTCGGACCCGGTCTTCGCGGGTGCGGACGGAGTTGATGTTCCACGTGGCGATGCGCATAGATGACAGCCTACTGAAGCCTGCGGACACGCCCTGCACGGCGGGGCAGTCTGTTCGCTCTGCGGCGACTGCCTGCCCAGCGCGCCCGGTTTTAGTCCAGCTGCAGGCTGCGGTGCCGGTGGTGCTCGGAGAAACCCAGGTCGTGGTACAGCCCCCGCCCGGCGGTGTTGGTCTCGATGACCTCCAGGTAGGCCTCCGTGGCGCCGTGCTGCGCGCCCCAGTGCAGCAGCACGTGCCCCAGGTGGGTGGCCAACCCGTGGCGTCGGTACTCCGGCAGAACCTCCACCGCGGAATAACCCAGGAAGGAGCGCCCGGCCTCGGTGGTGGTGATCGTCGCGCGGGTGATCGCGGCGAGGGTCCCACCGATGCGGACCTGCGCGAAGCCCAGTGTCCCGTCGATGCGCGTGCGCAGCAGCTCCAGGGCGTGTTCGGGCAGTGGTTGGCCGCGGAAGTGGTAGCGGGAGAGCCACTCCTCGGTGGGCTGGTCCAGCACCTCGATCTCCAGGGTCTGGCCCGCGAAGTTGGGGTGCACCAGGCCCGCGTCGCCGGTGAGCGCTGGGGGCTCGCCGAGGTCTTCCAGCTCCCGGGTCATCACGAGGATCTCCGGCCCGCGCGTGCCCTCCAGGTTCTCCGCGGTCCGCCCGATCCGGTCCGGCACCATGAGCGCTGCGGGCAGCTCGTGTTGGGCATAGAAGGCCTTGATACCTTCCACCGGCACGGGCTGCAGCGCCGCATTGGGACCCAGCGGCACGGCGGTGTTGGAGCGCTCGGTGATCCCGTCGCCCGCGCGGCACAGCCAGCCCTCCACCCAGGAGTTCTCGATGCCGGGGAAGGCCTGCGCGATGGCTTCTTCCACCGCCCGGATGTCGCTGTTGCGCACCGGTTTGGTGCTCAAGGTTTTCAGGACGACGACGCTGCCCGCCGCGATCTCTACCGGTTCCTGTGCGGTTGTGCCGGGCTCCCGCTTCCGGGGTGCGGGGCGGACGACCAGCGGATCCACGCTGAGCAGTGTGCCGATGACGTCGCTGACTTCCGGCCGGCCGGATTCGGCGAGCCGGCCGGTCACCCGGCGCACCACGACCCTCACCCCCGGGCGCACGGAGACGGGATCAGTGCGGCGGGAGAGCGGGAAGCCCAGGCCGGGGACGCGGCGGGCACCGGCGGCCGCGGCGACGAGATCGGTATCCACCTCGTGGGGCGCGGTGGCCTTGCCTGCGGTAGTACCCGTCCCTGGTTGCTGTGCGGAGTGATCCTTCATAGGGCGGCTAGCTAATCCTGCGTTTCGGCCGAACCGACGTCGTCGTGCCCGAAGGGATCCTTATCGACCCCGGGCAGCCAGGTCCGGTTGCCCTCGACGTTCCAACCCTCGGCCTTGAAGGTCTTCTTCGCGGCGCGCTTGTTCCGGCCGATGAGGGTGTCGGTGTAGAGGAAGCCATCCAGGTGGCCGACCTCGTGCTGCAGGCAGCGGGCGAAGAAGCCGTAGCCCTCGACGGTCACCGGCTCACCGTTCTCGTCGATGCCGGTCACGCGTGCCCAGTCGGCCCGCCCGGTGGGGAAGGAGTAGCCGGGGACGGAGAGGCAGCCTTCCTCATCCTCGTACTCATCGGGCATGGTTTCCGGGATCTCGCTGGTTTCCAGCACCGGGTTGATGACGGTGCCGCGGCGCATCGGGCCACCCTGGGCAGCGATTTCTTCCTCGGTGCGCTGCTCGCCGTTGGGGCCGTCGATGTCCGGGCAGTGGTAGACGAAGAGCCGCTTAGGCACCCCCACCTGGTTGCCTGCCAGGCCAACGCCGTGGGCGCGGTCCATGGTTTCGTGCATGTCCGCGATGAACTTCTTGAATTCCTCGGTGGGGACGCCGTTGGCGTCGAGGTCTGGTTCCCCGACCTTGTTGGTGGGGTTGTGCAGGACGGGATCGCCAGCGATGACGATGGGCAGAACAGTCATGGCGACCATTTTAGGGTGCGTGGCGTTCAAGGGCCGAAGTGCACTAGCTTTATGAGCATGCCAGCCTCCGTGAATCCCGAAAACTCTGCTCTGAGTGAGCGGGAGCGCGCCATGCTGGAGTTCGAGCGGCAATGGTGGCGGCACCCGGGGGCGAAGGGGGAGGCGATCCAGGATCGCTTCGGGGTGAAGCCGGTGCGCTATTTCCAGCAGCTGAATCGGTTGATTGAGAAGCCGGAGGCCTTGGACTTCGATCCGGTGCTGGTGCGCACCCTGCTGCGCCGCCGGGAGGAGTGAGTGCTGGTTCGGTGCGGCCCGTGGCTGCGGTGGCGGGACTGACGTATCGGCACGGCGGGGCAGGGGAGTGAGGCTCACGGAAAGCGCGGGCTTCTCGGCGCGCCGCTGCCGTGGCGGGTGTGACTGTAGTTAAGATTTGTGTCGTGACTGATTCGAATCGACCACGCCATTCCCTCGACGAGAACTTCGACGACGACCGCCCCCTCAACCTGGAGCCGCAGCACGGCGCCCACGAGGACCCGATCGACGCCGAGTTCGAGGACGCGGAATACTCCGACTACGACGCCGACGGCTACGACGATGGCTACGAAGGTAGCTACGACGATGGCTACGGCGAGCATGAGGACTATGCCGCTGGCTACGCGGGTTACCACGACGGTGACTACGCAGAGTACGACGACGAGTACGCAGAGTACGAGGATGAGTACGGCGACAGCGAATACGAGGATTATGACGACGAGTCTGCCGCCGCGGCCCAGCGTCACCATGAGGCGGGCCGCCGCCGCATCGGCGGGGCCGCGGTCGCTGGCGCAGCCGGCGCCGGGGCAGCCGGTGCTGCTGGCGCGGGGTCTGCTGGTGCAACGGGCGCTGGCGCAGGCGCTGGTGAGGCCGGTGTCGCCGCAGGCGAGCCGGGCGGCCAGGTAGGTGCGGAAGCCCGCTCCGGCCAGGGGCTGCCGCTGCGCGGCCTGGCGATGGTGCTCATCGCCGTCGCCATCGCACTGATCGCCTGGGGTGCGGTCAGCTTCGTCAACGGCAACGACTCCGAGGACGGCAACGTCCAGGCCGGTCAGGGGGACGAGGACACCAGCAACCTGAGCCCTGCCGAGCAGGCCCGCCTGGCCAAGGAGAAGGAAAACGCCGAGCGTCAGGCTGCCCGCGACAAGGCCGCCGACGACGCAAAGGCTGAAGCGGAAAAGAAGGCGGAGGCCGAGAAGAGGGCCGCCGAGGATGCCGAGAACCAGGGGGCGCTGAGCGACAAGGACCGCGAGGCCACCCACGTCACCGTCCTGAACAACTCCCCGATCGAAGGCCTGGCCGGACGCACCGCCGACGGCCTGCGCGGCGAGAAGTGGGACGCGAAGTCGATCGGTAACCTGCCGGATTCCGCGTACGTCTTCCGCGAGTCCGTCGTGCTCTACCCGGCCGGGGACGCGAAGGCGAAGGCCGCCGCCGAGCAGATCGCCAAGGAGCACGGCCTCGAGACCCGCGAGCGCAACCGTGAGATCGACGATTCCCTCCGCGACGTCCAGCTTCTGGACGGCCCGCCACCGGGTGCGGTGATTGTTGTCACGGTGAATGACATGCCTCGCTAGGCGATCTGCAAGGATAGGGGGATAGAACGCGCCGGGGACCCGCGCCCCGGCTTCACGCGATAGCCGCGCCACGCAGCACGAGCCGAATGACTGCCGTGCTGTACCGAGCGAAGGGATGATTGGGCCGATGGACTTTCCCGGATCTGAACCCACCGTTGGACTCGAGTGGGAGGTCGCCCTCATCGACCCGGAGACCCTGGACCTGGTGCCACGGGCCGGGGAACTGCTCGACCTCATGGATAAGGTCTACCCGGGTCACCGCGTGACCCGCGAGTTCATGGCCAACACCGTGGAGATGGTCACCACCGTTCACGAGGATATCCCCGCCGCCGTGGAGGACCTGCGCGAGCAGCTGCTGCAGCTTCTGGACTGCGCCGATCGCATCGGCGTGCTGTTGTTCTCCGCGGGCACCCACCCGTTCACCAACTGGGGTGACCAGGAGATGAGCGACAAGGAAAGCTATCGGGAGATCATCGAGCGCACCCAGTACTGGGGGCGGCAGATGATCATCTGGGGCATCCACGTGCACGTGGGCGTGGGCTCGAAGGAGAAGGTCTGGCCGATCATCAACGCGGTGATGACTCACTACCCGCACGTGCTGGCGATGTCGGCTTCCTCCCCGGCGTGGGAGGGGCTGGACACCGGCTATGCCTCGAACCGCACCCTGCTGTATCAGCAGCTGCCGACCGCGGGCATTCCTTATCAATTCGCCTCCTGGGATGAGTGGGAGGAGTTCAACCGCGATCAGGATCGTTCCGGCGTGATTAACCACACCGGTTCTATGCATTTCGACGTCCGCCCGTCCAAGTACGGCACCATCGAGGTTCGCTTTGCGGATTCCACGATGGCGATCTGGGAGGTCGCGGCTATCAGCGCGTACCTGCACTGCCTGGTCGTGTACTTCGAGCGGATGTACGACGCGGGCGAGGAGCTGCCGAGCCTGCAGCAGTGGCACGTGGCGGAGAATAAGTGGCGCGCCGCGCGCTATGGCCTGAAAGCGCTGATCATCACCGATCGGGAGACCACGGAGCGGATGGTCACCGACGAGCTGCGCCGGTGGGTGGAGGAGCTCTCCCCGCTTGCCGAGGAGCTGGGCTGCAAGGCTGAGCTGCAGGATGTGCTGCGCCTGATCGAGACGGGCGGGGATTATGCCCGCCAGCGCGCGGCGGCCCGCGCGGCCGGTGCCGCGCTGGAGCCGGGGGTGCGCACCCGAGGGGATGCGGGTGCCGAGGAGGGCTTCACCCAGCCACGGGCGTGGCGCGCCGCGGTGGAGCTGACGGCCCGCACGCTGCGGGAGACCGCCCGGGACTAGAGCGCACTAATTCGCACAGCACAGCGCCCGCGGCTGCCACTGAGGGTTAAGTAGCAAAAAGTGTGTCTGATTTTCAGCCTATCCGCTGGTCAGACCGCATAAAACGGGCTTAAATAAGGTTCCAGACCTTATTCAGGCCCGTTTCTTGTCCAATCCACCGGAATGGCTCCTGCATGTGGTATCAGCGGCTTGGTTGTCTTTCTGGGTGACTCCAAACAGACCCCGATGCCCTATATGTACTGGGCACATGAAGAAAAACGGCACCACAACCAAAGGAACAACCAGATGGCGGTGCAAAAACCCTGACTG